>CAJXDE010000096.1 GCA_913052635.1 uncultured Halieaceae bacterium
CGCGAAATTGCGCAGCCCGTCTCAGCTGCATTTGGTATTTGCGCCGCCGATGGCGCCTGATCAGATCCTGAAAACGATCACTGTCCTGCTCCCCAGATAACCACGCCTCGACCTGAGCAAGATCGATCCCCAAGCGATACGCTATTCGCGACGGGCGAATCCGATTTACATGAAATTCAGCCACCAGATCGATCTGCTGCGCTGGTGAGAGCGTGCAATCGCGCGCATAGCCTATGGGAGGGTTAGGGCTTCTGTTGTCAGCATATGGCATTATCAATCGATACTCTCGCTGTCTTGATGTGGCTTACCACTTTAGCTTTCGGTTGTGCTCGGTGCGGTATTGCGACACCGCGCCGGTTGTCATGATCCTGCCATACTCTACCCGATTCATAGGATGCCAAGCCGCCAGCGTGCTCAAATATTAACGCGGCTATCCTGACGGTAGCTGTCTGGCAGAGTCAGGACATCATTGGTCGGCTACTCAGCGCGGGGGTGGACCTATTTCAGCTGAACTTTAGTCACGTTGCCCAGGCTGACCATGTAGTGGTGGCGCATATCCAGCGTGAGCGTGCATTCGCAGGCACACCCGATGGGGGAATTGAGCCGTCGACTATTTGTAATATGCATCATGGTGCTGCTTGCATAATGGCCCTCGTAGCGCCGCGCCGCTATGGCTCCCACTATGAGCGGTATTGTGACATAGCACTCGTCGCTTCGACCCTGCCATACTTTACTTTACTAGTTTGATACTGCCGCTGTAATCAGCAATAGGGAAGCCCGTGACAGCCGAACGGATTCAGGACCCCAGCTCGCTACGCCGCACAAAAATCGTTGCGACAGTTGGGCCCGCGAGCCAGAGTCAGGACATGATTGGTCGCTTGCTGGGAGCGGGCGTAGATGTATTTCGCCTCAATTTCAGCCACGGGGCACAAGCTAATCACGCGCAGGTCGCCCAACACATCCGTCGACAGGCGGGCCATCATGGACGTTACGTAGGCATCTTGGCCGATCTGCAAGGACCCAAAATACGTATCGGGGGCTTCGCTGAGGGCTCCGTCATGCTCCAGGCAGGCGATCCCTTTCAACTGAGCTTGTCGATCGCGCCAGACGCGGGTGATCAAAGAGGCGTTTCAGTGGAATACGAGGCGCTGCCGGCCAGTGTCGAACAAGACGATATTTTGCTCCTAGATGACGGCAAGCTGCGGCTGCGGGTTGACGACGTCAGCGAGACAACCGTGGACTGTACCGTCGTAATCGGCGGCAGACTCAGCTCGCGTAAAGGCGTCAACAAGCTAGGTGGTGGCTTGGCAGCGCCCGCCTTAACCGAGAAAGACCTCGACGATATCCGCGCCATGCCGACCGTTGAGCCCGACTTTGTCGCAGTCTCCTTCGTCTCCAACGCCGAAGACATCGTCTATGCCCGCAAGCTACTGTCAGATCAAGGCCTACGCCCTGCCATCATCGCGAAAATAGAACGGGCCGAAGTGGTCGCTGATACAGAGCTCTTGAACAGCATTATTGACGCCGCCGATGGTGTGATGGTGGCACGCGGGGACTTGGGTGTCGAGGTCGGTGACGCCCAGCTCATCGGTATTCAGAAGAATCTAATCTCCACCACGCGAAAGCGTGACCGCATGGTGATTACGGCCACGCAAATGATGGAATCTATGATCAGTAACTCCATGCCGACCCGCGCAGAAGTATTTGATGTCGCCAACGCGGTGCTAGATGGCACGGATGCCGTCATGCTCTCCGCCGAAACCGCGGTCGGGGATTTTCCCTTAGAAGTCGTGACAGCCATGGCGGACGCGGCGCTGGGCGCGGAACAGCATCCCGTTGCTCGCACCTCCAAGTATCGCCTCGACCGAGAGTTTTCGAGCGCGCAAGAAACCATTGCCCTATCGGCGATGTACGGCGCCAATCATTTCCCGCGCATGCGGGGCATCGCGTGCCTGACAGAACGAGGCACAACACCCACCATGATGTCGCGGCTGAGCTCGGGCCTCCCCATATTTGCCCTGAGCCGCAAAGCCGATACGCTGCAGCGTCTGGCGCTTTGCCGTGGGGTCATCCCGTTGTTCTTTGACTTCACCGCCTTCGCACCCCAGGACCTCGAGGCACGCACCATTGAATTTCTGGTGGACGGTGGCTATCTAGCTCGCGGAGATTACATCCTGCTCACCATGGGCAGCGCCCATGGTGAGTCCGGCAAAACCGATTTAATGAAGATTTTGCCCGTCGAATAGGCACACACCGGACCATATTTGGGCCCTTACTTGCAAAAAAATTCATCTGCGCTGGCTTGCGAGAGTGCTACACTGAAGGCGCTGGATATCCAGCACGCTTTTTGCTGAGCCACTGCAGTCTTCGGTCTTCGGTTTTGTTCCCATCAAGCGCAACAGCCCGCAAGGGCACATGAGCAATCGTCAACACAGGTAGTAAAAAACATGTCAACAGTAACGGGCACCGTGAAGTGGTTTAACGAAACCAAGGGCTACGGTTTTATCGCACAAGAAGATGGTCCAGATGTATTCGTTCACTTCAGCGCTATTCAGGGTGATGGCTTCAAAACCCTAACAGATGGACAGAAGGTCGAGTTCACAGTTACAGACGGACAAAAAGGCCCTCAGGCCGAGAACGTCGTTCCGCAGTAACAACCGAAACAAAAAAGGCCCGTAAGGGCCCTTTTTATTTCTCTCTAACGTCCCCTAGAAGAGATCTTTTTCCAGCTCCCGCTGGCGATCTTCTTCACTGGTGACGTATGCGATCCACTGCTTGGAATACTTTGCAGACCGGTCGTCTTTGCCGGCATCGCGGAACGCACGCCGCGCCTTGTCGTATTCACCGAGGTTGAAGTACGCCATGCCGAGCACCAGCCTGGCTTGGTCAGGGCGTTTCACGCCACCCTTTTTCAAGCCCTTTTGGACGGAGTCGGCGGCCTTGGCAAATTGATCGCCGTCCAGATAAACGTTACCCAGCCGGACGTAGAGTTCGCCCTCATCAGACTTGGCGGCCGCCTTTTCCATCATCGGAATCGATTTGGCCACTTCGCGAGACTGCGCCCAGGCGCTGCCTGCCAATTCGTAATTCTTTGACTTGTCATCGACGAGCTCGTCTGAGAAGCCTTTTTCGATGACCGCACCGGCGTAATAAGGCGCTTCTGCATTAAGGTATAGGTAGGCCATGGTCACCAACTCGCTGGAACGATCGAGGAACCCTTGCTCATAGGCGGCCTCCATCAACGCTAATTGACGCGGCTCGTCTTTCTTCTCGCCATAAAGGTGTGAGGCCTGCACCCAGTACTGCTTCTTTGGGTAGTAGATGATCAGCGTATTCAGCACGTCGAGCGCCGAATCAAAATCTTCTTTATCGAAGTAGAGGAATCGCGCGAGATTGTACCACTGCTCTTTGGGCAACTTTCCCTCGCCCTCGTGCATGGCAATCGCAGTCTCAACGTTATCCAGCGCCAGATCGTATCGCTTGACCTGATAGTACCCTTGAGCGAGCAACACATAAGCGCCCGCATTGGGCTTCTCGTTCATCTCGAACCACATCAGGAGTGCATCGATGCCCTGCTGCCACCTTTCCTGCACAAAGTAGAGCTGTGCAATCGTGAAGCGGGTGTTAATCTCCATCGCCAGCGGAATGTCGGGCTGTGCAATGACCTGCTCGTAGTAGCGCAGCGACTGGGGATAGTCCTCATTGGAGTAGCTCAAAAACGCGTGCAGATTGTAGACGTTAGCCAGCTCGTAGCTATTCAGTGCTCGCTTGCCATCTTCGGAAATCATGTCGTTCAGAATAGCCGCCGCACCCGCATAATCCTTGGCCTCAGCCAGCGTTTGTGCCTCTGCGAGTCGCTCGTAGACCTTGTTGCGTAATGCCGGCGTGCGGCGAGTCTCGCGGGTATCTTTCTTGGGCTTGTCCTGAGCGACCACCTCAGCCACGAAGACGCCTGGGGCTGCCTGATCCATTGCCACCAAACCGCAGAGCGCAATCACAGAGAGAGCAGAAACTCGACACAGTGACGCTATCGCCATAGCCAACCCTCTCATCTCAGTTTTCCAGCTCATAAGTGAATTTGTTCTGAACGCCTGCCACTTCGATCGGCTCGCCATCCACAACCCGCGGCTTGTACTTGAACTTCTCCGAGGCCTTCAGCGATGCCCGCTCAAAAATACCCTTGGGCTGGCAGTCAACCGGAAACGGATCTCTAATGGAGCCCGTTTTTGTCACGGTGTACTCAACAATGCAGTACCCGGAAATGCCCCGAGTCTGTGCGCGTCGCGGATAAATCGGAGCTACCTTCACAATAGGAAGGTATTCACCATCTCCAGAGGACATACCCGAGGCATTCAGATTGAGGTTAATGCCAGTCGTGGGCGCCGTATTGGCCACATTCATGTCGAGCTGTGTATCGAACTGGATGGGTTCGAGCTCGGGTGGCGGCTCTTCAGGATCGTCAATCTTTTCAGGCTTTACCTCATTGAGATTGGTCTCGATGGTCTTGTCCGGGACCACGATGTCAGCGATCTTGCGAGCCTTGACGTCTTCTTGCTGGAAGTCTCGGCTGACTAGGCTGTGCATGATAAAAAATAGTGCGATGGCAACCGGGACCGCGAGCGCGGCACTGACGGCAACACGAGCCGAACTACCCATAACCGTTAAGCCTCTTCATCCGTGGAAATACAGGGCGGCGCCGTCAAAATGGGCCGCACAACATCGATCAAGTCCTCGACAACGTAAGCCGGGGTTTCCCGATCTACCTGAACCACAATATTTGCCTGTGGGGCTTCTTTTTTCGCCGCCTCGGCGGTTCGCAATGCGCGATCCAACGGCAGCTTGTTCTTGTTGTAGAAAATATCGCCATTGGCATCAACTGCGAAAATAATCGTGCCACGCACACAGGATTCCTGCGTTGAAGCCTGCGGCTTAAACAGCTCCACCCCCGGCTCTTTCACAAAGCTGGAGGTCACGATGAAGAAAATCAACATGATGAACACGACGTCCAGCATCGGTGTCAGGTCAATTTGGCTGCCTTCTTCCGCTGCGGCCGATCTGGACTGATCTCGCATACTCATACTATTACCCTTTACCGATCCGAGGCCCAGTTCACGGCTGCAACACCCGATTCGCGGGCGGCATCTGCCACATCGACCACAATCCCGGCCTCAGCGCCTTTCTCCACCTTAATAGTGACGGGTGCTTCAGGGTCTTCGGCAAGCAGTCGCTGAATGTTGGCGCGAACCGCGCGGATGTCCACACGGCGGTTTTCCATCCAAATTTGGTTATCCGAAGCAACCTCAACCAGAATACTGGTGGAGTCCTCAGGATTATCCGGCTGATTGTCATCGGGGCGGTTAACCTCGACCCCGGCTTCTTTGATGAAGGACGCCACCACAATAAAGAAGATCAGCATGATGAACACGACGTCCAGCATTGGTGTCAAATCGATCTCTGCGCCGCCCTGATCCTGTCCTTTTGCTATTTTCCGCATCGTTTTCTCAACCCAGAGATAGGATCAATGATCCGACGTCAATTGATCTTTCAGGAGCTGCTGCTCCCGGTTGGTAATCCTTTGAAGATAGGTATTCGCGAACAGGCCCGATAACGCTGCGACCATGCCCGCCATGGTGGGAATAGTGGAACGCTCAACACCGCCTGCCATGGATTTGGCGTCGCCGCCGCCCGTCACCGCCATCACGTTAAACACCTCGATCATGCCCGTTACCGTGCCGAGAAGACCCAGTAGCGGGCACAGCGCCACACAGGTCGCAATCACGTTCATGTTGTCATTGATCAGCTCGCGACTCTCCGATAGCAGACGCTCACGGATCTTCTTGGCGTTCCAGGATTTGCGCTCGCTACGCCCTTCCCAGACACTGACAACCGCAGCGCGATCAGCCTTCCAAACGGAGGTGAAATACCACACCCGCTCGAAGATCAGTGTCCACATGAAGAATACGAGCGCAGCGATCAGCCACAGTACGTTCCCGCCTTTTTCCATAAAGGCAAGAATGACCTCGAAAATTCCCATCGACAGTTAGCCTCCTGGGCAATCAGTTGTGCGCGCGCTCGGAGTGCTCCGCCACAATGCCCGTGGCCTGCTCGTTCAGCACATGGATGATGCGCTGTGAGCGACCGTTAACCACCGTGTGCAGCAACACCGTCGGGATCGCGACCAACAGACCCAGTACCGTGGTGACCAGTGCGGAAGAAATACCGCCTGCCATGGCCTTGGGGTCACCCGCACCGAAGATGGTGATTGCCTGGAAGGTAATTATCATACCGGTCACCGTACCAAGAAGACCCATCAACGGCGCGACTGCCGCAATGATCTTCAGCAGCGTCAGACCCTGTTCCAGCTTGGGCGTCTCGCTGAGTACGGCCTCGGCCATTTTCAGTTCCAGCGTCTCAGGATCCATATTGGGGTTGGTCTCGTGGACCTTGAGCACGCGCCCCAGCGGGTTGTCATCACGGGCAGAACTCGACTTGAGCTGCGAGGAAACCTTGCCGCCCACTGCAGTCAACACTACCAACCGGTAGATAGCCAGAATAAAGGCAAAAGCACCCACCGCCGTAATGGCATAGCCAACGTAGCCACCCTGATGCCAACGCTCAGAGATGGTCGGGCTGTCAATGATCGCCGCGAGGAACGAGCCCCCGGTCGGACCAGTGGGGTCAATACCGAACTGTGCTAGACCAGACTGGGAGCCTGCGAGGTCCTGAGCCAGGGAATTGAAGCCACCGCCAGGCTGACGGGGCAACTCTGCCAGCTTGTCGACATTGAATGAGAGGTAGTTACCGGCGGTATCCACGATATTGAAGGCACCGACTCGCACCACCTCGCGCTCGCTGAGCTCACCAGAAGGTGTTGCGACTTGCGCCGTGAACCGGCTGACTTCACCCTGCTCACGGATCTCGCGCAGCAGTTCAAACCAGACTCGTTCGATCTCCTCAATGCTCGGCAGCTGGTCAGAGCCGGACATCTTGGCGATCAAATCCTTGAGGAAACCTTCTCTGCCGGGATACTCGGAGCTGACGAGCGAAACCTCAACGTTGGATGCCAGGTCGCCAGAGGCCGCCGTGAGGTGGCCGAATAGCTCGGAGAGCGTACCCAGACGCTCGCGCAACTGCTCCTGCTTGGCAGCAATCAGCAGTTCGTTTTGTTCAAACTGCTTCTCGAGTCGCGCTGAGCGGCGCTCCTCTCGGGCTCGCTCTTCTTCAGCGCGCTTCAGCGCGGCAGCCTGATTGGCTTTGTCCTGGGTAAAACGGGCTTCACGCGCAGCGTTTTCAGATGACGCACGTGCCTGACCCTGCTTGACCAGATTCAGCAGCTGGTCGAGGTTCTCAGCGGCAATCTCCTGCGGCGTTGGGGGGGGCGGTGCTTCCGCGTCGGCTTCCTCCTGAGAATAGGTCAGGGGTGTAACCAGCGCGCCCGCCAGTACGATCACAGATACTTTCAGCAATTGAGAACGCATTTCAGTTCGCCTCCGGCGCAGATACAGGCATGCTCAAGAGCTCAATCGTCGCCTGCTTCTTGGCGATTCGAACCCCTTTGCGGACGGCAGCAGCGTAATCGCCAGCTGACAGCTCTTCCCAGCTTTGGGAGTCTTTATTCCAGGCACCGGTCTCGGCGCCATCTGTGCTTTGGTAAACCAGCGCGACGCGGCCAATACGCAAAATATCCACTTCACGCTCAGCGCCACCCAGCTCAATTGTGTCGGTGTAGGCCTCGATACCGCGGCCGTACTGCAGCTCAATGGAGTAAAGCTCCAGCACCTGACGGAATGCCTCGGCAGAGGTGACGTCGGAGCGGTCCATATTGGCGCGCACCGCCTCGATGTTGCCCAGTCGGGTATCGAGATCAAACGGCATGTCGAGATTTATGAACTGTTCCAGGCCGTCGAGCATGCGCGTGACCAGGGGCGGAATCTGCCGCTGAATCACCGACGCTTCGGCAATCGAGGCATCGATATCCCGGATGCGCTTCTCCTGATTGGCAATCTGTCGCTCCAGTCGAGCGTTATAGACCTTCAGTCCGTCTACCTGCTTCATTACTGTCTTGTAATCAGACAGCAGGCTGGAGGTCTCGTCAGCCAGACGGTCAATCTTGGCTTGTGACGCCTTGGCCGCTGCTGTGCGCTGCTTGCCGACCTCAACGATAGGATCGATGGACTGCGCGACCGCAATGGACGCACCGCCACCGATGCATATCGCCGCCAGCAGGGTTTTCAATCGAGTCGTAGTCATGGGGTTGA
>CAJXDE010000097.1 GCA_913052635.1 uncultured Halieaceae bacterium
GCCCACGGGCGCCTCGAGCCAAAGCTGGGTGACATCAATATCGTAACGATCCATCGCACCAAAGATGACAGCGTCTTGGTCGATGCTGTCTTCTGAGTAGTGGGTGTAGCGGAGGCCTACCTCCGTAAAAGCTGGCGGCGCGTCGGCGAGGGCAGTCCCTATCTGGTACGCGGGTAGTGCCAGAAGGGGCGCGCCCAGTCGTTTCATCAGTGGGCTGGGGGCCGAAAGCTGGGTCAGCTTAGCCGTTTTAGTTACAGCCACAGCCGCCTCCGGCCGAGCCTGCGCCACCAGATGAGGCCTCTTTGCTGGTGTATACATGGCCCTTGAGCTTTGCGTTGCGAGAGTTTGTGTCCCATTGCATGCCGTCTTCAGCAAGGTAACCTCGATCGTAGGGGGCGACCCTCTCAACGCTACTGCACGCAGCTAGCTGCAGCATGGCCAGAAGACAGATGCCCCTTATTAGATGCTTTCGGTTTCTAAATTTCATGCGCGTCCGTCACTCCTTTGCTCTGGCGTGGCAACGTAGTCATGTGCCAAAGGGTCGTATTCTCGCCATATCCATGGAAGCAAGCCACATGGTGGTCCAGTGACGCGCCGATCGCAACGCGGCGATTCCCTCGCTCAGATACAGTGCGAAAAAGCAAACAAAACAGTGCGCTTTTTGGTTGTTGCTGCGTATAGACGTTCACTAGCCTATGTGAATTAGGTTCGCTCAGAAAGGAGTGATATGACTCAGAAGGTTAAACAGAGTCCGATATGTTGCGGGCTCATGAGTATTGCTGGGTTCACCTGGCTACTCGTTGCCAACACGGCGTCGGGTCAGACCGCAGAGGCGTTTTACGCCAGCGATGTCGACTCAATTGTTCAGGCCAAGTGCATCGCATGCCATCGATCGGACGGCCAGGCTAGCTACACTGAATTGAGGTATACAAAGTCGGTCGCGGGTAATCACAGCGTGTTAGAACGCTATGTGAACAGCCCCACAAAAGGTGCTCGGGCCAACACGTTCTTGTCAAAGATCAGGGGTGCTTTAGGCCATGGCGGTGGTCAGGTGATCTCGCAAGGGTCGGCAGACTACGAAACGTTCTCCACTTACATGGACCTCTTAAGCGCCGACGAGCAGCCAGTTGATCCCAGCGTGCTTAAGGTTACGCTAGAAGAGCCTGTGCAGGGGCAAGTCCATACGGGTGTCGGTAACCTCCGCGGATGGGCAGTCGCCTCCGAGGGCATCACCAAAGTCGAGATCTTGGTTGATGGTGTGTTGGCATTTGAAGCCCCATATGGAGGGGAGCGTGGGGACGTCGGTGGCGCTTTTCCAGACGTGGCAGGGTCTAGCGAATCCGGCTTTTCGCTAGCCTATAACTACAGTAGCCTCTCAGCCGGACCCCACACTATCACTGCTGTCGCCCATAACGCGCTCGGTGAGACGAAGGAGAGCGCAGCTAGGTTTGAGGTAGTGCGTTTCGACTCTCCTTTCATCGCGGACCCGAATGCCGTGAACCTTGATAATGCTAGCTGCATCGCCTCCTCGGATGAAGTCTCTATAGTTGATGCTTTAGTTGAAGGTTCAGTGTATGACCTCAGGCTTAAGTGGCGTACTGCCGAGCAGGGATTTGAAATCATTGAAATCAGGTGATGGTCTCTGTGATGGCACGAGTTAATAAGGTATCGGGCTAGGCGGATTTTTGCCGTCCAAAAATGGTGCCCTTTGCGATATATTGGGGAGGATATGCTGCGGAATGACGTTGTCACAGAGTCCAGCGAGGAGAATACTTCACTGATCGCGCTAGACTCTAATCACGGAGCAATGTGATGGCGTCAATTCGCAAAATCTCGTTATTGCTAAGCCTGGTTGTAGCGGACACTAGCGTGGTTTCTGGTGTGTCAGCACTTGCTTGTGGACAGTTGCTTGAGGGCAGCGCTAAAGAGAAGCGCATGCGTTCGCCGGACATTCCAGACCCCCATCGTCCCATCTCCCGGCCCGGTATTCGCAAAAAGAGCTCAGCAGTGCAACACTCTTGGTTTTTAGGGACTTGAGAGGCGAAATCTTTATTTTTGCGGAACAAATTCCCCTAGATCAGGTGGTGATTGATTATTAAATACTGGGGAGTAGCACTTACCGTTGCCGCATTTATATCCTTGAATGCGGAGGCGAATACAAGCAGCCTTTTTCATCAGTTGCTGAAAAGTGTGCAGAACAGCCACAGCATTAAGGACGAGCAGGTTGCGCCTGATGGTGGTGATGGGGACTCCGCTAGTAACCCCTCTGGCCCTGGCGTGGCCGATCCCCGCGATTTTTATCTTGAGACGATCCATCCGCAGATACAGCAGAACTGTGTTGCCTGTCACCGTGCTGGCGGCACCGCGGAGCAGAGTGGGGCACGACTCGTTCTAAGCGACTCCGCTGATGAGAGTCACGAGGCCTTCGCTGGATTTCTAAGGCTGGACGGTGTCGACCCGGGCTGGGTGCTGGGCAAGGTGACGGGGCAGTTCAGTCACGGGGGAGGGCGAGTCACAAACGAAGGCTCGTCTCTCTATCAGGACCTTGACCAGTACCTAGCGTTACTCACCGGCACCACTTCGACGGTATCCAGTGAGAATTTTTGGCGTGGCACCAGTGCAGAGCCGCGAGAGATCACTCTGCGTAGGGCGTCGCTACTATTCGGCGGTAAAGTTGCCAATGCCGAGGCGATTGCCGCAGCCAACCAGTCGGAGGCTGGGCTGAAAGAGCAGATTCTCGCCACGATGGAAGGCGATCGCTTTCATGAGTTTATTGTCACTGGTGCGAACGATAGGCTCTTGGTATCTGGGTTAATAAACGGGTTGGATTTCAACTTCCAGCGCGAACGCTACCCAACTTTCGTGAATTTCAGAGGCAGCCTGCCCGAGCAGCGGCCCGAGGAACTCAACACTGAAGACTATTGGCATCTACCTTTTCTTGCGCAAAATGATGCGTCAGCAAATATGGATTGGTCCTTGGTGCAGGAGCCGTTGGAGCTGATCGCCCATGTGATCATGACCGACAAGCCATATCGCCAGATCCTTACCGCTGACTTCACTATGGTCAATATGTCCACTGACCTGGTATATCGAGCGGGTGGAGGCTTTCCTGAGAAATATACCGATGTAAATGGTTTATATGATCGGCGCGAATTAAGGGAGTTCAGACCGGGAACAAACCAGGGGTATGTTCCTTGGGACGACGAGTATGAGCGGACTGAAGACGGTGAGGTCAAATTCAGTGGGTATCTGGAATGGCCCCATGCCGGCGTTCTGAGCACTCACGCTTGGTTGGTGCGCTATCCGTCGACGGATACCAACCGTAACCGCGCTCGGGCGCGATGGACTTACTACCACTTTCTAGGGGTCGACATTGAAAAATTGGCACCGCGAACTACCGACCCGATCGCGCTCGCCGACACCAACAACCCCACCTTGAACAATCCGGCGTGTACTGTCTGCCACGAGAGCCTCGATCCGGTTGCGGGTGCTTACCAAAGCTTTGGTGATCGAGGGTTGTATCTCGATCAGTACGGCGCCATGGACTCGTTGCCTGATACCTACAAGTACCCAGAATGGCATGGGGGAGAGCATGGGTCCTCAGGCTATCAAGAGGGCGATACCTGGTATAGGGATATGCGTGCCCCCGGCTTCAATGGTGAGATCGCCCAGGGCCAAGGCGACAGTCTGCAGTGGTTGGGTTATCAGATCTCTAGGGACCCGCGGTTTGCTGCAGCCACCGTGCGGTTTTGGTGGCCAGCGGTCTTTGGAGCTGATCCACTAACGGCACCCGAGGACTCGTCAGTGCCTAATTATGACCAGCGGGTTAATGCATTCAACGCGCAGGACGCCCTGATTCAGGAATTGGCGGACAAATTTGAGGCATCGGGTTTTAACGCCAAATCTTTGTTTGCAGACATGGTGCTCTCGAAGTGGTACCGACATTCAGAGGTTACCTCTGATGCATTGGCGCAAGCGCGGATGGTTGAGTTGGCCACCGTGGGAAGAGGGCGCTTGTTAACCCCTGAAGAGCTGGATCGCAAAAATTTGGCTGTGTTTGGGAGAACTTGGCGCCAGCGTGACGAGCGCGTCGCCAGCAACTTGACTCGCCAATCAGGCCTCTTCGGGGAGGGCGAAGGCTTCAAGCAGTTTTATGGTGGCATTGACGGGGCCACTGTTACCCAGCGCAATCGGCAGTTAACAGCGCTGATGTCCAACGTGGTGGAAACCATGGCGACAGAGTTTGCTTGTGTAGTGGTGGCACAGCAGTTCAGTTTGCCTGGCTCGGAGCGTTCTGTATTTCGGGGGATAGATCGATCAACTCAGGCGGGCAGTCTCGCCAACGCTTATCACACTTTGCCGGGTCAGGTTCAGCGTTACTCCGAGGTCGTCGAGCATTCGATCAAAGAACAGGTGACACTCGTTGGAGGCCTTATTGCTATCAGGGTCGATGATGTCACATCCAGTTCTTATAACAGCACCAATGACGAAAATACGAATGCGGATCTCACGGTTATTGAGATCGTGTTCAGAAAAAACGGATACGTAAGTAAACGGATATCAGGCGAGGCACTGCCGAATCAGTCGAGCTTCATCTACGACACTTGGCAAGATGACGATGGTAACGTGCACCCCCGCGGTCAGGTGAACGATGACACGGGTGGGTGGCAGCTTCACGAAAACGCTTGGATTTCGATCGATACGAGCCTGCCAGCCGGAGATTATGAGGTTGAGTGGCGGCTAGGAACGACACTTTTCGACAACAACGTCAACGACGCTATGCTGGTGCAGACGGCAATCACGGCCCGGGAAAATATTGACAAAACCGAAAGCATGCAGCTACTGCGAGCAGAAATGCATGCACTCTACCTCAATGCCACCAACCGACCGCTACCGGAACAGACAGCGGATAGTCTGCTGGACCTTCTACTTACCCATGCCGAAATGGCCGCGGCTCGTTCTCATCACGCTTATGACGGGGGGCAATGTAACCTTTGGTCCTTATGGGGAAGGAACCCCCCCGCCGGCTCCGAATTTGATCCGAAGGGCATGATGCGAGCATGGGCCATGGTGCTCCATGGTGTTATGACCAGCTATGCGTATCTTCATGACTAAGGAAGGGCACTATGATTAAGCGACGCCATTCGTTCTCTAGAAGGGGGCTTCTTCGTGCTACAGGTCTAGGCGCAGCGGGCATAAGCTTGCTTCCAACTGCCAGAGTATGGGGTAACGGGGCAGACCAGTACGAGGGGCCGCTGCTGGTCACGCTACAGTTAGATGGCGGTGCCGATGTCACGCAGCTGTGCGACCCGAAGACCAATACTCCGGGCGAGCTCAAAATTAACCACTGGGCTGATACCGATGAGGTGCAACAGATCGGCAATCTGCAGTTCGCGCCAGTCGCCAAGAACGCCGAGCTATTCAACCGTTACGGCGCAGACACGCTGGTCATTAACGGAGTGGATTCACAGACGAATTCCCATGACACCGGTCGTCTGTACAACTGGACAGGGAGCAATGCAGAGGGCAAGCCTTCTCTCGCTGCATTGCATGCCGCCTATTATGCGTCCGATCAGCCCTTGGCCTATTCGGTTTATGGCAGGTTCTCTCGTACCTCAGGAGTAATCAGCTACAACCGTTTCAGTAACCTGCAGGTGTTGCGGTCACTCGCGCAACCCACGATTGACCCATGGTCTGGGAGCCTGCGCCGAGAGCAAATAGAACTCGACAGGGCGTCAACATTGGTCTCAGATGAAGTCACGCGGCTCTTGGCCAGCCCTGGTTTGAGTATGCGTGAGCGGCAAAACATCGCGCGCTTCAGCGAGGCGCGTGCCTCCCGGGAGAGTCTCTCTCGTCTGGCGGACATCATTCCGGGCGAGGAGGGTACCGTAGATTCCTACGAGGTTAACGTGCCAGGCTCTAACTGGCCGCTTTACCTCAATGTTCAGCAGCAGATGCAGGGTGCCCTGTTGGTGTTAAAGTCTGGACTCGGTGCGGCCGTGGAGGTGTCGCTTGAACACTTCGATACCCACGAGAATCATGACCTGCAGCATGAGGCCCTCTACGCCCATTTGGCAGACTCGCTGGATTTCTTTTGGGACTATGCCGAAGAGCTTGGTCTGGCGGAGCGGATTCTGTTGGTGATCGGCTCAGATTTTGGCCGCACCAACTTCTACAACGACGGCAATGGCAAAGACCATTGGCCTATCGGTTCCTACATGATCATGGAAAAGAATGCGCCATGGGGTAATAGGGTAGTCGGGCTCACCGACGAGCTACACTTCGCCAGGGGGATAAACGCCCAGACTTTGAAAGAGGACCCCAATGGGGTTTATATGACGCCCTCCCACGTGCACAAGGCCATTCAGCAATACATGGGCTTTGACCTATTTGCTGAGGACCTCGGTCACGGTTTGGGTGATATTGAACCGCTACCGCTTTTTGACCCCTTTAAGGCTACGTTCGGATAATTTGGTCGCAAAATGAACCTAAATATCAGCGCGTTCTCACCTTCCCATGAATAATGCTCAGGATCTGTCGTATCCGGAAATTCGGGAAGCTGTGCAAAAACTCTGTGCTCAGTTTCCCGGCGCCTACTGGCAGAGCATGGATCGGGATCGAAGCTACCCTACCGAGTTCGTTAACGCCCTGACACAGAGCGGCTTCTTATCGGTACTGATTCCAGAGCATTACGGTGGCTCTGGACTGGGGCTCGCTGCCGCCGCAGCGGTGCTTGAGGAAATTCATCGCTCGGGGGGAAATGGCGGCGCGTGCCACGCGCAAATGTACACAATGGGTACATTGCTTCGTCACGGTAGCGTCGAGCAAAAGGAGCACTTCCTCCCCAAGATCGCTTCTGGAGAGCTTCGCCTGCAGGCCTTCGGCGTGACCGAGCCAACCAGTGGAACCGACACGACGCGAATCACTACCTTCGCGCGGCGCGAGGGCGATCACTATGTGGTGTCAGGGCAAAAAATCTGGACGAGTCGAGCCGAGCACAGCGACCTGTTGGTGCTGTTGGTACGAACTCAGAGGCGCGACGAAGCGGCGCGCCCATCGAAGGGCCTCAGCGTGTTGTTGGTCGATATGCGTGATGTGCTTGGTAACGGACTCACTATTCGCCCCATTCGCACCATGCTCAATCACGGCACCACAGAGCTGTTTTTTGACGAGATGAGGGTGCCGGCAGGCAGCCTTATTGGAGAAGAGGGGGAGGGTTTTAAATACATTCTTGACGGCATGAATGCAGAGCGCGTGCTCATTGCGAGCGAGTGCATTGGCGACGGACGCTTTTTTATTGACCGAGCGGCCGCCTATGCCGGAGAGCGATCTGTGTTTGATCGTCCTATCGGGCTGAATCAAGGTATACAGTTCCCGATTGCGCGGTCCTACATTGAGCTCGAGGCAGCAGCCGGCATGGTTGATAAGGCGGCGGCGCTATTCGATGAAGGTAAATCCTGCGGGTCTGAGGCCAACATGGCTAAGCTGCTGGCGTCAGAGGCTAGCTGGAAGGCCGCAGACGTTTGTTTGCAAACCCACGGCGGGTTTGGGTTCGCTGAAGAATACGACATTGAGCGCAAGTTTCGCGAGACGCGTCTGTACCAAGTCGCGCCTATTAGTACAAATCTGATTTTGAGTCACGTGGCGACGCACGTGCTGGGTTTGCCTAAGTCATTTTGACCTAGGGTCTGGCAGGGCTCGCGAGCTTCACGACGGGCTAGCCGCCAGTGGCTGCGGATTGACGGTTCGCTTGGGCCCGCCTACGTCAAAAGTTGATATTGTCAGCCGCTGCGCGGTTGCGACGCTTCTGATGCCGTAAATATCGACGCGTAGTATCGGCACTAGCGTGACCGGCCATGTCCGCTGCGGTTGCTAAATCCTCACCATTATCAAGCAGATATGTTAGAAAGCTCCGGCGTAAATCATGCGGCGAGGCTTTATCGAGGCCGACTCGCTTTACGCGCCGAGTCACAATGTCATAAACCCCTCTTGCCGTTAATCGCCGGTCCTCGGCAACTTGGTTCCAGCGGTTTACAGGCCGGAATAACGGCCCAAACTGCAATCCTGACTCCTCCAGCCAGGTTTTTACTAAATCGATGGTTCTGGGCGGCATTTCGAGCTCTCGCTCCTTATTGCCTTTACCAATGACTTTTATGGATCGGTCCCTGAAATTGATTTTGCTGATGTCGATCGTGACGACTTCTGCG
>CAJXDE010000098.1 GCA_913052635.1 uncultured Halieaceae bacterium
AAAAACTGATTGTGTGTCAAGCTCGTCTTGGTCGATGAAGACTGGAATGGCTCCTTGAGTGGGGTGTATGGAGTCTTGTGAGCTGCTAACCGAGGTGGTCCAAGTTCGAGATTTGTCTGCATTGTTCAATGAGATATCTAAGGCGATTGAGGTCGCCTCGTAATCGTCCTCGTCAGAGTGACTCACAGCAAACCCAGCATTGCCCTCTGCCCAAAAGTATCGGGTGGTGACACCGACCTCTAAGCGATTATCCTGAATGCTGGCGCCACTCATAATGACTCCAGGTTTACCGTCCTGTTGAACGCCGACAAACCAGGGGGAGGCCCCTGTTTGATAATCATTTTGTAGATCGAGCGCTACTGACCAGCTGCCCCCGATGGGGGCCTCTATCCAAAACTGCGTGACGTCAATATCGTAACGATTTCGGGCGCCAAAAATCAGCTTGTCTTCGCTTAGGCTATCCTCGCTGTAACGACTGTATCGCAGCCCGACTTCTGTTACCGCCGGTGGTGCGTCGGCATGTGCACTCACACTTTGATACGCGGGCAGCACTGCCAGCGCCTTACCGAGTCGGCGTAAAAGTGGACTAGGGTGGGGAGGAAGTCGGTGAGGGTAAACCTTAGTTGCAGCCACAGCCCCCTCCAGCAGCGCCCGCACCGCCCGAGGAAGCCTCTTTGCTTGTATAAACATGGCCCTCGAGTTTGGTGTTTCGCTTATCAGGCTCCCACGCCATTCCGTACTCGGATAGGTGTCCGCGATCATAAGCCGCCACGGGCTGCACTGGCGCGCATCCAGCGCCAAAGGCTAGCCCCAGGGCAAAAAAGCAGATAAGCAGACTCGTTTTCACCCGCATGGTTTTAATCTTTTGTTTCGATAATCGCAACACGGCTTTGGAGTAGTTCCGGTACTGCGCCCATATTTTTTCAGCGGTCAAAAATCGATCTTATCTGCCGCTGCGCGATTTCTGCGTTTTTGATGCCGTAAATAGCGTCGCGTCGTGTCAGCACTAGCGTGCCCAGCCATGTCAGCCGCAGTTGCCAGATCTTCACCATTATCAAGAAGATAAGTAAGAAAGCTCCGTCTCAAATCATGTGGAGAGGCTTTATCCAGACCCGCCTGTTTCACGCGTCGGGTAACAATGTCGTAGACCCCTCGGGCCGTCAGGCGACGGTCTTCAGTAATTTGATTCCAGCGGTTCACAGGCCTAAATAGCGGCCCAAACTGTAATCCTGACTCCTCGAGCCAGGTTTTCACCAGATCGATGGTTCTCGGCGGCATTTCGAGCTCACGCTCCTTATTGCCTTTACCAATGACCTTGATCGATCGGTCGCTGAAATTGATTTTGTTGACGTCGATGGTCACGACTTCTGCGCGCCGCGGGCCACAACCGAACAAAATACCCAGCAAAGCCGCATCTCTGACGCCTGCGGCGCCTTCGTCGTGCAAACAGTGATCGATGAGTTTAGCAATCTCGTCCACGTGTAACGCACGCCCTACAGCGAGCCGCTGCAGTTTTATGGCCCGGATTTGTTCAATCAGGCTGAACTGGTGATCGCTCATCTGCTGGTGCAGCATGGCTTCACGTGAAATACCTTTGATGATCGAGAGATACAGGTTGCGCGTGTTGTCTGACAGGCCTTTGTGTTTGAGTTTTTCCATCAGCGCCAGCACAGTGGCGCGGTCTAACCGGTGCCAAGGGAAGGTATCAGCTGTTTGATCGCACAGCAGTGCGATCTGTTTCATCACAGAGCGGGCGGTGGTCCTGCTGGCCTCTGAGCCCTGTAGAGACGCTAGATAAAGCGACGCGGGATTACTATGCTGCAAGGGGGCATCTGAGCCCACTGTCGCCAACCAACTACTGATTTCCTGATTAGCAGTCTTTTTCTTGGCTTCCATGGGAGGCCGCACCTCATAACGGTTGCGCTAACTGACGTAAATATACATTTAAGGAAGTTATGATGCAACCCCTGCTGAAATCGGGCACCCCAAATCACCCTCTGAGATAACTTCAGGCCGCCATATCAATCACCAATTTGCCCGTGAACTGCTTATCAAGGAAGAATGCCTGCGCCTCAGATAACGACTCCAAGGCAAATGAGCGAGCTAGCAGGGGCTTTATATCACCCTCCTCAATTAGGCCCACCAATCGAGAGAACACGCCATCATCCAACACGGTGCAGCCCAGGAACCGCTGATCTTTTAAATACAGGGTCCTGAGGTCGAGTTCCACAATAGGCCCTGCGATGGCGCCAGAAACCGCATAACGGCCAAAAGGCGTCAAAATCGTGAGTAATTCAGGCCAATCCTCGCCACCGACCAGGTCCATCACGACATCCACCGAATTTTCGCCCAATGCGGCCACTAGGCTTGCGCCCCTAACAAGCGCATGATCGGCGCCGGCATCCAGCACCGATTGGTGTTTTTCATCGCCTGCCACCGCTATGACGCGCGCGCCACGGGCCTTTGCCAGCTGTATGGCGGCCGAACCGACCCCGCCGGAAGCGCCTGTGATGAGCAACGTGTCATTTTCGGTGACTTGAGCGCGGGTCAGCATGTTTTCTGCCGTGGAGTAAGCGCAGGGAAAAGACGCTAATTCTGCGTCTGATAGCGCTGTTTCAACGGGATACGCATGTCGTGCGGCCACAGTCACATAGTCAGCAAACCCTCCGTCACACTCGGATCCGATGTACCATGGGGACGGGAGCGTCTCACCGTTGGCCTCTCGCAGGCACGGCTCCACCAATACCCTGGTCCCGATTAGCCTGCTATCAGCGCCCTCTCCTACACCCACGACTTCCCCGCAAATATCGGCGCCTTGGATGCGAGGAAAACTGAGCGCCTGCCCTCCCCAGCTGGCGTCCTCTACGTCGCCGTCGCCTTTGGAATACCAACCTATACGGGTATTGATGTCGGTGTTGTTAACGCCCGCCGCACCGACTTTAATGAGGACTTCCGATCTCCCGGGCACTGGCACGGGCATGTCAGTCCGATAGACCAACGCCTCTGGGCCGCCGTGCGCTGTGAGGGACATGGCACGCATCGTCTCGTGCTGTGACATGGATATGCCTCCGGAATACAGTTTCGCATTATAGGGGTGCGGTTGCTCGGGGCCTCCACATCCGGTAAGCGTTATTTAAGTTATAATCTTATTCTATTTGGAAATAATCAGATCAGCGAATACTCGTAAAACCGTAAATTATGGAGCGCAGAATCAGGCCATGACGCGAGTACAGCACTTCTACGATCAGGTTACCGCGACCTTTACCTATGTGGTCAGTGACGCTGAGACTGCTGTAGCGGCCATCATTGACCCGGTACTAGACCTTGATTACGCGTCCGGCACTCTGAGCACACGATCCGCAGATGAAGTCATTGAGCACATCAGAGACAACAACCTCAGCCTGCGCTACATCCTGGAAACCCACATTCACGCCGACCATCTCTCCAGCGCGCCCTACATTCGAGAGCAACTCGGTGGAAAGATTGTGACTGGCTCGCAGATCACCACGGTGCAGGAGACCTTCGCTACGATATTCGCTGAGGGTGATGGCTTTCGCAGGGACGGTAGCCAGTTCGATCTTATGCTGTCCGACGGCGATACCCTCTCGCTTGGGGGTCTCGATGTGCTTGCGTTCCATGTGCCCGGCCACACACCCGCTTGTGTGGCTTACCTGATTGGTGACGCCCTGTTTGTCGGTGACACCTTGTTTATGCCCGACGCAGGTACCGCCCGGTGCGACTTCCCTGGTGGCGACGCTAAGTCGCTGTATGAATCTTGTCAGCGTTTGCTGACATTGCCTGATGACACCCGGGTCTTTGTCTGTCACGACTATCAGCCGGGGGGCCGAGATCTCGGATTCGAGTCGACAGTCGCCGAGCAGCGGGACCATAACATTCATGTTGGGGCCGACATTTCGGCGGATGCGTTCGTGGCCATGCGAGAGGCTCGGGACGCGGGTCTTGAGATGCCAACCCTGCTATTGCCTTCTCTGCAGGTCAATATGCGTGCCGGTAATCTGCCACCGACCGATGCCTCAGGCAGGCTGTTTCTAAAAGTCCCGATCAATGCCTTTGGCGGTACCCCACTCGATCGCTTCGCCAGCGAAGAATGAAAAACCCACGACTGCGATCTGCCACCCGCACGATGCGTCCGCCGCACGGATCGAGCAACTCCCTGCACTGGGCTGAATTCTCATGAAGGCTGACCAGGCTTTGCCGGCACTCGAGTGGCTGCGAGGCTACAACCGGGAGAGCCTGATCAACGACGGCCTGGCCGCTGTCATCGTCACCATCATGTTGATACCCCAGTCGCTGGCCTATGCGTTGCTGGCGGGGTTGCCTGCCGAAATGGGGTTGTATGCGTCGATCTTGCCGCTGATCGCCTACGCGCTGTTTGGCAGCAGCCGAACCCTCTCGGTCGGCCCGGTCGCCGTTGCATCGCTGATGACCGCGTCTGCGGTGGGTGCAATCGCATCTCAGGGTGTGGTGGACTACGCCAGTGCCGCAACCCTGCTCGCCCTGCTTGGTGGTTTGATGTTGATCGCAATGGGGCTGCTGAAATTTGGTTTCGTCTCCCATTTTCTCTCCCACCCAGTGGTGTCTGGATTTATTACTGCCTCGGCCATCATCATCGCGCTGGGGCAGTTGGGCCCTTTGTTGGGTGTCGCGCTCAAAGGGGCCACCCTCCCCTCGCTTGGCCACGACCTCTTTACACAGATGATGGATGCGCACGGCCTGACCATCGCCATTGGGGTGGGATCCGTTGGTTTCCTGCTACTTGCGCGGTATCGGCTGAGCGACTGGCTCTCGGTCATTGGTCTGCGGGGGCGCCCTGCCGAGTTGATCATTCGTTCCGCGCCGGTTTTGGTCATGTCAGTATTGATACCACTCTCTGCAGCGATGAGTTTTGAGGCTGCGGGCGTGTCCTTGGTCGGGCACATTCCGAGCGGCCTCCCTGCTTTCAGCGCCCCCCATATCAGCTGGCCTTTAATTCAGGAACTGGCGTTACCCGCGTTTCTCATTGCGCTCATTGGGTTCATAGAGTCGGTTTCGGTGGGCAAGACCTTGGGGGCAAAGCGGCGTCAGCGCATCGACCCTGATCAGGAGCTGATCGGGCTCGGTGCAGCGAACACTGCGGCTGCCATATCGGGCGGATTCCCGGTCACAGGTGGCTTCTCTCGATCAGTCGTCAATTTTGATGCAGGTGCTGAAACCCAGATGGCATCAGTGTTGGCCGCACTCGGCATCGCTCTCGCAGCGGTATTTCTTACCCCAATGCTCTATTTTCTGCCCAAGGCTGTTTTGGCGGCCACGATTGTTGTCGCTGTTATCAGCTTGATCGATTTTAAGACCATCACCCTCGCCCGTCGCTACCGCGCCGCCGACTTCTGGGCCATCGTGATCACGATTACTGCGACCTTATTGGCCGGTGTAGAACTGGGCGTGTTGGCCGGCGTGGGGGCCTCGGTGGGTCTGCATCTCTACCACACCAGCAGACCACACTTTGCAGTAGTCGGTCAGGTGCCAGGTTCTGAGCACTATCGAAATGTCGATCGGCACGACGTTATGACCGATCCGCATATCCTGTCGATGCGCATTGATGAGTCGCTGTACTTTGCTAATGCGGCCTATCTCGAGGACACGGTGTTTGCGCAGGCGGCGCTGCGAGAGGATCTCGCCCACGTCATTTTGATGTGTCCGGCTGTGAACGCGATTGACCTCAGCGCTCTGGAGGCGCTGGAGGAAATCAATACTCGCCTGAAAGAGAACGACGTTGCATTACACCTCAGCGAGGTGAAAGGCCCGGTGATGGACGCATTGGAGCGTAGCGATTTTCTCAATCACCTGAGTGGCGAGATTTTCCTGTCCCACCACCACGCGGTCATGGCGCTGCGCGTTAGAGAAACTGCTGATCCCGCTCTGACTTGAGCAGACGCCGAAAACCTCGCTCCACCGCCATCTCAGCTGCCAAACTCAATTTCTCCTGCCAGCTTCGCTTGGCGCGGTAACGGACTTCAATCAGATCATATCCCTCAAGATGCTCGACTAGAAAGCTGTCAGAGGTACACAGGCGATCCGCCAGATTTTTCTCAAGCGCCCGCTGCCCGAACCAAAACTCCCCGGTGCCAACCTCGTCAATCGCGATAACCGGCCGGTTGCTTGAAACAAAGTCTTTGAAGAGCACGTGAATGTCATCAATGTCAGCCTGAAACTTCTCTCTGGCCTTGTCCGTGTTTTCGCCGAATACCGTGAGCGTTCGCTTGTACTCTCCCGCGGTATGCATCTCGAAATCGATGTCATTCTTTTTGAGCAGTCTGTGAAAGTTAGGTAGCTGCGCGACCACGCCAATCGAGCCGAGGATGGCAAAGGGCGCGGCGATGATCTCATCACCCACACAAGCCATCATGTAACCGCCGCTAGCGGCGACTTTGTCTACCGAAATCGTTAGCGTAACCCCCGCCTCCTTGAGACGCATGAGCTGGCTGGCAGCCAGGCCGTAGCCATGCACCACTCCGCCGCCACTCTCGAGACGCAGCAGGACCTTATCTGCCTCGCCAACCACCGGCAAAATCGCGGAGACTTCCTCGCGCAACTGATCGACCTGGCTGGCCTGCATGTCACCTTCAAAATCGAGTACGAACACACGAGGACGACGAGGCTCGCCATCATTCTCCGCTTTCAAGGCCTGCTTGATAGCTTTGCGCTTCGCTTTCTTTTCTTTCTTCTGATCCTTGCCCCGAGCCTTACTCTCCAGTGGATCCTCGATCACTGCGCGCACCGCTTCCTCATGCATTTCAAAACGCTCATTGAGCGATCGCGCTTCCACAGTGCCGTCTTCGCTCGCCTCACGCTTGCGCTGGCTGAGCGCCATAACGCCGGCAAAGGCCACCAAAAATACTGCCAGCAAAATAATGGCTTGAAGCAAAAACTCGGCGATATCGAGAATAAAATCCATAGCGTTTACAGGCTCTCAATGAAGTGGGAAATGAGTTGTCCCGAGATAGAAGCATTGGGAGGTGTGGGTGGCATCGCGCTGATATCAAACCAGTCAGCATCCTCGATTTCATCGGGATTCAAAGCGAGATCACCGGATTGCCACTCGGCAAAGAAACCCAGCATCACCTGACTGGGGAAGGGCCAGGGCTGTGAAGAGAAGTAGCGTACGTTGCCTACCTCAATGCCGACCTCTTCACGCACCTCCCGTATCACCGCGTCCTCGCAGGTCTCACCCGGCTCCATAAAGCCCGCCAGCGTGCTGTAAAACCGCTTCTGAAATCCTGCGGCGGCTGCCAGAAGCAACTTGTCACCTTTGCTCACCAATACAATGACACAGGGCGAAACCCGCGGATAGACCCGCAGGGAGCAGCTGTCACACAGCACCGCCCTGCCATCTTCGATGGCCCGGGTCAGCGTGCCGCAGCGTCCGCAATGTCGATGGGTGTCTAACCAATATAAGAGCTGATAGGCCCGCCCATGCGCATGAAACAACGCATCCTCGACCCTACCGAGCAGGCCGTACAGATTACCTGTAAGTTGTTCCATCTGGTTGATGCTGCTCTCGGGCACAGAGAACGCCCATGCGCTGCGCTCCTGCCATCGGCCAACGGGCACCGCATCAGCGAAGTCGACGCCCCATTGCTCGCTCACCTCGCTAAGTCGCCAAGGCATACCGGGCTGCCCACGCAGCGAGGTCACGGTATTGCGGCCAGAAAAGACGAATCCCCAATCTTCTGCCTGAGGCTCTGTTGGTAGCACAGAAATGTCGAGCACAGCGGCGGTATCCTTGGTAGAGAGCCGCACAGTCTAGGAAGCCACTCGGTTCAGCACAAGAACCTGTTTTAGAAGCGATTTGGGTCTTTATTGCGCCCTCCAACTGCAACAACAGCGCAAGAACCAAGTTACGGCAGTACTCGTATACTCTGCAGCATTTAATCCGGTGTACAGTGCGTCCGGCCGGCCGGCCTTTAAACGATTCCGGCTGCCACCAGTAGTCAGCCATCCCGCGGGTGTATACCCGTTGGCCTGGCGATGAGTGATAACAACGACATGGACCATCCACTATGAGTGACTCTCCTCTAAACGCCTTTTGGAGTAACTTCCTCGGCGAATCCCCGAACTGGTACAAGCA
>CAJXDE010000099.1 GCA_913052635.1 uncultured Halieaceae bacterium
CGGTGGTGCCCGAGGAGACGGTGCAGCGTGCGGAAGCCATACTGAATGATATCGGCATGAAGCCTGTCACGCTTCGGGCGGAAATCCCCGCTCACGTCGGGGATCGACTGCTTGAGGCTGTGTGGCGTGAGGCGCTGTGGCTCATCAAAGATGGCGTCGCCACCACCGAGCAGATTGATGACCTGATGACCCATGGCTTTGGTCTGCGTTGGGCGCAAAAGGGCTTGTTTGAAACCTACCGTACTGCGGGCGGTGAGGCTGGCATGAAGCACTTCCTCGAACAATTTGGCCCTTGCCTGCAGTGGCCTTGGACCAAGCTCACCGATGTGCCGGATCTCGATGATGCGCTGATCGATCGCATCGTTGAGCAGTCCGACGCACAAGCTGCTGGGCGCTCGGTCAGCGAGCTCGAGGAAGAGCGCGACGCCAATCTGGTGGCCATGCTGAAAGCGTTGCGGCAGGAAGACACTGCAGCGGGCGCGTTTCTCAACCGCCTCGGGACGGCCAGTGCCTGACGGGAATCCCTGCCGCCTCAAGCGGTGAGCAACGATATGGCAGAGGCGGCTTTCTCAAGAGAGCAGATCTGCGCCCACCGCGGTGCCAGTGGCGCCTATCCTGAAAACACCGGCGTAGCCTTCGATGCCGCGGCTTCTGTTGGTGCGGGTTGGATTGAGACCGACATTCAGTGCCTCGCCGATGGCGAGTTGGTGATCTTTCACGATGCACATCTTGGGCGGACAGCGCCGGGGTCGACACAGGTCACCTCATTGTCTTGGCCTGACATGGCCGAACTGGATATTGGTAGCTGGAAAGGCTATACATTTTCTGCCGAGCGGCCCTTGCGCTGTGAGGATCTGATCGCGTGGCAGGCTGCGGCACCGGATCGACCCGGTATTGTGTGGGAAGTGAAGTGCGACGATGATCCTGCGGCGGTGGATGCCGCGGCAGCAGCGGTGACAAAGCGTCTGCGCGATGCAGGTGATCACCACTGTATCGTCTCGAGTTTTAGTCGAGAAGTTTTATCCACGCTAAGACCTCAGTTGTCCGCAATCCCCATGGCGCTGATTGCCGAGGCGCTGCCGGAGGACGGCGTCGCCTTTTGTCAGGAGCACGGGCTCGAGGGAATGCACCTCGACGGTCATCAGGTCACTCATGAGTCAGCGAGCACCTTGCTCGACGCAGGCCTTGCGCTGCGCTGCTACACCATCAATGAGATGAAAGAAGCCCAGCGTCTCTTCGCGCTCGGTGTGTCGATGATCATGACGGATCTCCCCGAGCGGTTTTTAGCCCGGGATTGATCGCTCATTCGGGTAACGTACCCAGATCAAAGCCAGTGTGCTCGGGCACGGCCTCGGGCCAGTTGGTGCGCCATACCTCGCGGGACACCGACCCAACGGGCACCGGATCGCGCTCAAAGCCGGGCTGGCAATCAATCAAAGGCGCTACCACCACATCGTGTCGCGGCACGATAAAAAACGGAAAGCTGTAGCGCTCCTTGCCTGAGGCATTCACCACCTTGTGCGGTGTCGAGACAAAGTAACCGCCGGACCACAGCTCCAACAGATCGCCAATATTCACGACCATCGTGTCATCGGGTGCTTCAACCTCCAACCACTCACCTTGATCATGGGGCCGCAGCCACAGGCCGCCCACGGCGTCCGGGAACAGTAAAGTGAGGGCATCGGTGTCCTTGTGTGGGTGGATGCCAAAACCATCGTTCGGATTGGTGGGCGGATAGTGCAGCAGCGTCATGTTAGTCAGGGGTTGATCAAAGTGCGCCAGAAAATCAGCAACGCGCACTTTCATGATCTGCGCGATCAGGCCAAGTAGCCGTTGACCCGTGGCCTCGCAGGCCTGCCAAAAGGCGTCGGTCGTCTCTCGCAGACCGGCGGGCTCTTCTGGCCAGCGATTGGGGCCATAAAGATCGCAGGCGGTGCACAGTCGGTCATCGGCCGCGACCTCGGCGTGGAGCTTGTAACCCTCATATTGGTCGGGCGCGACACCCTCGGTGTTGGGTGAGAAGAAACCCAGCGGAATGTAGCCTCTGTAGTTATCCGGCGTGATGCGCTCAGCCATCCTGTCGGCCAGTGGGCGGTCAAAATAGTCGATCAGATACCGCCGCAGATCGCTCACGAGTTCAGCGGGCACATCATGACCTTTCACCAGCACGAACCCGATATTGCAGAGCGCGCGTTCCAGCGTGGGCAGAATCTCGTCATCGTCGCGGTCGAGATCAATCGTCGGGATTGCGAGTAATGTCGGCATCAGTTTGGGGTTCCTCGGCTCTCTCATGGCGGCTACAGCAGGGCGGAAGCCTTGGCGGGCCTACGGCGCATCTTCGATGAGTCAGGGCGGGGCTGTAAAGCGCCAGGCTTACTGCCAGATCTACGCTGGCTCAGGCCTTTCCCAACGTCTCGATCAATCGGCATAATCCTGCCCAGTGAGAAGACAGATAGCCTTATATGGAATCTATATTGAATCGCCGGCTATTCACTGCTGCGCTGGCTTGGCTTACGCTGACAACGCTTAACAACTCGGCGCAGGCCGAGCCCGTGCCTGGTTCTAAAGCGGTGTTTGTCATTGTCGATGGCATTCCTGCAGACGTGGTTGAGCGCGTGCCCACCCCAACCATTGATGCCATCGCCGCAGTGGGGGGGTATGGGCGGGCCACAGTGGGCGGCCCAATTGGCGAACCAGGTGAAACCCCCACGATCTCGGCACCCGGGTACATGAGTCTGATTACCGGCACCTGGGCCAATAAACACAACGTCTACAAAAACTACGGTATATCGCCTGATTACCGTTACTGGAATCTCTTTCGCCTCGTTCGGTCAGAGAAGCCCGAGCTGCAGCTGGCTATTTTTTCGACTTGGACAGACAACCGCAAAATACTCCTGGGGGAGGGACTGGCCGAGGGGGGCAACTGGCGCTTTGATATGGCGGTGGATGGCCTCGAGAAGGACGAGGTGCGATTTCCGCCGCGGCCCTTGGATGCCCACATCGCGGACATCGATAATGCAGTGAGCCGCGAAGCTGCGCGCTTGATTGCTTCCGAGGGCCCCGATTTATCATGGGTATATCTGCAATACACCGACGATGTGGCCCACAAATATGGCGAAAGTGTTGAATTCGAGCGGGCGGTGGTCCAAATGGACGAGCGTGTTAACGCCATCTGGTCGGGGGTGCTGGCGCGACAGGAGGCGCATGACGAGGATTGGCTGGTGATTGTGACCACGGATCATGGACGAGATGCGGTGACAGGTCGCACACATGGTGCGCAAAGCAAGCGCGAACGCACCATCTGGATGGCGACTAACAGCCAGCGACTCACGCCCGATTTTTATGCGATGCCTGAAATCGTCGACATCTATCCTTCTATCGCCACGCACTTGGGCATTACCATCCCTGAACAAGTCGCGCGCCACCTCGACGGCGCGTCATTCATCGAATAGGTACGAGCATGAATCGAGCGCCCATAAGCGAGTATGACTTCATCGTCATCGGTGCCGGATCGGCAGGCTGCGTGCTGGCTAATCGGCTGAGTGAAGATCCCGCGCACTCGGTGCTCCTTCTCGAGGCGGGTAAACAAGACCGAAGTCTCTTTATTCGCATGCCAACTGCCTTAGCGATTCCGATGAGTACGCCACGATTCAAC
This sequence comes from uncultured Halieaceae bacterium, assembly GCA_913052635.1. Taxonomy (GTDB): domain Bacteria; phylum Pseudomonadota; class Gammaproteobacteria; order Pseudomonadales; family Halieaceae; genus Luminiphilus. The sequence goes on from CAJXDE010000099.1 coordinate 3,656, forward strand.
TGGGGCTACTGGGGCCAGCCTGAGCCCTATTTAGACGGCCGGCGAATGGATTGCGCGCGAGGCAAAGTCTTGGGCGGCTCATCAGCCATCAATGGGATGGTATACGTGAGGGGTCACGCGGACGATTTTGATCAATGGGAAAATGAAGGCGCGACCGGATGGGGTTACGCCGATTGTTTGCCCTACTTCAAGCGTGCCGAGGGCTGGATGATGGGTGGCGACACCTATCGAGGAGGAACTGGCCCTCTGACGACATGCAATGGTAACGACATGCGTAATCCGCTGTATCAAGCCTTCATCGACGCAGGTCGTGAGGCAGGGTATGGCGTTACAGAAGATTACAACGGGTATCGTCAGGAAGGTTTCGGGCCCATGCATATGACGGTCCGTGGCGGTGAGCGATGTTCGACTGATCTTGCGTATCTTGAGCCGGCAAGGCGGCGGCCGAATCTCACTGTGATCACAGAGGCAAATGTGGATCGGTTGACCTTTTCCGGGATGAGAGTAACGGGAGCGCGTTACCGGCTTGGTGGGCAAGAGCACTCGGTCAAAGCACATCAAGAGGTCATTATTAGCGCAGGCTCAATTGGCTCACCCACATTACTGCAGCGCTCTGGCGTGGGACCGATGTCTGTTTTGATGGCGGCAGGCGTTCCGGTCCGTCATGACCTGCCCGGTGTCGGTGAGAACTTGCAGGATCACCTGGAGGTGTACTTTCAATACCGGTGTCGGCAACCGATTACCATCAACGGACACCTCGGATTGCTGTCCAAGTTGCGGATCGGGGCTCAATGGGTGCTGACAAAGTCGGGTTTGGGCGCAACGAATCACTTTGAGTCCTGCGGGTTCATTCGTTCAAGGGCCGGTGTGGCTGCACCCGACATCCAGTATCACTTTTTGCCGGCTGCGATCCGCTATGACGGGCAAGCGGCCTTCGATGGCCATGGTTTCCAGGTGCACGTGGGCCCCAACAAGCCCGATAGCCGGGGGCATGTAAGAATTTCTAGCCCCGACTCGATTCATGAGCCACTCATCCAGTTTAATTACCTCTCGACCGAAAAGGATCTCGCAGATTGGCGACAATGCCTGCGCTTGACTCGAGAAATTTTGCAGCAACCGGCGTTGGACGAGTTCAGAGGGGGAGAGATTCAACCGGGAATTGATCTGTCTGACGATGCGGCAGTAGATGCTTGGGTGCGTCGCAATGTTGAGACCGCGTATCACCCTTCCTGCTCCTGCCGGATGGGCGCACGTAATGATGAGCGCGCGGTGGTGGATCCTCAATGCCGGGTCCGTGGTCTAGAGGGCGTGCGCATTGTTGACTCATCAGTTTTTCCGACCATTCCCAACGGTAATCTCAATGCGCCGACGATCATGGTGGCCGAGCGTGCTGCTGATCTGATTTTGGGCAAGGAGCCAATGCGGATAGATGCACCGATATGGAGGGATCCCCAGTGGCGCACACGGCAGCGAGAGCGAGAGCCTGTCAGACCGGTTCTCGTGAGCGCTGCGCCCTTGAGTTGATCGATACGTGAACACGATTCTCTCCGCTGCCATTGCGCTGACGACGATGACATCACTGTTATTGATGCTGCGTTATCGTAATACCCGCATCGAGGGCAGTTCCCCCATGCCCCTGGTGACGTTTTTGGCGGTGTTGTTTACCTCGGGGCTCGACGTGGGCCTGTTGATGTTCCCGATGGTCGACTTCGAGATTTTTGCCAACGAGCCGGACTATGCGTTTGCCAATCCGCTGGCACTGGAGTTCGGTTTTTGGGGCTTTTTGGTCTGGGGTTTTTATTTTCTCACCACCTTTTATTTCTGCGTGGTTGAACCCCGACTTCAGCTTTTTGAGATCCCGGCGATCAAGCTGATCAACAACCTAACCATCATTGGCACCTGCGCCTTCACCGGCTATCTGTTTTTGCATTACCTACCCGGTTACATCGAGGGTATTCCCGACGCCGTGCGGTATGCCTTAGTGGCAGCAACGGTGCTGGTTGCGGTGATCTCCAGTACGCAGATCCGTTTCGTGAAGGTGCTCAGTCTGGCCTCGAGCGGCCTTTTCTTTGCATTGATTGCGGGGTCTTTCCTTGCATCAGACATGGGGGTGTCGGGCTTCGCGGACACAGTCGGCCAGTTTGGCGATTACTTCGGTCAATTGCCTCGCTACGTGTTTCCGATCAATGACTACCACGCCTTTTATCTGTTCTGGTGGTTTGCCTGGAGCATCATGATTGGCCAGTTCGTCTCCCGCTTTGTCAGTGGCTTTACAGCCTGGCAATTGCTGCTCTTACTGCTAATCGTGCCGTCGATTCCGATCGCGCTCTGGTTCTTGGTGTTGTACTGGTACTTCGCTAACGACATCTCTATCGCGGGGCTCATGAGCTGGGCCATGATGGGTGTGGGGATCTTGTTCGTGGTGAACTCGCTTGACTCATTGACTAGGCTTTACACCACGAACATTGGCTTTACTGTGGAGGCGCTCGGCACTGGCCGATACGTGGCGGTGAACTGGGTGATCCTGTTTTTGCTGATCATGGCCTTTCAGTTCACGCCGTTCAAAATCGAATGGGTGGGTCTGGTGGTGGTGGGCATCTATGCTGCGATTTACACCTTGGTCTTTCTGCGCCGCGCCGCGCTGCGATCAGTCCCCGCTTGAACTCCCAAGTTCTGTCAGCGCCTGATACGTCGCCACTTTGAGATCAAAGCGGTGCCGGTCGCTGTGCGGTGTGCCCAGCACCTGCGTCATAAAGACGACAACGAGATCTTCCTCAGGGTCTATCCAGAACTTGGTGTTGGCAATGCCGCCCCAGGAATACTCGCCCTTTGAGGAGACCACGCCTGCCTGAGCAGGATCAGTGATCACGCCCGCGCCCAGACCAAAGGATTGACCAGGGTAGAGATGCGAGGCCGGGTACTCGGTGGCACCGTTATCGCGTACCTCAGGTGTCAGGCGCGCCATGGTCATGGCTTGAACCGTCTTGGGCCCGAGAATGCGCGCACCATCCAGGCTGCCGCCGCGGCGCAGCATTTCACAGAAACGCCAATAGTCGTGCGCTGTGGAGATCAAACCGGCACCGCCTGAAAACAGCGTCACGCCTGATGGTGGCGGGAGCAGCCCCGCCGGCATGGGCCCCATCTCTTGCTGTTCGGCGTTCCACAGATGACTGCTTGCCATGTGCGGCGTTTTGTCACCAGGCAGGTTGAAGAAGGTGTCGTGCATAGCAAGCGGGTCAAAAATGCGCGTTTGAAAAAACTGCTCGAGGGTTTGTCCGCTTAAGCGCTCCACAAGCGCCCCCAGTACATCAGTCGCCACGCTGTAGTGGTATCGAGTGCCGGGCTCAAAACGCAGGGGAAGGGTCGCCAGCTTCTCGATAAAGGCATTGAGATCCGGGCTTTGGCGCAAGGCGGCGTCGCGGTAGGCGCGCTCCACGGGGTGCTCAATGTGCCAGCCGTTAGTGAGGCCCGCGGTATGGGTCATCAATTGCTCGATGGTCATCTGAATCTCGGGCGGAACCAGCTTTCCATCGATTAAGAGCTGCATGCCTGCGAGTTCCGGCAGATATTTGGCCACCGGATCCCCAAGATGGAAGGCGCCTTCCTCGTAGAGGATCATCGCCGCGACGGTCGTAATCGGTTTGGTCATGGAGAAGATACGAAAGAGCGCATCGGTTTCCATCGGTCGGTCATCTTCAAGTCCGTAGCGGCCGGCTGCCTCAAAGTGCACGACCTGTCCGTGCCGGGCGACGAGCGTCACGGTGCCCACTAAATTCCCGTCGGCAATCTCGCGCTCGACAAACTCGGTGACCTTGCCCAACCGGTAGGAAGAGAAGCCCACCGCTTCAGGTTCAATAATGTCGACCTCGGCTGCCTGGAGCCGCGTGGCCAGCAGCGAGAGTAGAAAAAGCTGAAAGAGTGCTCGGGTTTTCATCGCTTGAGTACTGTCGTGATTTCGCGGTTCGGCCCAGCACTGTTGTGGATGCCACGAATCAAGTCAATGTCGACGTTAGTTATCCTGTCCTCCAACGCCCAAAGCCCAAAGCCGGAGTGGTGAGCCCCAGGATCTGGCGCCTGACATCTCAGCTTGCCGTCAGCCTTTTGCGTCGTAGAGGGAACGTTGCGCTTCAAAGTGGGTGTTCTCGCGATACCCCGCCTGACGATAGGAGAAATAGGCAATGCTGCGCCGACTTGCCGATGTATTGCCCAGCCCCCGGTGCAGGATGCGGTCATCGAAGATCAGGCAGGAGCCGGCGGTAAGTGCAGATGAGAAATCTTCAGGCACCGCTTGCTCAGTGTTGGCTACCAGATGATCCGGCACTGTTGTCTCATGCTGATACACCAGTTCATCGCTCACCAGAGCCGGGTTCTGCAAGTGATTGGTCAGCCGGTGCGAGCCCCTTGCTAGCTCAGTGGGGCCCATTGCCAGCGGCGTGTCATGGAGTGCAATCAT
>CAJXDE010000100.1 GCA_913052635.1 uncultured Halieaceae bacterium
CGCGCGGTATCATGGGACCTTCAGGACGGTCTCTCCACAGCAATCGCCGCGGGGGCTGCTACTCGGTCTGGAAATCGCCGATCAAACAGGCGACCAGGATGCGCTGGGTAGTTATGAGTTGGCATTGCGCAATCTGTACCCGGATTCTGCCGAGTACAGGGCCTGGATGGAGCGTCAGAGTCGATAACGAGTATTCGGTCTGAGAGCCGGATGCGGGAGGACAGTGGCCATGAACCAGCCTTCGCCTATAAAGCGCCGCGTAAGTAGACAGATTCAGGTGGGGAACGTGCCGATTGGCGGCGACGCGCCCATTGCCGTGCAAAGCATGACCAACACCGAGACCTGCGATGTCGAGGCAACGGTCGCACAGATCGATGCCATTGCCGCTGCGGGTGCCGATTTGGTCAGGGTCTCTGTGCCCAGTATGGAGGCTGCCGAGGCCTTCAAAGAGATTCGCCCCAGAGCCGGTGTCCCGCTAGTGGCGGACATTCACTTCGATCACAAAATTGCGCTCAAGGTCGCAGAGTACGGTGTCGACTGTTTGCGTATTAATCCCGGCAATATCGGTCGCGAGGCCAAGGTCAAAGAAGTCATTGCGGCGTGCCAGGATCGCGGTATCCCGATTCGCATCGGTGTGAATGCCGGGTCTCTGGGTAAAGAGCTACTGCGCAAGTATCCCGAGCCGAATGCCGACGCGCTAGTAGAGTCCGCGCTGAGAAATGTGGAGATACTGGATCGCCACGACTTTCAGGATTTCAAGGTGAGCGTTAAGGCTTCGGAGGTCTTTATGGCGGTAGAGGCCTATCGCAAGCTGGCCGAGCAAATTGAACAGCCGCTACATTTGGGTATTACCGAGGCGGGCGGTACGCGCGGTGGCACCGTGAAGTCTGCTGTGGGGATCGGCATGCTGTTGATGGAAGGTATTGGCGATACCATCCGCATTTCGCTGGCCGCGGATCCCGTAGAAGAGGTCAAAGTGGGCTTTGAAATTTTGAAGAGCCTGAAACTGCGTGCCAACGGCATTAATTTTATTGCCTGCCCCAGTTGCTCGCGCCAGAACTTCGATGTCATCAGCACTATGAACGAATTGGAAAACCGGCTTGAAGATATACGAACGCCCATGGACGTGGCAGTGATCGGCTGCATCGTCAATGGCCCGGGCGAAGCGCGAGAGGCGGATGTTGGCCTTACCGGGGCCACCCCCAATAATCTGATTTACATCTCCGGAGAGCCCGACCACAAAGTCAGCAATCAGGACTTTGTGGACCATCTTGAGTCGGTGATTCGCGATCGCGCACAGGCTCTTGAAGTCGCGCGCTCGGAGCGGGAAGCCAATATTATCTCCAGCACCCACTGACGTCCCCATCATGACAACTTTCCGAGCGATACGCGGGATGGTCGATATCCTGCCCGAGGACACCCAACTGTGGCAGTCAATGGAGACGGCCGCGCTCGAGGTATTGTCGAGCTATGGCTATGCCGAGATCCGTTTGCCCATTCTCGAGCCGACGGACCTGTTCGCCCGCTCCATCGGCGAGGTCACCGATATTGTCGAAAAAGAGATGTACAGCTTTGCGGATCGCAATGACGACAGCATGACGTTGCGTCCGGAGGGCACGGCGGGGTGCGTGAGGGCGGTGGTGCAGCACAACCTTGCAGTGACGCCTCAACGGCTATGGTACATGGGACCGATGTTTCGCTACGAGCGGCCCCAAAAAGGCCGCCAGCGCCAGTTCCATCAGCTGGGTGTTGAGGCCTTTGGCGTGGCAACACCCGATCAGGACGCTGAGCTGGTCGCGCTAAGCCGGCAGTTATGGCGACGACTTGGGGTGGACGACGCCCTGCAGCTGGAGATCAACAGCATTGGTTCCGCAGCGGATCGCGCGCGCTACCGCGAGGCCCTGGTGGGCTATCTCGGCGAACATCGTGACAGCCTGGATGAAGACAGCCAGCGCCGCTTGGAGACTAACCCGCTCCGCATTCTCGACAGCAAGAGCCCGGACACCCAGGCCGTTCTCGATTCGGCACCGGTGCTCTCTGATTATCTCGATGCCGAGACCCAAGCTGAATTTGCCGACTTACTGAGCCAGCTCGATGCGCTCGGTGTTGCCTATGTCGTCAATCCTAGACTGGTGCGCGGCCTTGATTACTACAACAAAACGGTATTTGAATGGACCACTGAGCATCTCGGAGCGCAGAGCACCGTGTGCGGCGGCGGGCGGTATGACACGCTGGTATCGATGTTTGGCGGCAAAGAGACGCCTGCGGCCGGCTTTGCCTTGGGTCTTGAACGACTGATCTTGCTCATGCAGGCATTGGATATTACAGTCTCGGCCCCGGCGGACCTGTACGTGGTCACGGCAGACGACTCTGCCTACCGACACAGTCTGCCGAGGCTGGATGCCTTGCGTCGGCAGTTCCCGGATCTTGATGTGGTGCAGCACCTAGGTGGTGGCAGCTTCAAGAGCCAGTTCAAGCGTGCCGATAAAAGTGGCGCTGCCTGGGCGCTGGTTTATGGTGACGCCGAAGTGGCAAATAACGAGGTGACGCTAAAGCCCTTGCGGGCAGAAGCCGAGCAACAGACCATAGCAGATGCCGAGCTGGAGTCATTTCTGGCCAGCTATCTCGCGGCAGCACAAAGCGCCTGATAAAAGGAGTCGCGCGTGGCAGAACATATGCAGGATGAAGCGGATCTTGAGGCCCTCAAACGGTGGTGGGACGAGAACGGCAAAGGCATCGTTGCTGCGGTGGTGGTGGCTGTGCTGGGAACGTTGGGCTGGCAGCAGTATCAGGATTTCACTGTCTCCAAAGCAGAGGCTGCATCGGATCTCTATGCCAGCATGCTCACCATCCAGCTCGAAGGGGATGATCCCGAGCAGTTGGCGGCGCTGGCAGCGCAATTAAAAGAAAGCCACAGTGGAACCACTTACGCACGATTCGGTGCCATGCTGGAAGCGCGCATGGCAGTTGAAGCCGGTGATCTCACTGCCGCGGAGTCTGCCTTGCGATGGGCGCTGGCCGCCGGCGAAACCCGCTCTGATATTGGGCAGCTCATTCAGCTACGGTTGGCGCGGGTCATCGCAGCCCAAGGTCAGGAAACCGAAGCGCTGGCGATACTCTCTCAGGGGAGCGACGCCTATCCGGTGGCCTATGCGCAGGCAGAGGGCGATATCCACTTGGCAGCGGGCCGCACGGATGATGCGTTGACGGCGTATCGCGAAGGCCACGATCTGGCCACAGAACTCGGTCAGTACAGCGTCGTACTCGATAACAAGGTACGCACGCTCGAGACGCGCCTACCTGCCTCACCCGAGGCTGACGTCGCCGAGGATGCCAGTTGATGAAACCGCTCATGCGCACAGTGCTGGTAATGAGTTTGGCGCTCAGTGCAGGCTGTAGCACGATTACGGGTTGGTTTAGCGACGATGATTTTGATCCGCGTGAACCCGTTGAACTGCAGAAAATCGACGAGCAGGTCAAGCTCAAAAGTCGCTGGTCCCGCGGGATCGGTGATGGCCAGGGTGAAGGCCTCTACAAAATCAATCCCATCCTCGTGAATGACAGCATTTATGTCGCCTCCTCCGAGGGCAAGCTCGCCTCGGTCGATGCTGAGACGGGCCGGGTGCGCTGGAAAAGTAATCTCGATTTGGCATTGTCTGGCGGTGTAGGGCACCACCGTGACTCCATTTTTGTCGGCGCCTCTGAAGGACTGGTCATACGCCTGTCCGCCGATAGCGGTGAGGAAATCTGGCGCGCTGTGGTGTCGGGTGAGGTGTTGTCGGCGCCTCAGGGTGATGGCCGCCATGTGGTGGCCCAGACCTATGACGGCAAGCTGATGGGCTTCGATTATCAGACCGGTGAAACCCGTTGGACCTACACCAGTGATGTCCCCGTGCTGACCCTGCGTGGTACCGGCACGCCGATGATTCTTGGCGACAACGCGATCGCCGGCTTCGCCGACGGCAAGTTGGTCGCCGTCAATCTGCGCTCGGGCAATGTGGCTTGGGAGTCCCGGGTGGCGATTCCTCAGGGCCGATCTGAAATCGAGCGCATTGTTGATATCGATGGATCTATGGCGCTTCAAGGCAACGAACTGTATGTCGCGAGCTACCAAGGCCGCTTGGCGGCCATCGATACGCGCTCCGGTCGGCGCCTCTGGCAACGAAATGTGTCGTCGGTATCGGGTGTCGGTGTGGGCTTTGGCAACGTCTACGTCTCTGACGATGATGGCACCGTGAGTGCGTTCCTGCGCAATGGGCAAGGAGTACGCTGGCAGAATATCGATCTGGGCTTCCGCGAGTTGTCGCGACCGACGCCGGTCAACAGCTATGTGGCAACGGTTGATTTCGAGGGGTACCTGCATCTGCTATCGCAAGTCGATGGAGAAATCGTTGGCCGTACCAAGGTCGATTCAAAGGGCGCGCGAGCCGACATGATCGCGCAGGGCAACCGTCTGTTTGTCTACACCAACGACGGTGCCGTAAAAGCCTACGACATCGAAGCGCGAAACTGACATCATGCTGCCCGTGCTCGCCTTGGTGGGCCGTCCCAACGTCGGCAAATCCACGCTCTTTAACCAACTAACCCGCAGTCGGGACGCGTTGGTTGCCAATTTGTCGGGTCTGACCCGCGATCGACAGTACGGCCAAGGGCAACTGGACGACACTGCCTTTATCGTCATCGATACCGGTGGCATTTCGGGTGAGGAGGAGGGCATCGATGCGGCAATGGCGAGCCAGTCGATGGCGGCCATCTCCGAGGCCGACGTGGTTTTGCTATTGGTGGATGGCCGCGCGGGTCTGCACCCGGGCGACGAGGCACTCGTGACGCATCTGCGCACCGAGGGCAAGCCCTTCCATTTGGTGGTGAATAAAATCGATGGTGTGGGTGAGGACATCGCTGCCAGTGATTTTTATCAGCTTGGGGTTGATCACCTGCACACGATTGCGGCCTCCCAAAATCGGGGCGTGCGCAAGCTCATTGCCACTGTGCTGACACCCTGGTTAGAACAAGCCAATGAGGAGGCGCCTCCAACAATCGAGGGCGCCATCCGGGTCGCGATTGTCGGCCGCCCTAATGTGGGCAAGTCGACGCTGGTGAATCGACTGCTGGGTGAGGAACGGGTCGTGGTCTTCGACCAGCCCGGCACTACCCGGGACAGCGTCTATATCGATTACGAGCGCCGGGGTCGGCACTACACGCTGATTGACACTGCCGGAGTGCGCAAGCGCAAGAACGTCCGCGAGGCCGTGGAAAAGTTTTCTATCGTGAAAACCCTGAAGGCCATCGCCGATGCTCAAGTGGTGATCCTCACCATGGATGCCCACGAAGGCCTGGTGGAGCAGGATCTGCATTTGTTGGGCCAATGTATCGACGCAGGTAGAGCGCTCGTGATTGCCCTGAACAAATGGGATGGCATTGAGTCCGATGAGCGGGATTGGATTCGCTCGGAGCTGCGCCGCCGACTGCAGTTCATTGACTACGCGGATATTCATTTCATCTCAGCCCTGCACGGCTCTGGAGTCGGCAAACTATATGGTTCGATTCATGCGGCCCATGACGCGGCGACCAGATCCCTGAGCACGCCGCGCCTCACCCGGATCCTCGAGGACGCGGTGGTGAGCCATCCACCACCCATGGTGAACGGACGACGGATCAAGCTCCGCTATGCGCACGCCGGCGGCCAGAATCCCCCCGTTGTAGTGGTTCATGGCAGCCAGACCGACGCGCTGCCGGCAAGTTATCAGCGCTATCTGGAAAAGATCTTTCGCCGGGAGCTGGCGCTGCATGGCACGCCCATTCGTATCGAACTGCGATCCGGCGATAACCCTTACGCTGGAAAGCGAAACAAGCTGACTCAGCGGCAGGTGCAACGACGCAGACGCATGATGAGCCACATCAAAAAAACAGAGAAGAAAACGCGCAATAAAAAGCGCGATATATGAGGGCGCGCTACAGCGGCTCTCCCTCGGGATACAGGGCCGCTTCCAGTTCAGCAAGGCGCTGTTGCAGCCGAGCGCGATCCTTAGCCTGCACATTAATGTGTCCCACTTTACGGCGGCTGCGGACAGACTTCGTGTACCAATGCAGGTTCACATCCTCCCCCTGTAAAATTGTCGCATCGGGTTGTCGGCCCAAAAGATTCACCATGCCCGCGTAGAGCGCAGGTCGAGTGTTGCCAGGACGCGTGTCGGTAATGGCGCGAATGTGGTTGCTGAACTGGGAGGTGACGCCCGCATCCTGAGACCAATGACCACTGTTGTGGACGCGGGGTGCCAGTTCGTTCACGCGAAGCTTGCCTCCCTCATCAAAGAGCTCAATAGAGAGCGTGCCTATATACGACCACTGCTCGAGCAATGTGCGTGCAATGTGGTTGGCCTGTGCCTGGGTCTCCTCACTGATATTGGCTGCCGGTACTTCCGAGGTGAGCAGAATCCCTTCACGGTGACGATTCTCGGCCAGCGGGTAGAGCGCGGTCTCGCCACTCACAGACCGCGCCGCAATCATCGACAGTTCGCGGTCGAAGTGAACGGCGCCCTCAGCGACCAACGGAGGGAGAAAATCCATTTGTGCCGCCAGTGCTTCCAGCGACTCGGGGTCGCGAAGTAACCACTGGTTCTGGCCGTCATAGCCCTGCTCACAGGATTTCACGAACGCGGGATAGCCCAGCGCCTTCACCGCCGTAATCAATGACGGGCCATCCTCCACCAACTGGAAAGGGGCAGTGCTGATCCCAAGGTTCTGCAGTGCGGTTTTTTCTCGGCCGCGATGTTGGCAAATGCGAATCGCTTCGGGGGAGGGCGCGACCAAACAGTGCTCGGCGAGTCCCTCAAGCAGGGCAACGCTCACATGCTCTTTTTCGACGGTGACGACGTCGGGACGTCCCAGCGCCTCAAAGAGCGTCGCCGGCTCGGGGTAGTCATCTCGGGCTACGAGCGGTCCCAGGCCGTCAACACAATCTGTGCCCTCGCCCGGGTCGGCGATGAAGGAGAAGTGGTGACCCATTTCCCAGCCCGCAAGGGCCAGCATTCTTGCCAATTGGCCGCATCCGGCGATGGCAATCCGCATCAGTCTAGGGCGTGGGGAACGTTGTCGGTTTGCCGGGCTCTCCAGTCTTGGATCGCTTGTGACACCGCAGGATCGGAGGTGGCCAGAATCTGTGCCGCCATCAAACCCGCGTTGAAAGCGCCGGCTTCGCCAATTGCCTGGCAGGCCACGGCTACGCCTTTAGGCATTTGCACCATCGAGAGCAGGCTGTCCATGCCCTTGAGCTCTTTGCTCGAGACAGGCACGGCGATTACCGGCAGGTGGGTCATCGACGCTGCCATGCCGGCCAAATGTGCGGCACCACCGGCGCCCGCGATGATGACCTTCAGGCCGCGCGACGCCGCGCCTTCGGCAAATTCCACCAGCCGCGCGGGTGTGCGGTGCGCTGACACAACTCGTGTCTCAAAGGGCACACCCAGCTCGGTGAGCACGATGGTGGCAGCTTGCATGGTTTCCCAGTCTGATTGGGATCCCATAATGATGCTGACCAGCGGTTTGCTCATGCTGTTTTCTCCTAACCGATAGCGCAGAGGCGTAGGCAAGGGCCGGAGTCTAGGGGCAAACGCGGCGACTTTAAAGGGAAGCCTTTCACGGCCGGACAATTCACGGCAGAACGAGATATTTAGACCATGAATGATAAGTATGAGATCTATTTGGTTTGAAAATAATGAGTCGGCACCTAGACTGCCGGCGTGTTGAAGATGCTGCTTCGGCAGTGCGAATGAACAGGAGAGACACCATGTCGACATACGCAGAGGCCATCAAGGCGATGGAAGCCAGTTGCGGACAATCCAATAACTGGTCAGATATCAGCCCTGAGTACGCTGCCCGGATGCGCTTGCAGAACCGCTTTAAGACCGGACTCGATATCGCCCGGTACACCGCAGCGATCATGCGCAAAGATATGGCGGACTACGACAGCGACCCGGGCCACTACACCCAGTCTCTGGGCTGCTGGCACGGCTTTATAGGACAGCAGAAGCTGATCTCGATCAAAAAGCACTTCGGCAACACCGACAAGCGCTACC
>CAJXDE010000101.1 GCA_913052635.1 uncultured Halieaceae bacterium
ACTCGCCGCGTTTCTGATTGGCTTTGCAGCCGGGGCGGAACTGGACCTAATGGCCTTTCTCGCAGCGCGCTATTTTGGGTTGGCCCACTACGCCAAGATTTACTCGATTCTTTATGCCACGCTGGCCGTCTGCTCAGGCACCGCACCGATGATTTTCGCCTCGGTCTACGACACCACGGGCAGCTACGACCTGGGGTACAAAGTCGCGGCCGGGCTCTTCATGGTCTCGGTGGTGCTGATCTTACTGCTGGGACGCTACCCAAAAGAATATGAGGGCGGGCACTAAGCAGCCGCCCTCAATTGATGTCTTATGAGCCAATTGGCGCCCATGCCAACAGACTGCTGTCGTCTGTGAAGGTATTGGGCACCAGCTTGATGCCCCCCGCCTCTGCCAAGGCCACGTAATCCATCCAACTGACTACGGCCACAATCGGTGTGCCCGGTCCGGTATCGAAGGTCAGTGGACCATAGACATTCGCGGTGTAAATCAGGTCGTCTTCTGAAACGCGTTGTGTGGCGTCGTGTCGCGCACCGGAAGGCTCATAGAACCACGTGCCAGGCCCGTAACCCTCCGGCGGGCCGGCGCGAACGCCCAACGCGCCCTCAAGCACCAGAAAATCGGAACCACCAATATGGTTATGGGGTGCCGCAACACCGTTATGGCGAACCATCAGCGAGATAAATCCCGTCTCCTGACTGACACGAAGCACCTTCAGGCCAATGTCGGGCAGGTCTGGATTAACCACCCAAGGCACTGCACGGCAATCGATGAAATAAGGATGCTGAAAAGTGTCCGCGGTGGCAGTGGTCACACTCGCCACCAGATGACCTGACTTTTTGCCCGCGATCGCTAACGGCGCTCCTTCGCCCGAATAATCTTCACGTTCGACCATGCACTCGGCCAGGGTATTGGGCACCATGCTGATGCCGGCTTGTAACGCCATTTGCCGAATATCTGCGCTGGTGACCAGACGGTCTACCTGATTATCGGCGGAGAGCATGGCAAAGGCGCCGTAGCAATTCACTAAGAGCTCAGACTCCTCAGCCGCCGTAAGGCTTTGCATACAGGTATTGGCTGAGAGATACCCCCAGATGCCCGGTTCAAGATGGCTTTCGCCACTGTCATCGGCGTAGTCCAGCGCGCCCGAGAGCACCAGCAGATCCATGCCCGACAGAGACAACAGACGCTCAAGAGCGGCGCCCTTTTCGAGCCGCACAATCACACTGAACATGCCGCTTTCCATGCTGGCCCGCAACGGCTTCAGTGAGAAACCGGCAACACCACTAAGGGATAGCCATGGCAGCAGGTTGGTATCGACCCCGCCCTCTGCGCCGTCTGGATCAAATTCGGGGTTGAACGCCAAAGATCCTTCACTCATGAGGATTCTCCTTATCGGTCTATAGCTGTAAACCTAACGCATTCAGACACATCTCAAAAGGCACAGGCCGCCCCAACCAAATCGTTTTCCTTACTGGCATGACCGCCTTGCACCGTCAGCAAAACGATCACTTGTCAGGAGAACCGCGGACGCTTAGCTTGATCTCTCCTCACACCGATGGCTATTCAATATGACAAACCAGACCACAGCCACCGATGGCTTCGTGCTCAATCAGACCATGATGCGAATCAAGGATCCCGCGCCATCTCTGAACTTCTACCAGCAGGTACTAGGTATGACCCTCTACCAACGCGTTGATTTCGACGAAATGTCTTTCTCTCTGTATTTCTTGGGTTACCCCTCCAACCACTCAGGAGAGAGCCTACCCAGCGAGCCCGCTGAGCGATCTCGATTCACCTTTCAGCAAAGTGCCCTATTGGAGCTCACCCATAACTGGGGTACGGAAGACGACGAAAATTTCGAGGGATATCACGACGGCAATGCCGAACCCCGCGGCTTTGGTCACATCGGGATCACGGTGCCCGACGTGGACGGCGCCTGCCAACGCTTTGAGGAACTGGGGGTCGAGTTTGTCAAAAGGCCCAACGACGGCTCAATGAAAGGGCTGGCCTTCATTAAAGATCCCGACGGCTACTGGATTGAGATACTGAACGCTGACGCTATCACTTCATTGATCGGCGAGCGGGGAGCGCTGAGTCACTGATCAGCTGGCTGAGCCTTTACCCATCTCTTCCGCCGCACGCTGGCGCGTTTCCGTGGGAGATTCTTGGTACTGTGCACGATAGCGCTTACTGAAGTGCGAGATATTAGAGAAACCCCAGGCATAAGCGATCTGACCAATCTGAAGATGCGCGCCAACCGGACTGGAGAGATCTCTTTGACAGCCCGCCAGACGCTTGAGAATGATGAGTTCGTTTACGGTGACTGACTGATCGCGGAACAGCCAGTGCAGATAGCGCTTGGAAATTCTGTGCACGCTAGCGATCTGGCTCACGCTCAGTGTGGGGTCGGGAAGATGCTGGTCAATGTAACGCATGATTTCGCAACGCTGCCGCTCACGCAGGCTTTTATCGTGATGCAAGTCTGCTGGTAGCGCCCCCAAAACGAAGGCATTGACCGCATCGAGTATTGTTTCGGTCTCAACTTCCGCATCGTCGAAATCGCGATCAGCCACCGCCCTGATCAGATTGTTCAGTAAAAATCGGCTACCCGAAGATGGGTCAAATTTGCGCGGCATCTGGTTAAGTGCCGAGAGCGCGTTGTGGCTGAGCAGACGCGAGGGCATTGCCAGCGCCACCTTGTGCAGTGGCTCGTACACCTCAAACTGCGTCGCCTTTGAACTGTCCCAGACAAAGGTGTCACCGGCGGCAACCGTATAACGTTCCCCGCCAAACTCAATGCGCTCGCCACCTTCTAGGTAGCTGAGCAATATGACGGAAGGCTCCTCGATATTGTCGGCATGTCTCTCGGTACGATAACCTGAGCAGGGATCGCATCGACTCTCAATGACATTGATGTTGCCGATTACCTTATGACGAAGTGAGGCGCTAAACGGGCCGCCAGGCGTTTTTCCCGGACACCAGTCCGAACCCTGCGCGGACATTAGCTTGTCTACCCAGGCCTCATAGGCATCCGCACCCCGAATACCATCCGATTCCCACGACTCTCTCACGAAACAGTTCATTTATCAGTCTTATTGGTCTCGCTACAGACACACACTACCAACTAGGGCGATTTGGTCAAGTCAGCACGCTCATCGTAGGCACCGGCCGTTTCACCCAGAGAAAAACTCCTTGTCCCTCTGAGCACAGGTGTACGCGGCCGGTGTGCATATACTGATTTTGTCGACACCTCGACTGTCTAAACACACCATAAGAGAGGACAGCGCATGCTAAGGCACACATTCCCCACCGCGAATCGCCTATCACTTGCTATTTTGACGATTTCTCTAGGCATCGGGATCGACGGCATACCCGTCGCCCTCGCACAGGGTGCGTCACTTGAAGAAGTCATCGTGACGGCCAGAAAGCGCGATGAAAATCTGATGGACATACCGGAGTCGGTCTCTGCCATTGGCGCAGCTGAGGTTGAACGTCGCAACATCAAAGGCCTTAACAAAATCGGATTAGCCGTCCCTAACCTAAACCTCTCGATGCGAACAGACGGCTACCCCAACGTGACCATTCGTGGTGTTGGTGCCTATGGCATGACTCAAGGGGTGGGCTTCTATCTCGACGACGTGCAACTCTTCAGCGACGCGTCCTCTCGCTTTGGCGATATAGAGCGAATAGAGGTTCTGAAGGGTCCTCAGGGCGTTTTGTATGGTGGAAGCAATATTGGCGGTGCAGTCAAATATGTCAGCAAAACGCCGTCAACCGAAGAGATGGGAGGCAGACTAAAGGTTCTAGCTGGAGAACAAGGCATTTGGGACATTGAGGGTGATATCAACGTCCCTTTGTCAGACAAGTGGGCGCTGCGGGCTTTCGCCTTCACCCGCGAAGATGACGGCTTCATGACCAATCCGGGGTCGCTATCCCCTGTATTTGGGGTGGACTACAACCAACCTGAGGATGTCGGCGCTTACGAGCAGTCTGGCGGGCGATTGGTCTTACACGGTGACATTTCGGACCGTGTCAGCGTCACGGCATCGGCGCGATACAACGAGTACGATGGCCCGGTTAACAATTGGGCCCGGGAAATGGGTACGCCCGGCAATCTGCAGTATCCCTTCACTCTGGATACCAACCTTAACCCGACTCACAAACGAGAGACATTTGGAGCGCGCTTTGAGATCAATGCTGAATTCGATAATTTCGACTTCAAGAGCATCACGTCTTACACGGATACCGAGAGCGATCGTCATACTGATGTCGACCTGACGCAGCTTTGGTTTTTCAATACATTTAGGCCTGAAACCATGGAGGTCTTAACGCAAGAATTCCGTTTCTCGTCTAATTCAGATGGGCCCTTGCAGTGGGTTGGCGGGGTTTATCTTATGGATTTCGAAGAGACCATGAATTCCTTCCTCGATTTTGGATGGATTATTCTCGAAGCAGATGACCCGTCAGTACACGTGCAAGTCCCCTTCGAAACCCGGCGTGAAGATAAAGGCAACTTGGCGGCCTTCGGAAACGTGACTTACGAAACAGGACAGTGGGAATTGGGTCTTGGTCTAAGAATTGATCGATGGGAGTCAGAAGAAGAAGCCGTGGACATTGGACACTCTGCGTCCAAGGATGATGTGGAAGTTTTACCCAAGCTGTCAGTAACAAGACACTTAAGCGAAAACTCTATGACCTACCTCACTGTTTCGAAAGGCTTTGAGCCAGGCGGATGGGTAGGGATAGCTGATGGTGCACCACCGGTTTATGGCCCGAATGGCGAAAAAACCCTCGCGGGTTTTGATCCAGAAGAGGCAATTCAATATGAGTTCGGCTGGAAAGGCTCCTCTGCAGATGGACGCTTGCAAGCAACAGCATCCGTATTTTTCATCGATTACGACAACCGCCAATTCGAATTCATAGTGCCCAACCCCAGCGGAGACGGCACTTTAATAGACGGTATTGAAAACATAGGAGACTCTGAGCAGAGAGGCCTTGAGGCCAGTCTTACCTGGAGAGCTAGTGAATATCTACAGATAGCGGCAGCTTATGGGTATATAAGCGCTGAGTGGGATGACAATACGATTTTACCCGACGGCAGTGCAAATCTCGGCGGCCAGACGCCACCGCAAATCATTGATAAAAGCCTTTCATTGACAGCCAATTTCCAAAAACCTGCATTCTCTGGATTCGATTGGTTAGGTAACTTTCAGCTGAGCCACAATGGCACCATGGAAGGTGGGAAGCCCTCTGGCGGGACCGTCACCAATCCAGAATTTACAGTTCTAAATCTGCAAGTGGGGTTAGTCTCAGACAGCTGGGAATTGCTGCTCAATCTAGATAACGCTCTCAACGAGAAGTACTATACCGACATCGAGCCATTCCCTAACTTTGGTTTTGGTGGCCTCATTGGTACCGAGCCCGCGGAAATTATAATCGGTACACACGGGCACCCAAGACTGTTCACAGCGAGTGCAACGTACCGATTCTGATAAAGTGCTGAATTAAGCCAAATCAGCGGGCAAGCTATGTCTGACGCGCTAGAGCTCGCCACGCGCGCACTGAAGCATTTCAACGAGGGCACCACCGATCTGGCGCCCTCGCAAATGCGCATCCCCCTCTCCGCCTATACCGACGAAAAACAGTATCGGGCGGAACGTCAGGCCATATTTTTTGAATCGCCTATTGCGGTGGCGCTGTCACTCGAGGTAGCCGAACCTGGTGACTTCCAGACTCAAACGGTCATGGATATCCCCTTACTGATCACTCGGGACAGAGATGGGCGGGTTCACTGTTTCATTAATGTCTGCAGACACCGAGGCGCCAAGGTCTGTCAGGCGGAAAAAGGTCACCAATCCCGCTTCAGCTGCCCTTACCACGCCTGGACCTACAATAATCGCGGCGAGCTGGTTGGCATCTACGGGGAGGAGACATTTGGTGATGTCGATCGCGAAAACATGGGCCTCACTGAGCTGGCTTGCGATGAAAGCGCGGGGGTCATTTTTGTTTGCCTGACTCCGGGCAAGACATTTGAGCTGAGTGAGTGGCTGGGTGAATTTGCAGATAAGCTCGCGGATCAGGCACTACACGACTGGCATCTCTACACGGAACGCTATCTCTCTGGCGCTGGGTGGAAAGCAACCCTAGATGGCTATCTGGAGATCTACCACCACGACAGCGTTCATGGCAAAACCGTGGGGCCGCACACGGTTGGCAACCTGCTGGTTCACGATACCTGGGGCGCGCATCAGCGAATGGCGATTGCGAGAAAAAACATTGGCGAACTCAATGAGTCATCGCCCGAGGCCTGGACGGCGCCCGAGGCCTACATCCGCGTGGTGCACTCGGTGTTTCCGAATCTTTCTATCTCCGCGATTCTTGGCGGTCAGTGCTTGATCGGTTTCATTTTCCCGGGCGAGACAAGCACTACCACTGTGACGCGCCAGCTCATTCTGAGCGCCACGGCACCGGCCACCGATCAAGAGGCCGCGGAAGTAGAGACCTTCAGCCAAATGACGCTACAGGCAGTCCGAGACGAGGACTATGCCCTGGTTGCCACTGTACAGAACGCGTTGCACTCAGGCGCGAACGACAGCTTCCTGATCGGCCGAAATGAGCCTGCGGTTCAGCACTATCATCGATCCATTGCCGCTGTCTGCGACACCGGCTGACTAGCCTCTCGCTAGCGGCTAACGGCCCAGCCGGCTAAGCTCCTGTGGCATTGCCATGAGGGAGTCTTGCCATGGGTATCATCGATTATCACAGCCCGCTGAATATCCTCGTTTCGATAAAGGGACATCCTTTCGAGCGGGACGCATTTGCCGCGCTATTTGAATCCTTCGACGGGATTCGCCACACCTTCGTTGAGCAGCCCGCCAGTCAGTCATTCATGAATCCGACCGCGGCTGTGCCCTGGGATGCCTTTGTGTTTTATGACATGCCGGGCATCGACTTCAGTACCCAACCTCCCGGATTAGTGGCACCTTCGGATGAGTTCAAGCAAGGATTTATGGACTTGCTGGCTGCCGGAAAGGGCATGGTGTTCTTGCACCATGCAATCGCTGGCTGGCCACTCTGGCCGGACTATGGCGAGGTCATTGGTGGACGTTTTTTTTATCTGCCCACCGAATGCCGCGCTCAACCGGTGCTCGACTCGGGCTATCGGCACGATGTGTTCCACTCCGTGCAGGTGGCAGGTGCACCGCACCCCGTTACCGAGGGGCTCGAAAACGCCTTCGCACTCACGGATGAGCTTTACCTGTACGAGGTATTCGAAGATAGCATTGATCCCCTACTCACTAGCGATCACATCTTCGATCGCGAGCATTTCTACTCGGCCCATCACGCGGTCACCGGCACCATGTTCTGCAACGATGACTGGCCCCATCCGGCGGGGCCAAATCTGATTGGCTGGACAAAAACGGTCAAAGACAGCCGCATCGTGTACCTGCAGCCCGGCGATGGCCCGGATACTTATGCGTCACCCCACTATCGGCGTCTGGTGGAGAATGCGATTCGATGGGTAGCAAAATAAGGTCATCCAAGCCTTAGGATAGTCCCCATCGGTCACAACGAATAAAACTTCACCGATGCTGGGCCTCACTCTGAAAGGCTCCCTGACCCTGTCGTAATAGCATCGCTGCGAGCAGCAGCGCACACCCACAAACCACCGCCAAGGACAGACCCACCGCATCATCACGTCCAAACACCGCATCCGTCACCAAGGCGACGGATGAGGGCCCGAGTGTGAGGCCGACCACATTCACCATGAATACATAAGCACCTGCCATCAACCCGCGAATCTCATTGGGACTCGAATTCTGGAGGCCCGTGGCGAAGAGCGCCATGGGCACAGTAATCAAAAAACTCCCCGCAGTGACCATTGCAATTGCAACTGATGGCGAGGCGCTCAATCCCATGGTTACA
>CAJXDE010000102.1 GCA_913052635.1 uncultured Halieaceae bacterium
CCAAAGGCAGAGTGCTGGCGGACGCGGGTTCAACTCCCGCCGCCTCCACCATATTTAGAGCATCGCCGTAACTTTTAACTAGTTATGTGCGGTGCGGTTGATTTTGTATCACCCAAAAGCATCAATTTGCTGCATCGGGCGATACATTTTGAAAACAGTTCCTTATCTGGCTTGCCGCAGTGGCGTGGGCAAATTATTGTGGATGATAAAAGCGTCTTGCGCCTTGCTGACAGGCATGGATCGTGAAGCACTGGAAAAGCTCAGAGTGTGACTGCCTGCTGCGACAGCCGCTGCCATAGACTGCAAAACAAACCGCCTTGATAGTGTCTTGTCCACTACTCACTCCCCTAACGTTTTTATTTGCGCCTAAAGCGAGCTCAATCGCTAACTGCTCAAGCCTTCATTTTGAAGTTGCGAGCACAGCCTCTAAGTACGCAATCACTACGCGCTTCACTTCACGGGTATAAGCTGGAGTGAGTGTGCCTTTCTCTATCAGCGATTTACGCCACACCAGATCAGCCAGTTCCGAGGCCATTTCACACGCCCTCAGCACCTGCTGGCTTTTGGGCACCAAACCCTGCGAATGCAGTAACTGGAACAGCGCCTGCCCGAACTCCCGGCTCACCTGATTCACCGAGACCAATGACACCGGCAACAAGGCGAGGATCATCTCGACCCGGTTGCTCATGTAAAAGTCGCGCACCACATCGATATACAACAGCATCATGTCGCGCCAGTCCGCCGCTTGTGGCGCCTGCGGCAGTTCAGCGATCATCTTTTGCACCCCCCGCTGGTAAAGTGCATCTAACAGTGACTCAATCGAATCGAAGAAATAATAGAGCGAAACGCGTGGAACGGCGGCACGTTTGGCGATCGCATCGAGCGTGATCCCCTGTAAAGAACCCGCTTCGAGAATCAGCACCTCCGCCGCCTCAATAATGCGGTTGTAGCGCTCGATGCCGGGTTTCCGGGTCGGCAGACGCGCCGGTTTAGCTGCTGTTGTTGCCACTGAGTTCACCCGTATCCAGTCACTGCGCATAGCGATCATACCTTGCATCACCGTGGCTTTTCGCGGGCTGCGCATGCGGTGACACATTTTGCACCGCAGGCAACACACAACGAAATGCCCAATCACCTTCGCGCAGCGGTGACTGTGCCCCCCAATTAGTCAAAGGCCATCGCAACACACTGTACGCCGCCGCAAATGACTTTTTCTTAACCCAAAGAGATCTGGGATACTGCGGCACTCCATTGTCTGACGTACTGGCTTTTCAACCCCGATGAACTGGATGGCACAGCATTGGCTCGCACTGGCGCTGTTGGCCGGGTACACCAGCATGCTCTTATACAACGCTTACTTGGGCAGCCAAACCAGCCGCGGCATGGCGGGCTACTACGTGGGCAACCGTGAGATGAGCGGCGTCGTAGTGGGTATTTCCTTCTTCGCCACCTTTGCCTCAACCAACACCTACATCGGACACGCGGGTAAAGCCTACGACTATGGTGTGGCGTGGTTCACGATGGCACTTCTGCTAGTGGTGTTCAGCTGGATTTCTTGGCGCTGGATCGGCCCGCCTCTGCGCCGCCTAGCCGCACAGTGGGACGCGCTGACGATTCCGGACTTTCTGGGTAGCCGGTACATCACCGGCTCAAATCAGCAGGGCCAACATCTGCTTTTGCAAACCTCGGCCCTCGTAATCGTTTTTGCGAGCTTGCTCTACCTGCTCGCCATCTTTAAGGGTGCGGGGCATTTGTTTCAGATGTTCCTCGACGTGCCTTACGAGGCGGGTGTGGGTCTGACCCTGCTGATCGTCGTGCTCTACACCTCAGTAGGCGGCTTTGTTTCTGTAGTGAGAACTGACGTAATGCAAGGCCTGCTCATGCTGCTCGGCAGCGTGATCATTTTTTATTTTGTGACCCGCGCCGCCGGTGGGGTGACATCGATTTCGACGTTGAGTGCATTGCCGGACAAACAATTTTTGTTTGAGTTGAATGGCGGCATCCCCTTTGCCGTATTGCTGGGCGTATCGCTCTCAGGCTCGCTCAAACTACTCGCAGACCCGCGACAGTTATCGCGCTTTTATGCGCTAAAAGACGAGGCCGAGGTGCTCCGTGGCAAGTGGATCGCCACAATCGGTCTGGCCATTGTGCTGGGGTGCCTGTTTCCCGTGGGGATCTATGCGCATCTGATTTTGACAGAAGTTACCGATACCGACCTGATCGTGCCCTCATTAGTCAACGATGCCTCGGTGTTTCCCTTATGGGCGACGGACTTTCTGATCGTCTCGATATTGGCAGCCGCGATGTCGTCGATGGATAGCGTGCTGCTGGTCGCAGCTTCCACGCTATACAAAAACATCGTGGCGCCTTTCCGACCATCATCCCGTGAACTCCTCTGGACCCGCACCTCGGTGATCGGGTTTTCGATCGTCGCGGCATTGCTGGCACTCAATCCGCCGGGCGACATCGTCGAAATCACGATCTTCTCGGGCAGTCTGTACGCGGTCTGCTTTTTTCCCGCTGTGGTATTTGGTCTTTACTGGCACAGGGGCTCGGCACGTACCGTGCTCTGGTCTATGACGGTTGGCGTATCGGCCCTGATTATCTGGATTGCAGCGGGGCTGCGACAGGACCTTCACGAGGTCTTTCCCGCCCTGCTGCTCTCCACGCTCGCCTACTACCTGCTGTCGCGGGCAGAGACGTTACCGGAAGCCGCCGCGCGGCCCTGATGCTAAGAGGGCGCCACCACTTGCTTGTGACGGCGCCAAACGAAGAGCCGCCACTCAGTCGCGGGGCTGACGCCTTGGTCACGTTATCCCAAATTGCAGCTGGGTCACTCAAGTTAGGTCATTCAAATAATGGCTCGAGGGAGGGCTTGACCACCTTACCCATCGCATTGCGCGGCAGTGCGTCCACGACACGGAGTTGTTTGGGCACTTTGTATGATGACAGCTTGCCATCGCACCAACCTTTCAGGTCCTCCAAGGTCATGTCATCGTCACCCTTCAGAGCCACCACCGCGGCGACGGCTTCTCCCCAGGTGCGATCCGCGATACCCACAACCGCCACTTCGGCGATCTGCGGGTGCGCGAGCAGTGTGTTTTCAATTTCGAGAGCGGACAGTTTGTAGCCGCCGGACTTGATGATATCGACAGACGACCGACCCATAATCCGATAGTAACCGTCCTCGATCACCGCAATGTCGCCGGTACAAAACCACTCATCGGAGAAACTGGTCTCTGTCGCCTCCGCATTACCCCAGTACTCCAAAAAGACGGTCGGGCTCTGGATCTGAATTTCACCCGGCGCATCTTCTCCAGTGACGATGCCACCCTCCTCATCGACCAGCCGCACCGCGACATCGGGTAAAGCCTGCCCCACATAGCCAGGGCGCCGCTCACCGCGATAAGGATTCGAGAGCGCCATGCCGATCTCTGTCATGCCGTAGCGCTCCAGTAGCATCTGCCCCGTGAGATCCCGCCATTCCTCAAACACTTCCACCGGACAGGCGGCTGAGCCCGACACGTTTAAGCGCATGTTGGCAAACCCCTCACAGATCCCCTCCACTTCCTCGTCTTCGAGGTTCTCGAGATGATCGATGAGCTTCACGTAGATGGTTGGGACTGCCATGAACACGCTGAATGTGTCTGCAGCAACTTGCGCGCAGAGTGCGGTAAGGTCCAGCTTTGGCATTGCGTACACCGTGCCCCCGGCCCACAGCGCGCAACTCAGTACGTTGATGATCCCATGCACATGATGCAGGGGCAGAAACAGCGGTATGACATCATCTGCGTGCCATTCCCAAGCGGTGATCAGCGTCTCGATCTGTGCGGCGATATTGCCATGGGTTGTCACTGCTCCCTTGGGTTTGCTGGTGGTCCCACTGGTAAAGACAATCATCGCCCGTCGCGTTGTAGAGAGCTCCGGCAACGGTGAAACACTATCCGCCAGAGTGTCGCTGACCGTCGAGATGGGAATAGACAGACGATCACACAGGCCTTCGATACTCTCGAAAGTATGCTTATCAGCAATGACCTGTGTCACCCCAGCACTGGTCAGGCAGTGTTCCCATTCCGATTCTGCCGAGGCCACATTGAGAGGGATCGCGATACCGCCCGCACGCCACACGCCATGTAATGCTGTTACGTAATCGACGCCGGCCGGGATGAGAAAGGCAACGCGTGCTTCCTTGAGATCACCTCGGCCTGCGAGCAGCCCGCTGGCAAAATGGACAATGCAGTGCTCGATCTGTGCGTATGTAAAGGCGTTGTCACCTTCGACCAAAGCAACCTTGTCGGGCCTGTCGCTGTTCAACACTTGGTTCATGGGGCGCAGTCAATTTTGAGATAGACACAGTCTACGGCAAAGCCCATAAAAAAAGCCGTTGAGCAGCTTTGCAGGCGCAGAGTTACTCAGCTCATGGTTAGCACGTGATCCACACGCCCAGCTATATTGATCTCAGGCATAATCTTTCGGGGATGGCGATGAAATTGACAAGGGTTAAACATAGGAACCCGATTCAAGAAGCCTCACTTTTGGGCGCTAACGTCGTCCGCGGACTGACGCGATGTCTGCTCATGGTGGGCTTGCTGCTAGGCATGGCGGCGCAGGCCGACGAGCGCCTTTCGCACGGTGTTACACAGGCTAAAGACGGCGTCCAAATCCATTACGAGTCTGGCGGCAGGGGGTCACCGGCGCTAATTTTCATCCACGGCTGGAACTGCGATCGCAGCTACTGGTCGGCACAGCTACCTGTCTTTGCTGCAACGCATCATGTGGTTGCCGTTGACCTCGCCGGGCACGGCGACTCGGGGGTAAACCGCGAAAACTGGTCGATGGCCAATTTTGGTGCCGATGTCGCCGCGGTGGCCCACGCACTGCAACTGGAAGACATCATTCTGGTTGGTCATTCGATGGGTGGGCAGGTAGCACTCGAGGCCGCGAGGCTACTCAAAGGACGCGTCAAAATGATCGTCGGTGCCGATACCCTGAGCGATGTGTCGCTGCGTTACGCCGATGCGCAACTTGCGGCGATGCTCGCCGCCATGGAAGCTGATTTTCCAGGCACGGTAGACGGAATGGTGCGCAGCAGTTTTTTCTTGCCCACATCAGACCCCGCGCTGATTGACCAAATTGCCCGCGATATGAGTGCCGCGCCGCCCGTAGCGGGCATCGGCTCGCTCGAGGGTATCGCCCGCTGGTATAACGAAGGTGTCGAACAGACATTGGCGGACATCGACGTGCCCATTCGTCTGATCAACTCAGACTATCGCCCCACCAACACCCGCGCGGGGCAGGCCCTAACCGCTTCTTTTGAGGCAACACTGATGTCCGGTGTGGGCCACTTCGTAATGCAGGAAGACCCCGCTCGGTTCAACGCCATCATGGCCGACCTGTTAAATCGCTAACAACTACTTGAATCACTTACGACTGCGGTCCCGCGGCTTACGCCCGGCAAGTCAGATGCTGAGGTCGTCGAGGTTGTAGTCCTTAAGGTCAGCCCGCGCAACCTCATCCCACCGGTAATCGTTGGCGGCGGCCGAGAGCGGCTGATAGTGGTAAGGGGTCTCGTCGGGGAATCGCTGCTTGCGGGCATCGATCGCATAGCCGATCGCCCGTGAGCGGCGAACCACAATCTCCTCGTCAAACACTTGAGCATCACTGTGGATACCACCGCCCATCACGCCCAATACCGATGAACGCTTGTGGAAGCCAAAGTTCACGGTAATGCGTGGCTCAAACCCGCAGTTGGGAAATGAGCCGTGCAGGAGCTGCCGATTACACATCACCACGTCACCGGGGTTACAGACAATCGGTACCGCGCCTTCGAGGCGTTCACTGCCAGACTCGGTGACCAGCGCCTTGATATCAAGCTTGCCCTGCTTGTGGGTGCCCGGGAGCACCCAGACACCATTCACCGCGTTACTGCCATACACCTGAGCCATGAAATTAAAGCCGTGGATATCCTCGTCAAAGTCAGGACTATCCCAGTGGGTCACTCCATCTTGATGCCAGGAGACCGCGGCACCGATACCCGGCTCTTTGATAAACAGCGCCTCATTGAACGGCGCAAAGTCCGGGCCATTGATGGACTCTGTCACCTTGAGTAATTCGGGGTGCGCGTAGGTCCTTAAACAGGCATCCGAGAACTGCAGCGAACCAAGAAGAATAAAGGGCGCAGCAAGTGGCGCCTCGGCGTCGGCCTCAGGCTCGAACATTTTCACCTGATGGCGGCCATTGGCGAGTTCGGTACCACCCAGCGGGTCACCTAATGGTTTTGACCACACCAGCGTCAGTGCTTTGGCGTCAGCACCCAATGCCGGTTCACCGGCGGCGTTCACCTGACTCTCCGGCCCGGTGGGAAACTGCGCGCGCATGGTGTCGAGATCTGCTTTGATGTCGTCGAGCTCTTCGGCGCTCAGCACATTCTCAAAAACATAAAAACCGTACTCGGAATACGCAGCCCGAATCTCTTCCGCCAGTGCGCCGGATTCGGTGAACGTCAGCGGCCCCCTGTTCGGTAGCGCGAGCGCAGCCGCCTGGCCTTCATGTAAATAGCTGCGCATGGCATCCGCCTGCTCGCCGTAATGATTGGCGCAGGCTTCTATGGACTCACTGATATCAATCACGAAAACACCCCGAAAACTGCTGTGACGGCAAACCATATCAGATCGCCGCAACTGATTGCGTTACAGAACGGTAACGACAATGCCTATTCGACTGAACTGCGGATGATGGTCAGCTCTGGTGTAATCACTGAACCGATGGCGGCATGAGAGATGTGAGATCGCGGCAGCTGCAGCTGACTGGCGATGGTTTCAGCCGCGGCAATGCCAGTGCAATGGCCACCCATCATCAACCCCAAACCCTGCTCCTCGAGCCAGTTTGCCGTGCGACCCAATGTCTCGTTGTCTGCCTGCCACAGATGGAACCCGCCAACGATCGAATAAATGGGTTCATCTTTTATCGACTGCAACACTTTGCCGGTATTGATCAACCCTGAGTGACCGCAACCGGAGGTCATAAGCCAGCCTTTATCGGTGAGATAACCCAGCGACTGATCATCCATAATGATGTCAGGTATCGATGCACCATCTCGGTTGATAAACAGCCCCGCGGGGCCGTTGTAGTGCTCCTCTACCCGCGGCACGGGACCCGTCAGCCAAAGTTTGGGGGCTATTTCGGTGGGTTCGGTGACGACAGTGAAGTTGATCCCGAGGGCTTCCGCTGCGGCTTTAAAATCTTGAGCACTGGCGAAATCACCGGGACCCACCTCGACGCCCGTTGCGGTGGCGCGCTGGTCAAAAAACCCGGCAGCCACATACACCTGACTCAGGGCGGCCTCATTCGCTGGACGAAAATGCTTGCGGAGAATGAGCAAGCCCCCGGTATGGTCGCTGTGAAAGTGACTGAGCACGACCTTCTCAACCCCTGAGAGATCGACGCCCAGATGCAACACATTATGGAGGACGGTGTCTTCTTTGAAGCCGGTATCAAACAGCACTGCGTCCTGCTCACCCTTAAAGAGCGCAGCAAAACTCCACTCGCCCAGACCACCATAATCAGAAATGTTGGTTGCCAGCACCGTGATCTGATACGGCGCACTCTGAGACGCCTGCGAGAAAAC
Organism: uncultured Halieaceae bacterium; assembly: GCA_913052635.1. GTDB lineage: Bacteria > Pseudomonadota > Gammaproteobacteria > Pseudomonadales > Halieaceae > Luminiphilus. The sequence goes on from CAJXDE010000102.1 coordinate 7,628, forward strand.
CGCGAGGCTCAGGACCAAAAGCAACACTCTGAATCGACTGCCCTGCATGGTTACCCCCTCAATAATAAATTCACCGCGCATTCCGGATCGACGATAGAAGTCCATCTTGACTCCTGTGAACGCCTAGCGAGCGTTGCAAATGCCACAAACCGCGGTCTATAGATGGTGGCTGTATTAATTGAGCCAATCAAGGAGTAATGGGTTCACGACCTCTGGCTTTTCCTGGTGTAAGAAATGTCCCGCACCCGATACCCGATGAAATGTGACACCCTGCGGGAAATCATCAGAGACTATCAG
>CAJXDE010000103.1 GCA_913052635.1 uncultured Halieaceae bacterium
GGTTTTATTAAGCGCACCTTACGATCTGGCGGTCCGCATGGCAAAATTTCAGCGCGACGCTTGCGACCGTGCCAGGGGCAGTTTAGCATTAAGTTATATGCTTATATAAAAAAATAATAACAGCGCAAAGCACTCCGCGCGCTATTAGCAACGCGGGTAAACACGGCAGCACTCCGGGGGAGGAAAAGGATGGCATCAGACGCCGAGCAGGGGCAGCTCCAAGCCGCGCCCGAATCCTTTTTGTCCAAAGATCTGGTTGAGAACATTTCTCGGGATGGCATCAACCCCGGCCGTCGCTCGTTGCTGCAGGGCGCTTTTACGGCCGCCGCCGCATCGATGGTGGCACCATCACTGATGGCGGATGACGACCCGGATATCGTGAACTTGCCTACCTGGACCCGCAGTTTAGGCAAGCCGGTGGTCGCCAACCCCTACGGACAGCCGTCCCCTTACGAGGCCAATATTGTCCGTCGCCAGAGCCCCGGCCTCACGCGGACCGATCAGTCCAGCGTCTCGTTTACGCCACTGCAAAATCTGTTCGGCATGATCACCCCGAGTGGCCTGCATTTCGAGCGCCATCATCAGGGCTGGGTCGATATCGACCCGCGCCGACACAGGCTGATGATCAACGGGCTGGTTGAGACCCCACTGGTATTCACCGTGGAAGAACTGCTTCGCATGCCCAGCGTGTCGCGCATCCACTTTCTCGAGTGTGGCGCCAACACAGGTCTCGAGTGGGGTAATGTGGCGGTCCCTACCGTGCAATACAGCCACGGTATGTTGTCAGCCTCCGAATTCACCGGGGTCCCGGTCTCCTTGCTACTGGAGCGAGCAGGCTTTGATCGAAAACGCGCAACCGTCTTGCTGGCGGAGGGCGCCGACGGCTCCAGCATGACGCGCACTATTAATCTCGAGAACGCATTCGACGATGCGCTGGTGGCCTATGGGCAAAACGGCGAAATGTTGCGGCCAGAAAACGGCTACCCCTTGCGCCTGGTAGTGCCCGGTGTGCAGGGCGTGTCATGGGTCAAGTGGCTACGGCGACTGGAAGTGGGCGATGCCCCCTGGGCGACCAAAGACGAGGTCGCGCACTACGTGGATCTGATGCCGGATGGCACGCACCGCCAGTACACCTCCATTCAGGAGGCGAAGTCGGTGATCACGGCGCCCTCGGGCGGTCAAAAATTATTGAAGCAGGGTTATTACGACATCACCGGCCTGGCCTGGAGCGGTCGTGGCACAGTGGAGAAAGTCGAGGTGTCGGTTGATGGCGGCCGCAACTGGCTCCCGGCGCGCCTGGAGGGACCAATCTTGCCCAAAGCCCTGACTCGCTTCCATTGCCATTGGGTCTGGCAGGGAGAGGAGGCGCTGCTGCAAGCCCGGGTCACCGATAGCACCGGCTATATCCAGCCTAGCCGCGCACAGTTGGTTGAGATACGCGGCACGCGATCGATCTACCACAATAACGCTATACAGACCTGGCGAGTGCGCGCTGACGGCGAGGTACACAATGTCCAGCTGGGTTAGAGCGGCCCCCTTGTGGTTGTGCACGATGACCATGACATCGTGGGCGGCGGCGTTGCCCGAGGGTCTCACTGATTTGGGTAGACCAGCGACTGAGGGTGAGATCGCGGCCTGGGACATTGACGTGCGCCCTGACTTTGTCGGTCTGCCGCCGGGTAGCGGTGATGTGTGGGCGGGCGAGGAGATCTGGCTGGCTCAGTGCGCCTCTTGCCATGGAGACTTCGGCGACTCCAACGAGATTTTTGCGCCTTTGGTGCTGGGCAATATCACCGAGGAGGACATCGCCACCGGGCGGGTTGCCTCGCTGACGGACCCTGCGGTCACCCGCACCACATTGATGAAGGTGCCGACCCTGTCTACTCTATGGGATTACATCTACCGGGCCATGCCGTGGAACACTCCCAAGTCTTTGACCCCGGATGAGGTTTACGCGCTGGTCGCCTATTTGCTGAATCTCGGCTACGTGGTCGACGACGATTTTGTACTCTCGGATACCAATATGGCGGAGACTCAGGCGCGCATGCCGAATCGCAACGGTATGAGCCTCGATCATGGTCTGTGGTCGGTATCTGGCGCACCAGATGTGAGCGGCTCGTCCTGCACCGCCGACTGCGACGTGGCGGTGACCGTGACTTCATCTCTGCCTGCCTACGCCATGAATGCCCACGGCAATCTTGCGGAACAGGTGAGGGACTGGGGGCCATACCCCGGACTGTGGACAGCGGCAGATCCTGAACAGCTCGCAGCGGCTAGCACGGTGGTCGACGCGGTTCTCGCGCCTGAGGCTGCGCTCACTGCGGGTGGGTGTTCGGGCTGCCACCAGATGACCGGTCAACTGGTGGGGCCGGGCTTTGATGCCATCCGGGCGAAGTACGCCGGGCAGGAGCACGCGGCCTACTTACGTGACAAGATAGTGAACGGTGGCGCCGGGGTGTGGGGGAGCATGCCGATGCCGCCCATGCCCGCAGTGGATGACGACGCGCTGCAACAGATTGTGGCCTGGTTAACCTCAGGCGAAGAATAAAAAGGAGTGACCGAGACGATGACAACGATCCATGCAAAGGGTATCTCGCGCCGAGGCTGGTTACGCTGGGCGATGATACTGGGTGCCGCTGCGGCCCTACCGGGGCGCGTGTGGGCCGCGGTGGCAAGGCCGGAGGCAGCCTTTGGTGCCACAGCGCTGGATGAGGCGCTGGCGGCGCTGGGTGACACACCCCAGGTGCACGAGGGCATCCAGTTTACGACGCCTGATATTGCCGAGAATGGTGCCGTCGTGCCCATCCGGGTGGAAGTCGATTCCGAGGCGCTGCCGAATGTCCGCAAAGTGTCTGTGCTGGTTGAAATGAACCCCAACCCGCTGGCGGCCTCGTTTGACATCCCGCCCGGTACAGAGGTCTACATCGAGACCCGGGTGAAGGTGGCGCAAACCTGCACGCTTTATGCAGTGGCAGAGGCAGACGGACAGTTATACATGCAGTCGAGAGAGACCAAGGTCACCCTCGGCGGATGCGGCGGTTAAGGAGGACACCATGGCAGGTCGAATCAAGATTCGTGCCCAAAAAAAGGGCGACATCACAGAGGTGAAGGCCCTGATGCGCCATCCGATGGAAACCGGGATGCGCAAGGATCAGGCAGGGGACGCGATCCCTGCGCACTTTATTACCGAGGTATCGGTGTTTCATGGTGACCAGCCTGTCATGCAGGGTCACTGGGGCGCAGCAGTATCCGCCAATCCCTTTCTCGGAGTGCGTTTTGCGGGTGGGGAAGCGGGCGATCCCGTTCGCGTAGTCTGGACTGATAATCAGGGTGGCACCGGCGAAGGCGAGACCACTATCCGCTGAATATGGATGTGAGGGGGGCAGCTGTGAAAAGACATCATTTCGGGTTCACATTGTTTGCGGTGTGGCTGTGCTCGGTGCCGCTGGCCGCAGATGACGGCGTATTCGATCAGTACCGGGATCTGATGGGTGATGACAACCCGGCGGTTTTTGTAATCGACGAGGGGGAAGAGCTGTGGTTTGCGCCGCAAGGCCCCGAGTCTGCCACGCTGGAAGCCTGTGATCTGGGTCTGGGGCCGGGGGTCACCGCGGGTGCCTACGTGCGCTTCCCGCGCTATTTTGCCGATGCCGATGTGGTGATGGATCTCGAATCGCGCCTGGTGTACTGCATGACGACGATTCAAGGCCGGGATCTCGATGTGGTGAACGCAAAACCCTACTCACTGAGAGGGGATTTCGGTACAGAGATGGAAGCCCTCGTGACCTGGCTGGCCGCAGAATCGGAAGGTGCCACAATTGCTCCCGAGCAGACCCACGCGGCCGAGCGGGCGATGTATACCCTCGGCGAGGAGATTTTCTTCTATCGCGCAGGGCCCCATGACTTCTCCTGTGCGACTTGTCACGAGCAATCCGATATGCGCATTCGCTTGCAGGCACTGCCTGATCTGACCTCCCACAGCGGCGCCGCCGAAGCCTGGGGAAGTTGGCCTGCCTACCGAATTTCCCAGGGATTGGTGCGAACCATGGGATGGCGGCTACGGGACTGCTTCCGCCAGCAGCGATGGCCCGAGCTGCAAATGGGCTCCGAAGTCAGTATCGCCTTGCAAACTTATATGGCGGTGAATGCCGCGGGCGGCACCATGACCGCCCCGGGGTTGAAGCGATGAAGGCACTCGTTACAGGGATCACCATCGCTCTCGCCGCGAGCGTGACGGCGTGGACAATGGCTTCTGACGAGATAGAAGCCGTATTACGAAACTCCTTCGTTGCCAAGAATCAGGCCACCATGGATCGGTTGGAGCGCGATGCGGTGCAAAGCGCCTGCAGTGCGCCGCGGGGCATGCCCCTCGATAACGACATGCTGACTACCTTGCGCGCAGAGCGCTTGAACTCGGTAGTGCTGCCGCCCGATGGCCAATATCTGGGTGACTGGCAACGAGGCGCTGAGGTAGCGGGTAACGGGCGTGGTCTGCAATCGAGCGATGACCCCACCCAACCCAACGGCGGCAACTGCTATGCCTGCCACCAACTCGCGCCGGATGAGGTCGCCTATGGCACTCTGGGCCCCTCGCTGACGGGATACGGCGCGCGGGGTCAAAGTGAGGCGATGCTGCAGTACACCTGGACCAAGCTGTGGGATACCCACGCCTACAATCTCTGCTCCCACATGCCGCGCTTTGGCGCGCAAGGTATTCTCACCGAACAACAGTTGAAAGATGTGATGGCCTACCTGCTCGACCCCGCCTCACCGGTCAACCAAGCCGCAGAGTGATTCGGTAAGCCCCATGCATCGAAGGGAGTTTCACAAGCTGTTGGGGCTTGGCGCCGCCGCAGGGCTGTCTTTGCCCTCGCTGTTGCGCGGGCAGCCTCCGAGTGACGACGCTTATCATCTGCCGCGGTTCGGTAACGTGCACCTCATGCACATGACCGACGTGCACGCGCAGTTACTCCCGGTCCACTACCGCGAACCCTCGGTCAATATCGGGGTGCATGACGCCCGAAACCGGCCACCACATCTGGTCGGTGAGGCGCTGCTGAATCACTTTGATATTGCCCCGGGTTCGCAGGCTGCACATGCGCTCAGCCACCTTGATTATGTTGCCGCTGCGGAGCAGTTTGGACGCGCCGGGGGCTTTGCCCACATCGCTACTTTGGTCAAACGGCTTCGGGCAGATCGGCCGGGCGCACTGCTCCTTGATGGCGGGGACCTGTGGCAGGGCTCTGCGACGGCGCTGTGGACGCAAGGTCAAGACATGGTCGATGCTAGCAAACTGTTGGGTGTCGATGTCATGACCGGCCACTGGGAGTTCACGCTGGGCACTGATCGAGTAATGGAAGTTGTTGATCAGGACCTAGATGGGCACGTCGACTTCGTGGCGCACAACGTCAAAGACATGGACTTTGGCGATCCGGTGTTTGCAAGTCACACCCTAAAAGAGATTAATGGGTTACCCGTGGCCATCATCGGTCAGGCCTTCCCCTACACACCGATCGCCAACCCCGCACACTTCACCAATGGTTGGACCTTCGGTATTCAGGAGCGCGAGCTTCAGGAAAAGGTGGACGAGGTGCGCGCCGCAGGCGCTCAGGTGGTGATCTTGCTCTCTCACAACGGCGCCGATACCGATATCAAGTTGGCGTCACGAGTAAATGGTCTCGACGCTATTTTGGGTGGTCACACCCACGACGCGATTCCCCGTGCGCTGGAAATTAAAAACCCAGGCGGAATGACGCTGGTCACCAATGCGGGCTCCAACGGCAAGTTTCTGGGTGTGCTGGACTTTGATGTGCGCCATGGTCGGATCCGAGACTGGTCGTATCGGCTGCTGCCGGTGTTCGCGGAGTTGTTGCCAGCTGACTCGGCGATGAGCGATTTGATTGCCCGCGTTCGCGCGCCCTTTGCCGAGCAGCTCGCAGAGCCCTTGGCCATGACGGATGATCTCCTGTACCGACGCGGCAATTTCAATGGCAGTGTCGATCAGCTCATCTGTGAGGCGTTGATGGATGAGCTTGACGCCCCGATTGCCCTGTCACCAGGCTTCCGCTGGGGGACCACACTGCTTCCTGGTACTGCGATCACCATGGATGACCTCATGGCGCACGTAGCGATCACTTATCCCGCGGTGACGCTGACCGAAATGAACGGTGCGTTCCTCAAGCAGGTTCTGGAGGATGTCGCCGACAATTTATTCCACCCAGATCCTTACTATCAGCAGGGTGGCGATATGGTGCGATCGGGTGGTTTGCAATACTCGATCGCGCCGCTGGCTCAAGCCGGGTCGCGGATTAGCGAGCTCACCCTCGATGGCAAACCCATTGATGCGAGTAAGACCTACAAGGTGGCAGGCTGGGCTTCGGTGCAGCAAGTTGAGGGCGAGCCAATCTGGGACGTGGTGGCACGCTGGCTCAGGGCGCAGGGGCGCGTGCAGGGAGTGCGAGCCAACCAACCTGAGGTGACTGGTCTGCAGAACAATCAAGGCATTTTGTGAGTCGTTGAGCGTCTCATGACCCCGGTCACGATTCTGCAATCCGCGGGTGCCGTTAGGCCCGACTGGGTAAGTCGGTGTATGACGTCTGTCGCTGACTGGTCTCAGCGTCAGGGATACCACTATCACTATATTGGCGACGAGCTCTTTGATTGGGTGACCCCTGAGTTACGCACCAAGTTTCAGCATCGCACGCCGATACTCGCTGACCTGGCGCGGCTCCGCTGGATTGAAGCGGAGTTGGCGGCGCGCGGCGGACTGGTGGTGTGGATCGATGCCGACACATTGGTAGTCGACCCGACCTGGTACGTGCCCGATTCAGAGCATACGATTTTTGGCGAGGAATGCTGGGTTCAGCCTACGGCAGAGGGGGCCTGGCGCGCCTATCAGTCTCCCCACAATGCGTTCATGGGCTTTACGGCGGCGTCCCCCGTACTCGGTTTTTTAGCCTATCTATCTGAGTCCATCATTGAGCGCGCCGATGCGGCGCATATCGCACCGCAGATGGTGGGACCGAAACTCTTGAAGGTGCTTAACAATCTGGCTCGGTTCACGCTGGTGCCGGAGGCAGGTGCGGTCAGTCCAGAGCTCTTAGCAGAATGGGTAGGTGATGCGGGCCCAGCGACCGCTTGTTATGAGCAGGCCACTCGACTCCCATTGGCGCTGGTGAACCTTTGCTCGTCTCTCACCCTCAGCGAGGAGGCAGTGCAGCGGGCGGAGCAGTATATGTCGCGCCATGGCGCTTGAGCGGCCGGCGCGCTACGGGACAAATTGTGGGATTCACGCCAGTTTCAAGCCATTTTCCACGGGCCGTTCCGGCTGAATAAGCACGACTGAGCCATCAGCGTGTGGGAAACCCGCAATCAGACATTGAGATTGGATTGGGCCAATCTGTTTGGGCGGGAAGTTCACCACCCCGATCACCTGCTGACCCACCAAGCCCTCCGGTTGGTAGAGGTCGGTAATTTGCGCGCTCGACTTCAAAACGCCTATATCTGTACCGAAATCCACGTGCAGAATATAGGCGGGTCGGCGGGCCTCCGGGAACACTTCAGCGGTGACGATGGTACCAACCCGCAGGTCCACCTGCTCAAAATCCTGCCAAGAAATGGTTTCCACGAAGATCTCCTCGCGAGGGTGTTCTAGTTTTTAAGGAGTCCACTGATAGAAGTGGAGACTCGGAAGGTTGCTAGATTATTACTCGACGACATTGTTGAGACATCCGACGTTAGAAATCTCGACACTAATGGTATCCCCAGGTAATAACCACGTTGGAGGGTTGCGGGCCATACCTACTCCCGCAGGAGTTCCAGTAGCAATGATATCCCCAGCACGCAAAGTAGTAATCTTGGAAAGATAAATTAAAATTTCTT
>CAJXDE010000104.1 GCA_913052635.1 uncultured Halieaceae bacterium
CGAGGGTTAAATCGATACCGCCGCATTGCGCCATGGCCAACAAGTGCAGGACAGCGTTGGTTGACCCGCCAAGTGCGATGACCACAGTGATCGCATTTTCAAACGATTTCTTGCTTACAATATCCGATGGTTTGAGATCCATCTCTATCATTCGCATGACAGTCGCGCCTGCTCGTTGCATTTGTGCAACGCGACGTGTCATAAAATATTCACCGTTGGATATTTTATTTTTGATAGCGTTTGAGTTTGCGAGTACCTGCTTACAATGGGGAGAAACACATCAACGCAACCACCTGGGGAAGAATAATGACTCTTTTTAAACCAGCATGGCTCGGCGCCATACTTTTCGGGATCTTCGCATCATTCGCTGCGTTAGCGGACGACCATATGCTCAATGGGATGAACATAACCAAACCATTCAACGTTCAGGCCAATCTATGCAAACTCAATCCAGGTGTAAGCGAGGAAGATTATGATGAGATGCTGGATGACTACTTCGACTGGGCCAAGAAAAACAGTGTTGAGCCCGTCTTCGTAAGGCAGAAGCCAGTTTTCTCTCACGCAAATGCGAATAACCCTTGGCCCTATGATTTCGTGGAGTTTTTGGCCATGGATGACTACGAACGATGGGGAAAATCTTGGGACATGTGGCTCACGTCCGAGGATGGCGCAGCGCTAAACGAACGTTGGCAATCACTTGCGATGTGCAACGTAAAGCAGGCACACGGGCTGGTCTTATATGCAGATGCGGAGGCAATGCAGAGTGATGATGACCGTTACGTGAGCTGGAATTGGTGCACACCGAAGGTCGGTTGGGAGCAGCTCGAGCAAAAACATAGTGATTACGTTACTGATATCAAGAATTATTCAGCCGGAATGATCGGCTGGGCCTTGATGTTTCCGCACACTGGAGGCGCAGACTCTCCGGGAGAGTTTGCCCACTTGGCAATCTACCCCGACATCGAGTCCTTCATGAAAAGAAGAAAAATGGAAGCAAATGGTGGCTGGCGAGGCCTGCGTGAGTACTACCAGACATATGCGGACTGCAGCGGTGAGCAGCTCATGAGCGAAACCGTAATGCTCAGACCCTAGCCATCCTTGTAGAAAATCCCTTTCAACCAGCGTTTTAAACCTCCCCGTCGAACCGGGGGATAAGGAGAACAATTATGAAACTCAAGACTTTCCTTGGCGTTATTTGTTTAGCAACAACACCAGTAGCGCTCTCAGATAATCATGCATCCGACGGCGCCCAATGGAGTACGGGTGCGCCGCTTGAGATCTATGGTTGTAGTTTTAAGGCGGGTATTGATGGCTATGAGCAGTCACAAAAGTTTGCCGCAAGCTGGAACAAGTGGGCAGACGAAAATGACGCTTTTGGCTCTCACGTTGCTCAACTCATGTGGAGTGAGTTCTCCGACGGACAATATCCTACCGATTTCGTCTGGCTCGGCTATTGGGATAGTTATGAGTCAGCCGGCAAAGACATGGACATACGCTCTGCGAATGGTGATGAAATGTATGCAGAAGCCAACAAATTTATCGAGAACTGTGCTCACAGCGATTGGGGAGCGTGGGTCCTAGTGCAGGCTGGCGATTTTACGAACGGTAATCATTTGACTGAGTTTTCTGACTGCGTCTACAAAGAAGGTAAGAGTGATGATGACTTGTTAGTAGCAAACACTGAATACGCCGCACTCTTAGCGGACCGGGGGTTCAATGGAGAATCGATGGGCATGGCCCAACTCTGGCCGAGAGCAGGCGCTCCTGCAGGAATCGGCAACTCGCCAAGCTTTAAGTGGGTAGTGGGGCATGCAAATTTCGCGGCGTACTCGAATTTCACTAATGAGCTCTGGAACGAAGGCCTGTTGATGGACTTCAATAGACTTTATGGCGAAATCGTCCAATGCGATTCAAACCGTGTTTATCACTCCCAGGTAGTGCGAACACCTTCGAGTTGAGAGGCTGCAAAACTTGACATAATGAAGACCGCACATTCGCGTTACTTAGAAGAAATTGAGGTAAAAATGAAAAAGCTTATTAACTCTCTAGCGTCACTCGCCTTCGCTCTTGGAGCAACACTGGCAGTGGCGGACAACCATTCAGCACCGTCGTCCCCAGTAGGCATGGTCTACGGGATGAACGTTTCCGACCCACAAGCCTTTGCGAGTGCCATGGGCAAATACTGGAGCTCCCCTACAGGGAAGAAAATACCGGGAGTAGCTATTCTCCGGCAAGTAGTAGCGGCTGGTGAGAGCCCCATCTCTCATATGGTATCAGTATTACACCCTTCCTATGAGGCTATGGATGCCGCTTTCGCCATCAACGCTACCTCAGATGACTGGGCGACACTCCTAGCCGAGCTAAATGGTGTGTCGGAGCTAATCAGCTCCTCGATGTTTGAGGGCACAGGCTTGGGCTCTACAGCTAATCAAATTGGTGCTGGACCTGGCGTGGCAAATCTGTACGTCCTTATCTCAGTATCAAACCCAGCCAAGTACGCCGAGGCGTGGCAAAAAATGATAACGAGCACTGATCTAGGCGAGACAGACACGGTACTGATTTCAATGTCAGCGGGTGGACTTGGAAGCACAACCCACGTCGCTGCAGTGTCTGGAAAGAGCGTAGGAGCAGTCATGACGCAAATGAATGCCAATCGCAGTGAACAGACCTTCCAAACTTTCCTTCAGGAGGTAGGGGAGATCAGAACGATTGAGCAAAATATCGTAACAGTCGATATGGCGGTCTTTGGCAACATGGGCGGCTAAGAAAGTGTAGGGGTCAGAGCCCGCGCTCTGGCCCTTTCTCCTCTCCACTGCGGCGAGCCGTCACCGCACGCCAAATACACCTAGCGCCACTAAAAATCCACATGCCGCACCCGCGAGCGTGAAGTAACCGAGCACCCAGGAACGCTCAAAGCCCTGATCAACAAAAAATGCCAGTGTCCAGACGGTACCGGAAGCCGCGACCCACCCCGCTTCGCGCAGACTGCTTAGCACACCGACAGCGACTGCGATCAAAAACCCGCTGACGTTCCACCACAGCCAGGACACCTCTGGCGCACCCAACCACAGCAAAAGATTACTGATAAAACCTGCAGCAAAGCCGATCCTCGCGCCCCGCCCTGTTACCCTTTGGGTCAGCAAGCCCATTACAAAAACCGCCAGCAGGGGCCCGTTGATCAGAGACCCCAATTTATTGACCGCGACCAATACCGTACTGGCAATATCATCAACCCAAAAAGCGAGCAAGATAGCCAACACGCCCCAAACCCCCGTGAGCGCCTTGCTCCACATAATCTCGACGCGGTCCGAGCCCATCGAGACCCAGCCGCAGCGCTTGATGAAATCCTCCATCGTCACCGCGGACAGGCTGTTGATCACCGAATCCAGCGACGACATCGCGGCTGCCAGCACCCCCACAATGGCTATCCCCCTCAAGCCGTTGGGCAACTCCATGAGAAAAAGCAGCGGCAGGGCCATGTTGTAGTTGGGCTGGCCGTCAGTATCAGGCAGCAAGGCCACAAATTCGGTATGGGTGTCCGCGTAGACCGCGATACCAACGCCAATCAGGCAGTAGAGCAAAACGAGAGGAAAACGCAGCAAACCGTTCAGTAGCAGGATGGTCTGACTGTCTCTTTGATTTGCGGCGCAGAGCTGCCTCTGCACTTGACTTTGATCGCAGCCATAATAGGAGACGTAGAGGAAAAACCCCCCAATGAGCATCGGCCAGAAGGCGAAGTCGTAACCGTCGCCCAGACCGTGGTGACCAAAATCAAGCGCCGCCAGCCTGTCTCTCGAGACGTTTTCCAACATGGCATCGAGGCCGCCGGCATCGCTCGTGAGCAGCCAGAGCAGATATCCCAGCACACTCACCAGAATCGCCATTTGCAGTACGTCGCTCCAGATCACCGCCCGGATGCCCCCAAGCACGTCATAGAGCACAGTAAAAGCCCCGAATATCAGTACAGAAGCCAAAAACCCGATGCCGGTGATGAGATCGATCATAGCCGAGACGCCATAAATCGTGACGGCCGCCGCGAGTAATCTCAGCACCTGAAACACCCCGCTCAGCAACAATCGGGTTTTCAGGTCAAAGCGTCGCTCCAGATATTCATAGACCGAAACCAACTGAAGCCGCTGGAACATCGGGATCACAAATATCATGGTGAAGATCATCGCCAGCGGGACCGCCAACTCGTACTGCAACCAGATCAGCCCGCCTCCGGCAGCGAAGGCCACAAAGGCCGGGGCACCGAGTATGCTGTTGGTAGAACATTGAGTGGCGAGGACTGACAGCGCGATACTGAAAGGCCGCTCGCTGCGGCCGGCTACGAAATAATCAGCGCCAGACTGCTGGCGCACCGAGAGAAACCCGCCCAGCGCGAGCAACAGGAAAAGATAGGCTCCAATTACCCACCAGTCTAACGTTGCCAACAAACCGCTCTCCCGCTCACCCGGGCGGCACTGAGCAGCAACCCCCGGGGTTCACCAATGACGGGAACGCTGCAGGATCAATCAGAAGGCGAAGTCGCCCTCCACAGTCGTCAGCCCCAGCGCGTCCCAATCTAGCATCCCACCCCGATAGTAGTGGATTTTCTCGGCGGGAAAGCCATCGCGAATCATCGCGTTCATCGCGGTGGGACTCTGTGGGCAGACCGGACCATTACAAAATCCGACCACGTTCGACGCATTACTGCAGTCCCAGCCCGAATCACTCTTACTGCAGCCGAGCTCGTCCATGCGCATGGCCACTTCGGTGTAGGGAATGTTAACGGAGCCCGGAATCGTAGCGTCTAGAAACCATTCCTCGGTGCGCATATCGACCAAAATCGTGTTGGAGTCGCTGATGGCGTTCAGCACTTCAATTTCCGTCACTGGCACGATGCCCGGTGCAGGCACCAGCGGCTGCAACCAGCCTTTGTTCTTGGCGCAGTCCGTCATCTGACGGGTAATGGTAATGGTCTCGCCGGAAGGCAGGGTCGCGACAAAGCTTTTATCCTCGCCAATGATACGAAGATCTTCCGCCACGACCGTTTGTGCAAACGCAGCCAGCAACATCACGCAAAGCAGCCCCGATTTCTTTAGTGCGGTGATCATGGATTCACCTCCTTATTATGCTCATTAGCGGCCCGCCGGGCGGGAACGCCTATCAATGTACGTCAGTGGAGCTCAAGGTCAAGCCGCCAGCCTCTACTCAGGCATGGTTTGAGAGGCGACATTGAGGAGCCTGATTTTGCCACCCTCGATCAAGACGTCGATGGTCTCATAGGCTTTACGCTCTGTACCGTCAGGGCCCGTCGAAGTCACCACATTTCCGGTGGCCAGCCACTCTTCCAAGCCCCCTTCTTCGTTCTCACCGTCATTGGGGATCACCCACCAAACCGCCCAATGAGGATTCTCTGTCGCTACCCAGTTTCGTAAAAAGTCGGCCTGCGCCTCTGAGCCACGAACCACCTCCCCACCCGGGGTGATGCCTTTGAAGTCTTCGGCATTCATAGCGGCGATCTTGTCAAAATCGCGCTCGTTATGAGCTTGAATATAATCAACCCAAAGTTGTGCGTTTGCGCCGCTACCTGCCATCAAGGGCTTGGATGAGCCATCACCAAAATATTGTTTACCGATGCTCGCGCTGGCGGTGGAGTGAGCCATCATAAAGCCGGCGTCGTCATAGACTTGAAACGCGGCGTACTTGCCATTCTCGATGACCGCTTTGTGAATGGAATCACTGGTGACGCCACCCGCCGTCATTTTGGTTTCAATAAACACCACATTACCCGCCGCATGAAACGCCGTGGGCTCGACCTTAAAGTCGGGCCAGAGCTCGCCGATTGGGGTGAAGACCTCATCGATCACTTGCTGAGGACCCACGTAATCGCCGCCGTAGGGGAAACCCTTAGGCATTCCCCATTGGCTATCTGGCGCCTGGGTTTGAGCCCATGCTTCCATATCGCCCGCTGCAAAGGCATCGTAACCCGCCTTGGCGGCCGCAATGACCGCAGCATCGTTATTTTGGTGCGAGTCAGCAGTACAGGCACCCAACAGACTGAACACAGCCGCGAAGAAAACAGATCGAACCAACATCTTCGTACTCCCATAGTGGAAAGATTTGCCTCTACGCTAATCTCTCAGCGCAGGGCTTTCAAACAATTATTGTCACCGAAAGCCTGGCAGTAGGGGCCTGATTATTGGGAAGCAAACCTCTATAGCCATGGCACTTAGCGGATGGCCACGTGATTTGATAGCAGCTCGCACACATCAGCAAAAACGAATTAGTACCTCAGTCAGCGGCGGCAAGCCTGCTGCCACTAAGCCCCCATCTGCTCAGTGACGTTATCCTCTCCACCCAGCTGGCCTCTGTCATCTCGCCAAGCGACCCTGGGTGGCGTATCCAACCAACCATCGCACTCTCCCACAAAAGTGCCGATCTCATCGTCGCCGCTACCGTGAGGTGTATAACCCAACAGCGCGCGCAAAGTTGGGCTGAAGTGTCTCGCGATGCTTGGTGGGTTTTCGAAGTATTGGTTTGATTCTTGGCGGAGCCATCCCAAACAGTAAGTATTGATCAGCCCTATTCGACTCGACCGGCTATGGTTCGGGCCACCCCCATGCCAAGTGGACCCAAGATAGAAGAGAGCCGAACCGTTCGGCATCTCGGCAGGTAGCCACTCTCCCAAACTGGGTAAGTGCCACGACCGCAAATACCGATGAGAACCTGGCACAACGCGGGTGGCACCATTCTCCGCGGTGAAATCATTAATCGCCCACATCACTCCAATCTGCAGCTCCATCCCTGCAAGATCAATCGGGTAAATGGTGTCATCTCGGTGCAGTGCCTGACCATCTTCTCCGGGTAAAATCTCGATCGCCGTCATGCTACCTACTGTGTAATTACCACAGTGAGGGAGCAGTATTTCGTCAGCGACAGCCACCACCCACTCATGCTCAATAAGCCCAGCTGCGCCAGGTGATGCTCGGAGTACCTGATTGAACCGATTGGTCCTACCACCATCGAATGCGCTCTGCTCTTCCAACGCACACTCATCGAATCCAGATCGCAACTCTGCCGCGACGACTTGCATTAAGTCCGAGCTGGCGGCATTCGTGACAATCGCCGCACCAGATGAGCGTAAGGCTGCGACCACCTCCGAAACTGATGCGGTGTTACCGAATGTAGGGATCATTAGCATCTATCTCCTGCGCCTGACCGGCTGTCACCTCAGCTTACTGATGCCACGCAGACATTTAGTCACGGGGCGATGATTCAAATGGGCTCAACTCGAAAGATCGTCTACGAATTCATTATCAATCTCGTCTCGCCAACCATCAAGATTGACCTCCAGAAACGCGAAGCCAAAGATCCACAGGAGCTCATCCCACAGGTATAGCCAGTGCCCGTAGTAGGCCCAGTAGATGCCGAGCGCGAGAATCAGCGCGTACAACCCAAACTTTAGCCAACTAAGGGCCGTAACTGCGTAACCCGAGGTGACGCCTCGATCAGTGACTCTGATGGCAGCCTCCATAGACGCGCCCACGCTCAGCCACGCCGCTGTTTCCACAAAATCACACCAGGCAAGCCTCCTGGCTAAATCAAGTCCAGCTGAGGACGTGACGGCAGGCTCACCTGGAATCTCCCAGTACTGAGCGGCCTGAGGCAAAACGTTACACGTCTCTGACGTGATCAAGGTGTAATCGAGGTTGAACAACCATGACTGCCCAGTGTCCGTGAGGTCGCAGAGATCCGATACGGCGGAAGCGGAGACGGGCCCCAAAATTTCCGTCAGGGCAGTGAAGTTGACATAGAGCGTGTGCCCAATCAGAC
>CAJXDE010000105.1 GCA_913052635.1 uncultured Halieaceae bacterium
TGCCGCGGCTGGCAGACTCAGGGATTGCTATCGCTGATTCGGGCTCGGCCGCGTTTGATTTTCGGCGAGACGAAGAAGCGCGGTATGTGGTGGCAGTATGTGTAGAGGCCAAGGTGGTCATGCAGTGCCAGCGATGCCTGAGTGACATGGAGGTGTCTGTTAAGAGCGCCTCGCTCATGGCTTGTGTCTGGACCGACGAAGAGGCCGCTGCCTTACCAGCGACTTATGAGCCATTACTCGTCGACGATACTGCCGATTTGAGCGATATCGTAGAAGAGGAAATACTGTTGGCCATTCCTGTTTCGCCGATCCATGAGAAGGAGTGTAAGTCAGCAGAGCAGCGAGCAGCGCTCGAGACTGACACGGAGGAGCCGGCTGCGGTTAAGGAGACAGATGAGCGCGACAGCCCATTTGCGGTGCTGGAGCGGCTTAAATCCTGATATCCCGGGCGCGCGTATAGGGTATGCGCTCCAGATTAAGGCGGCGCGGATTGGGATCCGTGTCGAGTGGGTTTAACTAGGAGGCCAGTCATGGCTGTACAGCAGAATCGTAAGACTCGTTCCAAGAGGGGCATGCGTCGTGCACACGACGCCATCGGAGGGCCCACGCTCACCGTTGATGAAACCTCGGGCGAGACCCGTCGTCGTCACCACGTGAGTGCTGACGGTTTTTATCGCGGCAAGAAGATAGTGGACACCGGCGACGACGAGTAATCGTTTTTGTCAGGTTACGCCTTTCTCTTTCCCGGCCAGGGGTCACAGTCCGTTGGCATGCTCTCGCAGGCAGCGGAACACTACGCGGTGGTCGGAGACACGTTCGCCGAGGCCAGTGATGCCCTGGGCTATGACCTATGGGCGCTAGTCAGCCAGGGCCCTGAAGATCAGCTCACGCTTACCGAGTTCACCCAGCCCGCTATCTTGACTGCCAGTGTAGCGTTGTATCGCTGCTGGGAGCAGGAGGGGGGCCAGCGGCCCGAGTTTGTGGCAGGACACAGCTTAGGCGAGTACTCCGCCTTAGTGGTCGCGGGGGCACTGTCCCTCAAAGACGCGGCCCGGCTAGTGCAGATCCGGGGACGTGCGATGCAATCTGCGGTCCCGGCTGGAGAGGGCGCCATGGCCGCGGTATTGGGTTTGAGCGATGCGGTTATTGATGAAATCTGTGTGACCCATTGCGATGACAACGCCTATGTGGGCGCGGTCAACTACAACTCCCCAGGTCAGGTCGTGATAGCGGGTCATGCAGGTGCGGTGGAGGCAGCGGCTACCTTCATGAAAGAGGCGGGCGCCAAGCGCGTGTTACCGCTACCTGTCAGCGCACCCTTTCATACCCCTCTGATGCAACCTGCAGCGGCCGTGATGGCTGACGCATTTCAGGTAGTAGGTCTCAACGATGCCACGGTTCCCGTGATCAGCAATGTTGACGCGCAGCCGCACCGCAAGGCGATGGAAATCAGACGACTTCTGGTCCGGCAGGTATCGGAGCCAGTGATTTGGACGCGATGCGTCATCACGCTGCTCGAGGCGGGTATTACAAGCTTTGTAGAGTGCGGGCCCGGCAAGGTGTTAGCGGGCCTGCTCAAGCGGATTGATCGATCTATTCATTGCGCCACATTGGAAGACCCTGAGGCGCTTAAAGCAACGGCAACGGAGGCTGCCTGATGAGCGATGGTGAAAAGGATGAAAAGAGAGTAGCGCTCGTCACCGGCGCAAGCCGGGGTATTGGCGCGGCCATTGCGCGGATGTTAGCCGAGCAGCACATGACCGTCGTAGGAACCGCCACCAGCGAAGCCGGTGCGGCCGGAATCAGCGAGGCGCTCAGCGGGCTGGGCGGCACCGGTAAGGTGCTGAACGTCACTGATCCCTACAGTGTTGACGCACTCATCTCGGGTATTCGAGAAGAGCTCGGCGATCCGCTCGTGCTGATTAACAACGCGGGCATCACGCAGGACAAGATACTGATGCGCATGAAAGAGGACGAGTGGCAGCGAGTTATCGACACGAACCTTACGGCGCTGTACCGACTGAGCAAGGCCTGTCTGCGTGGCATGACCAAAGCACGATGGGGACGCATCATCAATGTCACCTCTGTCGTCGGGTCTATGGGGAACGCAGGGCAGAGTAATTACGCGGCTTCTAAGGCTGGCGCAGAGGGGATGGCTCGTTCTCTTGCCAGGGAGCTAGGTTCGCGCTCTGTGACCGTCAACTGCATTGCGCCTGGGTTCATCGACACTGACATGACCCGCGCGCTCGCAGACGAGCAGAGAGATGTTCTGCAGAGTCAGATCCCTTTGGGTCGACTCGGCTCGCCCGACGATGTGGCCGCTGCGGTATCCTTTCTGGCGAGTGATGCCGCTCAATACATCACTGGTGAGACGCTGCAGGTGAATGGCGGCCTCTACATGGGCTGAGCCGCGCCATCAAGGGTCGAATATCCGTCAAAAAGGGTTTTACTTGCGGCAAAAGCTTGTAAAATCCATCGCGTTTGGGTCTAGCGCCCGACGACAACCGGAGCAAAGGGCACGTCATGAGCAATATTGAAGATCGAGTGAGAAAAATTGTCGCCGAGCAGTTGGGCGTCAAAGAAGAGGAAGTCAAGGCAGAGGCGTCATTCGTTGACGATCTGGGCGCAGATTCCCTCGACACGGTAGAGCTAGTCATGGCGCTCGAAGAAGAATTCGAGACTGAAATCCCTGACGAAGAGGCAGAAAAGATCACCACCGTTCAGCTTGCGATCGACTACATCAATACCAACCTCTCCTGAGCGGGTCTCAGCAACTGAATACCGGGGCCGCTCTGCTCACGCAGCGCGGCCTTTTTCGTTTTATTGAGCTCATCTAAGCATTGAAGGGATGTTGTCTGGCGCTTCGGTAAAGACACCGAACCCCAGATTTCAGGAAGTTTAAGCAAACCTCACGGGGCAGAAGGGGCGCATCATGAAAGGCAACAGAGTGGTCGTTACCGGCATGGGAGCGGTTACGCCATTGGGTTTGGACGTAGATTCGAGCTGGGCAGGAATCTGCGATGGTCGCAGCGGTGCTGCGGCGATTGAACAGTTCGACGCGGCCGCCTTCAGTACGCGCTTCAGCGCCAGTGTCAAAAACTTTAGTGTCGACGGGTATCTCGAGGCTCGCGACGCCCGACGCATGGACCCGTTCATTCAGTACGGCATGGTGGCGGGTATCCAGGCCTTCAGAGACTCTGGATTTGAAGTCACCGAGCCGAATGCGGCGCGGATCGGTTGTGCCATCGGCTCGGGCATCGGCGGCATAGGGTCTATTGAAGGTACCGCGATGCTGGTCGATCAAAAGGGTCCTAAGCGGATATCACCTTTTTTTGTGCCAGGCGCCATCATCAATATGATCGCCGGGAATCTATCGATTCTTTATAACCTGCAGGGCCCTAATATTGCTGTAGTCACCGCCTGCACGACGGGCACGCACAACATCGGCCTAGGTGCGCGCATGATTGCTGCAGGCGATGTCGACGCAATGTTGGTCGGTGGCGCCGAGATGGCAACCACCCCGGTGGGTATTGGTGGCTTCGCTGCCGCGCGCGCCTTGTCCACCCGTAACGATGACCCCGAGCGCGCGTCGCGTCCCTGGGATGCAGACCGCGATGGGTTCGTGCTCGGTGATGGCGCGGGTATGCTCATGCTTGAGTCGCTGGAGAGTGCAAAATCTCGAGGCGCTCGTATTTATTGTGAGCTGACCGGTTTTGGTATGAGTGGCGACGCCTATCACATGACATCGCCCCCAGAGGATGGGCGTGGCGCAGCGGCATCGATGCAGCAGGCGCTGAACGATGCTGGCCTATCAAAGGAGGAGATCGACTACGTTAATGCCCACGGCACGTCGACGGAAGCCGGCGATTTGGCGGAATCGCTGGCAGTAAAAGGTGTTTTCGGTGCCCACGCGTCAGAGCTGGCGGTCAGCTCGACAAAATCTATGATTGGGCATCTGCTAGGTGCGGCGGGCTCGGTAGAGGCGATTCTGACGATTCTGGCACTGCGAGATAACGTGGCACCGCCAACGATCAATCTCGATAACCCCGGGGAGGGGTGCGACCTTAACTACGTGCCCCATCACGCGCAGGAGCGACCGATTCGTAACGCGCTGTCCAACTCATTCGGCTTTGGCGGCACCAACGGCTCTCTGATTTTCAGTGAGCTGAGCTGAGCGCCCAAAGCCCCATGTTACTAACCTGGGTCGATGGGGTAGCTGCCGACACGTTGCCCGCTGATGATCGAGGGCTCAACTACTCTGATGGCGCGTTCGAGACACTGTCCTGTCACGAGGGACAGATCCAGCATGAGGACCTTCACCGTAGTCGACTTACCAGAGCCCTCACGGCGCTAGGGGTAACAAGCGCCGCTGAACAGGGCGAGCGCCTTTTTGCCAATGCTGGACAGTGTCTTGAGACTGTTCGGCACACGGGTGTCGCTCGCTTTACGGTAACCCGGGGCTCCGGTCCTCGGGGATACGCGCCGCCGAAACTACCCCAGTTAAGGTCTATCCTAAGTGCCTATCCGCGGCCTGAGTCATCGCACTCCGCATTGCGCTGCGCTGTTGCGAACACCCGTTGGGCAACACAGCCTCAACTTGCAGGCCTTAAGCTCCTGGCGCGGACTGAACAGGTTCTGGCCGCCGCTGAGGCGGCAGCTGCTGGCTGGGATGACATGGTGATGCTGGACAGTGATGATCATGTGATCTCCAGCAGTCGCGCGAATCTGTTCATGCTGCTAGGTGAAAAGGTCACGACGCCTTGCCTTGATCGTTGTGGCATCGCAGGCACGCGGCGAGAGCTATTGCTCACTCAGATCCTGCCTGCGTTGAATTATGGCTTTGAGATCAGACCCATCTCACTGGCGGAGTGTCTGTCTGCTGACGCACTGATCACAACAAATTCAATATCCGGGGTCACTCCGATCACGCAGCTCGGTGAATCTAAGCTGAGCTCGGACGCAGGCAGCAATTGGGTCACGGCACTGCAACGGGCTATGGCGGAGGCGTCTACGTGACCAAACGGGTCGTCCTCGTCGCCTTGCTACTGAGCGTTGTCACATTTGCTGCCGCTGGTCTACGCCTGACTACAGCCTGGAACCAAGCACTTGTGCTCCCCGCAGATGGGGTTCTTATCACCGTGGCTAAGGGTGAAAGCCTCAGTCGGGTGCTCGCGCGGGCGGAGGACAATCAGTGGTTAACCGGGAGTAGCTGGGTGGGTGTCGTCGCCCGATGGCAGGGTTTGGATGAGCAAATCCAGACGGGTGAGTTTGCGCTAGATTCGCCGCTGACCGCTGGCGAGTTGATAGAAAAGTTGGCGGCAGGGGAAGTGATGCGCCGCAGTGTCACTCTACCGGAGGGGATCACGCTCGCCCAGGCGGTCGAGATCCTGCATCGAGAGCCCACGCTGACCAGGACGCCCCCTGAAGATTTGTCGGCTGCGCTGCTGGCGATGACCGGACGCGAGGACTCGGCCGAAGGATTTTTTCTTCCCGAGACCTGGTCCTATACCCGCGGCGACTCGGACCTCGATATTTTGCGGAGGTCCCATCTGGCGTTGAACGGGTTGCTCACTGCACTATGGGAACGTCGACCCGAGGGATTGGTGTTGTCCTCTCCTTACGCAGCGTTAACTCTGGCCTCGATCGTAGAGAGAGAAACCGGTGTAGCGGGCGAGCGTAAGCAAATTGCGGGCGTTTTTCTGCGCCGGCTTGAGAGGGGGATGCGTTTGCAGACCGACCCCACGGTCATTTATGGTCTTGGCGATGACTACGATGGCGATTTGAAGCGACGACACTTGCGAGACACCACGAACCCCTACAACACCTATGCTATTCATGGACTCCCGCCGACCCCCATCGCGTTGCCCGGTGAGGCCGCTTTGCGTGCCGTTTTTGCTCCTGCCGATGGCGAGGCGCTTTATTTCGTCGCGAAGGGTGATGGCTCCCACGCGTTTAGCGCGACGCTGGAGGAGCATGAAGACAATGTGCGCCGGTACCAGTTGACCCGCCGCGCCGACTATCGATCTTCCCCCAACATTTCGAATGACCAGTAAGCCGATATGACAGGTCGCTTTATCACGATCGAAGGCGGCGAGGGCGCAGGGAAATCGACCGCGCAGACCTATCTGGCTGAGAGGCTGACAGCGCAGGGCATCTCGGTACTGCAAACCCGTGAGCCCGGCGGTACACCTTTGGCTGAGGCAATCCGCCGTAATCTGTTGAGCCTAGACGAAGAAGCCCCGGTAGAGATGGCCGAGTTGTTGCTGGTTTTCGCTGCTCGCGCACAACATTTATCCAAAGTGATCGAGCCCGCATTGAATCAGGGGCAGTGGGTGTTGTGCGATCGATTTACCGACGCAACCTATGCTTACCAGGGAGCGGGCAGAGGCCTCTCTCCTAGGCACATTGGCAAGCTTGAGACCCTGGTTCAGGGGGATAGGCGACCTGACACCGTCATTCTGTTGGATATGCCGCCAGAGATTGGACTGGCCCGGGCCCGGGCTCGAGGGGCATTAGACCGCTTTGAGCAAGAGAAGCACGCGTTTTTCGACCGAGTGCGTCAGGGTTATCTCGGGCGTGCTGCTGAGTTTCCCGACCGCTATGTGATTGTTGACGCGGCACAGGAACTCAGCAAGGTCCAAAAATCTCTGGAGGCGGTAATGGCTAGGTGGTTTATCGATGCCTGACACACAGGAACTCGCACTCGACCTGCACGCCGCAACACCGCCGTGGCTCTTAGTTCACCTGCGGGAGTGGATCTCAGGTACCGGCGACAAGGGCCATGCATACCTTGTGGTCAGCGAAGACGCGGAGGAGGCGTCCCTCTTTGCGAAGCAACTGGCGATGCAGCAGCTTTGCCATGACCTTCAGGACGGGATGGCCTGCAGGCAGTGCCAGAGTTGCAAGGCCTTTCTTCAAGGGACCCACGGCGATTTATTGTTACTAGAGGTGCTGGAAGGCAAAACCGCGATCGGCATTGATCAGGTCCGAGAGGCCACACACTTTCTGCAGCAAACCGCACTGTATGGCGCTACAAAGTTGCTGTTGGTTCGTGATGCTGACCAGATGACACTTGCTGCGGCCAACAGTCTTTTGAAAACACTGGAAGAGCCGCCCGGTAAAGCGTTGGTGCTGCTCTCTAGTGCTGAGACCTGGCGACTACCGCCCACCGTCAGATCGCGCTGCCAACTGTTGCGTCTACCGAATGTCCAAAAAGACGCAGCACTGGAGTGGTTGGCCTCGCAAGTGCAGGTCACCGCCACAGACGCTGAGCACCTGCTGGAAATGGCGCAGGGACGAGCGGTCACAGCGCGCCTTATGACTGACTCAGAAGGTCTCGCAGCGCAGGAGGCCCTTGTTGCGAGCTTCTCGGTTCTTGATCAGCAACAGGGTGGTCCACCAGCGGCTTGGTCCGGCGTCGATGTGAGCGTGCTAATGTCTGAGTTGCTCGTCTGGGTTGAGGGTCAAGTGCGCGAGATCGATGCGGATGGTTTTTGTAATCACGCGCCAAACTGGCTGTTACTGCAGCGTTGCGTGGCGGAACTGTCTTCGAGGATCAAGCAAGGCGCGACGCCCGGGAAGGATATTGTCATCGCAGAGCTCTTCCGGCTGTGCCGTAGCCGTGAGCACGCAGCCTTCG
>CAJXDE010000106.1 GCA_913052635.1 uncultured Halieaceae bacterium
CACCGCGGTCGCACGAACCAGTCGATCCAGGCTGAACGGAAGGCGAGGTATGTACGTTTGACCCAAAAAGGGCGGAGATCTTCGCGCATGCTTTCAGTATTGACCGGACAGGCTCGGGTAGCGGGGTATGATGGCAAGGTGACTGACGCTCCGCAAACAGATCAACCTGCACACACTGCGCCTGTGCTCTCAACGGACCAAGTGGGACCCCATCCTGATCTCACGGAGATTGTCCAACACCACCAGAGCCACCCATGGCGCAAACCCTGCCCCACGCATACTCGGGATGCGTTCGAGCAACTGCTCAAGAGGCTGCCGCGTGACAACAGACCGCTGATCCTCGATTCATTCTGCGGCACCGGCATGAGCACCGCGCTCATCGCAGAAGCGCATCCTGATGCGCTGGTGGTCGGTATCGATCAGTCCACGCATCGGCTGGAAAAACATCAGGCTACCGGAGCGCAGAATTACCTACTGCTTCGCGCAGAAGTCGAGCCATTTTGGCTTTGCCTTGTAGAGGCCGGCGTCACACTGCACAGCCATTGGCTGCTCTATCCCAATCCCTGGCCTAAGACCTCGCAGTTCAAACGACGCGTTCACGGGCATGGTGCTTTTCCCGTGCTTTCCAGGCTGGGTGGGGCGCTGGAGCTCCGCACCAACTGGGAGATTTACGCGCAAGAGTTCGCTCAAGCAACCGGCCTCATCGGTATCCATGGACAAACCGCATCCTTCACCCCCAATACGCCAATGACACTATTCGAACAAAAGTATTGGGATCGCGGCCAAACACTTTGGCGTTTCCGAGGGAAATGTGTCGTCTAGCTAAGCCCCGTCTAAAGCGCTAACCTTCCCTGCAATGAGGCCCTGATAGGCGCGGAGCAGAACCGATGACAGCCACGCAGAGCGACGGTATCAAGCAAATGCAAAACGGCGATCCCATTTGGGAGCGCATCCGTAGTGAAACTCGCGAGGCCGCTGCAGCGGAGCCTATTCTGGCCAGCTTCCTGCACGCGACTATTCTCAATCATGAGGAGTTGGAGTGCTCGCTGAGTTTTCATCTGGCTAACCTGCTTGATAACCCGTCCGCCCCGGCGATGATGCTGCGCGAGTTGATCCTTGAGGCACTTCGCGATGACAGCAACATCCGAGGCGCAATTCGTGATGATCTGAACGCCATTCTCGATCGCGATTCCGCCTGCCAAGAGCTGTATATCCCCTTTTTGTACTTCAAAGGCTTCCAGGCTCTGCAAATTCATCGCATCGGTCACTGGCTGTGGACACATGACCGACAGCCACTAGCGCTGTTCTTACAGAGCCAGATGTCGCGACAGTTCGGCATCGATATTCACCCCGCCGCCCGTTTCGGGCACGGCATCATGCTCGACCACGCCAACGGCCTGGTGGTGGGTGAAACGGCGGTTGTCGGTAACCGGGTATCGATTTTGCAGTCGGTCACGCTGGGCGGTACGGGTAAAGAAGATGGTGATCGTCACCCCAAGATTGGCGATGGCGTGCTGATAAGTGCGGGAGCAAAGATCCTCGGCAACATCAATGTTGGCGAAGGCGCCAAAGTGGGGGCCGGATCAGTCGTGCTACAGGACGTGCCGGCACATACCACGGTGGCAGGCGTCCCGGCGAAAGTCGTCGGTAAACCCACCACCAACTCTCCGGCGCTCGATATGGATCACGCCATTCCCGAGTCTCAGTGGTAAGCGGGCGACAGCTCCACCACTGCGTTAACCATCGCGGCCACATGCTCGGGATCAATGCCCGGGGTGACACCGTGGCCCAAATTAAAGACGTGACCGCTACCCTCGCCAAATGAACTGAGGATCTGACCGACCTCTGTACGAATGCGCTCCGGTGAAGCACTGAGCAAGGTCGGATCCATATTCCCCTGCAGGCAGACCTTGTCACCGATCCGCGCCCGGGCTTCACCAATATCCGTAGTCCAATCCAGTCCCACGGCATCGGCTCCACACTCGGCAATGGCTTCGAGCCACTGGCCACCACCCTTGGTAAAGACAATGACCGGCACTCGCCGACCCTCGGCTTCCCGGGGTAATTGCTCGATGATCTCAGTCATGTACTGCAGTGAAAACTCGCGATAGGCATCGTGGCTGAGCGAGCCACCCCAGGTATCGAAAATCTGTAGCGCCTGCGCGCCGTTACTCACCTGCTCAGAGAGATATACCGCAACCGACTTCGCCAGCTTCGACAGTAACTCATGCATCACTGCGGGCTCGTTGAAAGCCAGTGACTTCACCTTGGCAAAGTCCTTACTCGACCCACCCTCAACCATGTAAGTTGCCAACGTCCAAGGGCTACCGGCAAAACCAATCAAAGGGATGCTGCCTTTGAGCTCCTTGCGAATCAGCGCGACGGCATCCATCACGTAGCCCAGCTCACTCGCCGCGCGGTCAGGATCCAACACGGCGATCTCGGCAGCGGAAGATATGGGCCGCTCAAATCGCGGGCCCTCTCCTTCGGAGAAATACAGCCCCAAGCCCAAGGCGTCGGGCACGGTCAAAATATCAGAGAACAAAATGGCAGCGTCCATCGCATACCGTCTAAGCGGCTGCAACGTGACTTCGCACGCCAATTCGGGGTTGGTGCAGAGCCCCATAAAGCTGCCTGCTTCAGCGCGGGTCTCGCGGTATTCGGGGAGATATCGCCCCGCCTGACGCATCATCCATAGTGGGGTTCGGTCCACAGGCTCGCGCATCAGGGCGCGAAGGAACCGGTCATTTTCCAAGCTGACCATGTTATCGACTCTCTTTTGGCTATCTCTTTTGTTTTGTGCTTTTTGATAATGCTTTTTTGGTTCTTATTTTTGTGTTGCTGCTTTCTCTCTTACAGATATTTTTATCGTCATGTCGCCACGGATACCCCCAGGTACGTAACGTCGCTGTTATAGAGTGTAACCTCCGCGGCTGGACCAACACGACCCGCCAATTACACTTCCAAATAATCCAGTATTCCCTCCGCTGCCTGGCGGCCCTCCCAGATTGCGGTCACTACCAAATCTGATCCGCGAACCATATCACCCCCGGCAAAGATCTTGGGGTTGGCCGTTTGGAACTTGAACGTCTGGTGTTCGGGTGCAATCACGCCGTCCCAATCATTGCAGGTGATCCCGGTCTCTGAGAACCAATCGGCCGGACTGGGCTGAAATCCAAACGCCATGATAATGGCGTCAGCTTCAATCACGACCTCACTGCCCGCGACGGGTTCCGGGCGACGACGCCCATCCGGTCCGGGCTCGCCGAGTTGAGTCTCTACCACCTTGACGCCGACAGCCTCGCCAAAATAATCCATTACCTCAATCGGCTGGCGATTGAATAAGAACTGCACGCCCTCTTCCTTGGCGTTCGCCACTTCTCGGCGCGACCCCGGCATATTGTCCTCGTCGCGACGGTAAACGCAGTACACACGATCCGCCTGTTGGCGCACGGCAGTCCGAACGCAGTCCATCGCGGTATCACCGCCGCCCAGCACCACGACCGTTTTTTCCTTGAGATCGATGTACTCCTCAGGCTCACGGGGGTAATCCATCTTTTCATTTACATTGGCAATCAAGTAATCGAGCGCCTTATAAACGCCCGGCAAATCCTCGCCGGGGAAACCGCCTTGCATCGCCTTATAAGTGCCCATGCCTAAAAAGACCGCGTCGTAGTCAGCCAGCAGTTCATCGATGGTGGCGTCGCGGCCAATTTCGGTATTCAGCCGGAATTCGATCCCCATGCCTTCAAAAACCTCGCGGCGACGCTCCATCACCTGCTTCTCAAGCTTGAACTGTGGGATGCCAAAGGTCAGAAGACCACCGATCTCAGGGTAACGGTCAAACACCACAGCCTTCACGCCGTTGCGCGTCAGGATATCAGCACAGCCCAATCCGGCAGGGCCCGCACCGATGATCGCGACTTTCTTGTCGGTGGGCACCACTTCAGACAGGTCGGGCCGCCAGCCCATGGCCAGCGCAGTGTCCGTGATGTATTTCTCTGAATTGCCGATGGTCACGGCGCCGAATCCATCGTTCAAGGTACACGCCCCTTCACAGAGCCGGTCTTGGGGGCAGACGCGACCACAGACCTCGGGCAAGGTGTTGGTTTGATGGCTGAGCTCCGCCGCCTCAAACAGGTTACCTTCAGCCAATAGCTTGAGCCAGTTGGGAATGAAGTTGTGCACCGGGCACTTCCATTCGCAATAGGGGTTGCCGCACTCCAGACACCGGTGCGACTGCTCAGCGGCCTGCACTTGCGTAAACGGATCATAGATCTCTACGAAAGCCTCGGTACGCGTCTCCATGTTCTTTTTGCCCGGGTCCTTACGGTCGACATCTAGAAATTGAAACGGATTAGCCAGTCGAGTACTCATGTGTCGTGCCTCAGTCTGTATCCCGCAAACGCGAGAGCAGCTGGTTAATGTCGGCGGCCTTGGGCTTTACCAGCCAGAACTTGCCGACGTAATCCTCGAAGTTTTCAAGCAGGTGCGCACCCCACTCCGAGCCTGTCTCGTTCACAAACTCGCGAATATTGTCACGCAGGAAATGGCGGTGCGCCTCCATGGACTCAGCAGCCACCCGGTAAATCTCCACCAGCTCACTGTTGTAGCGGTCAATAAAAGCACGGTCTTCGTCGAGCACAAAAGCCAAGCCACCGGTCATCCCCGCACCAAAGTTCACGCCCGTGGCGCCCAATACCGTGACCAGGCCACCGGTCATGTATTCGCAGCAATGGTCGCCCGCGCCCTCGATCACCGCGTGGGCGCCGGAGTTGCGCACCGCGAAGCGCTCGCCCGCAACACCCGCGGCAAACAAACGGCCCCCGGTAGCGCCATACAGACAGGTATTGCCAATGATGCTAGTTTTGCGGCTTTCGAAACGGCTGCCCTCAGGTGGCGCAATCACCAGCTTGCCGCCAGCCATACCCTTGCCCACGTAGTCGTTGCAGTCACCGCGCAGATACATGTGCAGACCGCCGGCGTTCCAAACACCGAAGCTCTGACCGGCCGTGCCGGTGAGGTTAACGGTGATGGGGTTCGATTCCATGCCGGTGTTGCCATGCCGCTTGGCGATCTCACCCGAGAGGCGCGCGCCAATCGATCGGTCGCAGTTGGTCACCGAGTAAGAGAACTCGCCGCCGCTCGCCGCCTCGATGGCGGGCAACATATCCCCGACCATCAACCCGGCTTTCTCAGCGGTATCGAAGGGATCGTTGCTGGCCACCTCGCAGAACTGCGGCTGATCAGCTGCCTCTTCATCAACCCAGAGAATCGGGTTCAAGTCCAGGCTTTGTTGTTTGGCTGTCTCGCCCGACAAGCATTCGAGCAGATCAACCCGGCCAATCAGTTCTTCAAGACCTCGGACGCCCAGCTTGGCCAGCCACTCGCGGGTTTCTGTTGCCACGAAAGTGAAGAAGTTCACCACGCGCTCCACGTCCCCGACGAAGTGCGTCTGACGAAGCTGCGCATTCTGGGTCGCGACACCGGTCGCACAGTTGTTGAGGTGACAAATCCGCAGGTACTTGCAGCCCATGGCGACCATCGGCGCGGTCCCAAAACCGAAACTCTCGGCGCCCAGAATCGCCGCCTTGACCACATCAAGGCCGGTCTTCATGCCGCCGTCGGCCTGCACCCGAACCTTGCCGCGCAAACGGTTGCCGCGAAGCGTTTGATGCACCTCGGCAATGCCTAATTCCCAGGGAGAGCCTGCGTAGCGAATTGAAGTAAGCGGACTGGCCGCTGTCCCGCCGTCGTAGCCCGAGATCGTGATGAGATCCGCGTAGGCCTTGGTCACGCCCGCCGCGATCGTGCCCACTCCGGGTTCTGATACCAGCTTTACCGAGACCAGTGCGTCGGGGTTGACCTGCTTCAGATCAAAAATGAGCTGGGCCAAGTCCTCAATCGAATAAATATCGTGATGCGGTGGCGGCGAGATCAGGGTAACGCCCGGCACCGAATAGCGTAGCCGCGCAATCAGGTCATTCACCTTGCCACCAGGTAGCTGACCGCCCTCACCAGGCTTGGCGCCCTGAGCCACTTTAATCTGCAGCACCTCGGCGTTCACCAGATAGTGCGGTGTCACACCAAAACGACCCGAGGCAATTTGCTTTATCTTGGAGACCCGATCGGTGCCGAAGCGATTCGGATCTTCGCCCCCTTCACCACTGTTGGAACGTGCACCGATCTGATTCATACCCATCGCCAGGGCCTCATGGGCCTCGGGGGACAAGGCACCCAAGGACATGCCCGCCGAGTCAAAGCGGCGCAGGATATTATCGATCGGCTCCACCTCATGGAGGGGCACGGGGGCATCGGGTAATTTGAACGTCAACAGATCACGCAGCGCTGCCACCGGCCTATTGTTACAGTGGTTCGCGTACTGCTGATAATCCGCGTAATTACTACTGACCACTGCGGCCTGAAGGCTCATCACCACGTCAGGGTTATAGGCATGGTACTCACCGCCATGCACATATTTTAAGAGACCGCCCTGATCGAGCGACTTGCGCCGGGAGCGTGCTCGGCTAGCCACCTGCCACTGATCTTTCTCCAGCTGATCGAGAGTCACGCCGCCGATACGCGAGGTCACGCCGGTAAACGCGATATCGACCAGCTCGCTGTCGAGGCCCACCGCCTCAAAGAGCTGGGCGCCACGATAGGAGTTGACCGCTGAAATGCCCATCTTGGACATGATTTTCAGGAGGCCCTTGTTGATGCCCTTGCGGAAGTTTTTCTGACACAGCTGGGGATCACCCAACAGTTCGCCTCTGGCCAATAAATCTTCAATTACGCTGTAGGCCAAATACGGGTGCACCGCGGTCGCGCCGAAGCCAAGCAGGCAGGCCACGTGATGCGAGTCTCTGGCGCTACCGGATTCGACCACCAGGTTACACTCGGCGCGCAACCCAACGCGAATCAGGTGGTGATGGACGGCGCCCGTGGCCAAAAGGCTATGGAGGGGAACACGGCTGTCACCAATATTCCGGTCAGAGAGGATGAGAATGGTCTTGCCTTCACGAACGGCGGCCTCTGCGCTGGAGCAGACCGCCTCCAGAGCCTGGCGCAGGCTGGCTTCCGCTGCGTCGTAGGTGGCGTCCACGGTCACGGCGGTAAAGCTCTCTTCCAACAGCCCTGCGATGCTCTTGAACTTGGACTGGGACAGCACGGGAGACGTCAGGCTGATGCGACAAGCGTGATCTGCCGACTCCTCAAAAATGTTGCGCTCTGGGCCCAGATCCACTTCGAGGGACATCACGATCGACTCGCGGAGCGGATCTATCGGCGGGTTGGTCACTTGTTTTGTTTTGTTTTGTTTTGTTTTTTTCAGAGAGAGAGAGAGAGCGGTGGATGGGAGTGAGAGGATGGGGTGAGAGGATGGGGTGAGAGGAGTGTTTACCCCACGAGAGCTCGGCGGCTGTCTCGTGCAATTCGATCGTCGGCCTCTCCGAAAGGAGCGCCGCCGCAGCGTACGCATCGAGGAAGACGACAAGCGCCTGGGGGGGTTGAGGGGTTGGTGGGGTGGGTAGGTAGGGGGGGGGGGGGGGGGGGGGGGGTGGGCGGGGGGGGGGGGGTGGGGGG
>CAJXDE010000107.1 GCA_913052635.1 uncultured Halieaceae bacterium
GTGATTTCGTGCGACAGGGTTGCATAGGCACTGTTAATGTCGGCACAGAGTTGGGCTGCCATGCGCTGCTCCATCTGAGACTGACCGGCATACAGATCAGGATGAAATTGCGCCAGTAAGGCGTGGTAGGACTGTTCCAACGCGGATTCGTCGAGGGTTAGCCCGGGTTGAAGCTGAAACAATGCGAAGTAGTCGCGCGCGGGCGCACCCGGTGTGGCGTTCACAATCAGACGGTGAAGCTTTCGCCGCAGCCGCACTCTCCGGCAACATTGGGATTGCGGAACTCCAGACCCTCGTTCAGCCCTTCCCGGGCGAAATCGACAATTGTGCCGTCCAGATAAACGAGGCTTTTGGGATCCACAAAGACCTTCACCCCGTCGGATTCAAAAAACGTGTCCTCGGATTCTGGCTGATCAACAAACTCGAGAACATAGGCCAGACCGGAGCAGCCAGAGGTTTTGACGCCAATGCGGATTCCCTCGCCTTTGCCCCGGCTCTGCAACTGACGACCAACGTGCTCCGCCGCTTCTGATGTCAGGCTGATGGCCATTAGCCGTCCTGTTTCTCACGGTAGTTCTTCACCGCCGCTTTGATGGCGTCCTCCGCCAACACCGAGCAGTGGATCTTTACCGGCGGCAGGGAGAGCTCTTGCGCGATCTCGGTATTTTTGATCGACGCTGCCTCATCGAGGTTCTTACCCTTTACCCACTCGGTCAAGAGCGAGCTAGATGCGATGGCCGAACCGCAGCCGTAAGTTTTGAACTTGGCGTCCTCGATGACACCGTCATCATTCACCTGGATTTGCAGGCGCATCACATCGCCACAGGCGGGCGCACCGACCATGCCGGTGCCGACGTTGTCGTCGCCCTCGTCGAGCTTGCCGACGTTGCGCGGATTCTCGTAGTGATCAATTACTTTGTCGCTATATGCCATGGTTATCTCCCAAAGGCCTTGGTGACCGCGCTAGTGCGCCGCCCATTCAATCGTGTTGAGATCTACTCCGTCCTGGTACATGTCCCACAGTGGAGACAGCTCGCGCAGTTTTTCTACCGCATGACGGACAGACTGCGCGGCGTGATCCACTTCTGCCTCGGTCGTAAACCGCCCGAAACTGAATCTCAATGAACTGTGCGCCAACTCGTCATTCAGCCCCAGAGCCCGCAACACGTACGACGGCTCAAGGCTGGCCGAGGTGCACGCCGAGCCGCTTGAGATCGCCAGATCTCGCAGCGACATAATGAGCGACTCCCCTTCGACAAACGCAAAGCTGACGTTGAGCGCTCCAGGTAACCTCTGATCGCGATCGCCGTTGATATGGACCTCGGGAATGTCATTGATCGCGTCCCAGAACCGATGACGCAGTGCAGACAGCCGCTCAGCCTCGTCTGCCATTTCGGCTTTGGCAATCCGTGAAGCCTCACCAAAACCCACCAGCTGATGAGTGGCGAGTGTACCGGATCGCATACCGCGTTCGTGGCCACCGCCGTGCATCTGTGCCTCGAGACGCACCCGCGGCTTGCGGCGCACATAGAGAGCACCGACACCCTTAGGGCCGTACATCTTGTGCGCCGACATCGACAACAGATCAACCTTCATGGTTTCCATGTCGAGTGGCACCTTGCCCGCGCCCTGCGCCGCATCGACATGCAGCAGCGCACCCGAAGCGCGGCAAATCTCGCCAATCCCGGCAACGTCATTGACCACGCCAATCTCGTTATTGGCGTGCATCACGCTGACCAGAATCGTATCTTCTCGCAGCGCGGCCTGGACCATGGCAGGCGTGGTTAACCCCTGCTCATCCGGATCCAGATAGGTCACCTCGTAACCTTCACGTTCCAGCTGCCGGCAGGTGTCGAGCACCGCTTTGTGCTCAATCTTGGAAGTAATGATGTGCTTGCCCTTCTTGTGATAGAAGTGCGCCACCCCTTTAATCGCCAGGTTGTCTGATTCGGTTGCGCCCGAGGTCCAGACGATCTCCCGCGGGTCGGCATTGATGAGCTCGGCCACCTGGTTGCGCGCGTTCTCGACCGCCTCCTCGGCTTTCCAGCCAAACACGTGTGAGCGGGACGCGGGATTGCCGAACACGCCCTCGGTAGACAGGCAGTCAGACATGGCCTTGACCACCCGTGGGTCGACCGGTGTCGTCGACAGGTAGTCGAGGTAAATCGGTGTTTGTACTGTCACCGGTGCATTCATGTTCTATCCATCTCTCTTTGCTGTGTGTCCACACAATCACCCTGGTGATTGCAATGTCATTACCTAACTGACAGGGTCTGCAATATCCCCTCTGTCATCTGTTGGCTGGGGCGACGCCCAAGTCCATCCATCAAATCTCCCAGACTGATCTGGCTGAGAAAATCGTGGATTTGGCCTGACAGGTCCTCCCACAAATGGTGCGTCAAGCAGGTTTCCCCCTGATGACAGTTACCCTTGCCCTGACAGTTGGTCACGTCGACCGACTCATCGACCGCATCAATAATCTCGGCGACAAAAATCTCGGCACCGCTGCGCGCGAGACGGTAGCCACCTCCGGGCCCTCTGGCGCTGGTCACCAGCTGCTCGCGGCGCAATTTAGCAAACAATTGTTCCAGATAGGACAAGGAAATTTCCTGCCTACCGGAAATGTCCGCCAATGAGACCGGTCGACTACCGCCATTTATGGCCAAGTCGAGCATGGCAGTGACGGCGTATCGCCCACGAGTCGTTAGTTTCATAAGACGGATTGTCCTATTCCCGACTATTTTAGTCAAGAATAAGCCAAGGTGATGTCAGTCGGCCTTTCGACCTGCTGTTTTCTGGGTTTCGGTGAGAATGCCGCGCAGGATATTGAGCTCCATCTCGTCCAATCTGACGCGGTTATACAGCCGCTTGAGCCGTCTCATCAGTTGGCGAGGGGCCTCGGGATTCAGAAACTCAATATCGATGAGTGTCTCCTCGAGGTGGGCGTAAAAACGGGTCATGTCCTCTGCCGTGGCAAAAGGTGTATCCCACTCTGCGTCCTCAGGGAGCGCCGTCTGCCCTTCCAACTGCATCATGCGGCACTCGTAAGCCACGATCTGCACTGCCATCGCCAGATTAAGGCTTGGATATCCCTCATGGGTCGGGATGTGGCAGTGTAGGTTGCAAAGCTGCAACTCCTCATTCAGTAGCCCCCGATCTTCACGACCGAAGAGGATCGCCACCCGCTCTGAGCCCGAGTGCTGAGCAATCCGCTCTGCGCAACAGCGAGCATCTTGTAAAGGCCAGGGAATGCGGCGCTCCCGTGCACTGGTTCCGACCACAAACTGACAGTCGGCGATCGCCTCGTCGAGGGTGCTCACCACGCGTGCGTTCTCCATCACATCCACCGCGGACGCAGCGCGCCAGGTCGCCTCAGGTGCGGGGTACTCAAGGGGCGCCACGAGCGTAAGTCGGGTCAGACCCATGTTTTTCATGGCTCGCGCTACACCCCCAATGTTGCCACTATGCGTGGTGTGGACCAGGACAATATCGATGTTGTCAGGATTCATGACGGAATGGCTCTTGGGAGCGAAGGCTCAAAGCGGCACGCGAGTGTACCAAAGCCGTATGCGCATCCGATCGCCCCTGTTATGATGCGCCGCCCCGAGAGACTGGTAATAGGATGGAACCGACAGCATCCATGGCGCTGCGAGCTGCCCGCAAAGCGGGAGACTTGATTGTGCGCGCCTCAGACGATATGGATCGGGTCGGCTATCAGGCGAAGGCGGCCGCAGACTTTGTCACGGAAGTCGATATCGCCGCGGAGAAGGAAATTCTCTATCAGCTGGGTAAAACTTACCCCGAGCACCGCTTTCTGTGCGAAGAGAGCGGCCTGTCGGGCAACGAAGACTCCGAATACACCTGGGTTATCGACCCACTGGACGGCACCAGCAATTTTCTGAGAGGCATCCCTCACTATGCGATAAGCATCGCCTGCTTGTATCGCGGCAAAATTGAGCACGCCGTGGTCTATGACCCGGTGAGACGAGAGGAGTTTATTGCCTCGCGCGGCCGTGGCGCGCAGTTGAATGGTCATCGTATCCGCGTTGGCGACCGCCGCGAACTCATCGAGTGCCTCTTTGGCACCGGCGTGCCCTTTTTAGGTCACTGCGATGAGCACCTTGACTGGTATACCCAGTCACTCGCGGCCATCACCAGTCGCTCCATGGGGGTTCGCCGGGCCGGTGCTGCCTCGCTGGATCTGGCCTATGTTGCGGCGGGGCGCCTTGACGGATTTTGGGAGATGGGACTTAACCAGTGGGACATCGCCGCCGGCGCATTATTGGTTCGCGAGGCCGGCGGGCTGATCACCGACCTTGCCGGTGGTGAGAGCTGGTACGACTGTGGCAATGTGGTCTGCGCCAACAGCAAGCTGATTCGGCAGCTGCTGCCGATGGTTAAGTGGTCTGCTGCCTAACGATCTATCGCTAACGCCCTTCTCAGGGCATCAAACCTTCCTGATCGGCGCCCTCTCGCTCGGGCACCATGACATCCTCTTTGCTCACACCCAACTGCAGCAGTGTGGTCGCCGCCACATACATGGAGGAGTAGGTTCCAACCGCGACACCCACCAACAGCGCCACAGCAAAACCAAAAATCATTTCCCCGCCAAACAGGGCGAGCGCGGCCAGCACCAGCAACGTGGTCAAAGAGGTGACGAGCGTTCTGCCCAGGGTTTCGGTGAGCGAGATATCGATCACTTCTCCGGGGCTGGCCCGACGAATTTTCCGCAGATTCTCCCGGATGCGGTCGGACACCACGATCGTATCGTTCAGCGAATAACCCACAACCGCCAAAAGTGCCGCGAGCACAGTCAGGTCAAATTCCAGTCCTGTTAGCGAGAAGAAGCCGAGGGTAAAGACCACGTCGTGGACCAACGCGATCACCGCGCCCAGCGCGAACTTGATCTGGAAGCGAAAGGCAACATAGAGCATCACCAGCCCCAGTGCGGTGAGCATGGCGATCCCGCCGTCGTCCCTTAGCTCTTCACCCACTTGGGGTCCGACAAACTCGATCCGGCGCAGCTCGATGCTCATCTCAGTCGCCGCCCGAAGCTTATCGACCATGAATGCGCCCTCCTCATCCGAGTAGCCGTCGGGCAAACGCACCAGCACATCCTTGTCGGTGCCAAAACTGACCACCACGGCGCCCTCATACCCCTCCTGATCCAGCACCGTGCGAATCGCACCCAGATCAGCGCTATCGCTGTAGGCCACCTCGACCAGGGTGCCACCTGTGAAATCCAGACCCCAGTTCAATTGCCTGACAGAGAGCGAACCAATTGCCGCCAGCAATGCGGCCGCAGACAGTGCCACGGCGGCCCAGCGCCATTTCATGAACGGTATGGCTTTCATGCGGGCGCTCCTTCCGCGCTGGACCGTTTGTTCCCGATGCCGCCGATCGCCAGTGACTTCACCCGGCGACCGCCGTAGATGAGGTTAACCAGTGCGCGGGTACCCATGATCGAGGAGAACATGGATGTGATGATGCCAACCGAAAGAGTGACAGCGAAGCCTTTGATCGGTCCGGTGCCGATGGCATAGAGAATGATGGCCACGATCAGGGTTGTGATGTTGGCGTCAAGAATCGTCACAATCGCGCGATCAAAGCCCTGCGTGATCGCCGTTTGTGGCGGCGATCCGCCGCGAATCTCCTCCCGAATCCGCGCGAAGATCAACACATTGGCGTCCACCGCCATACCGACGGTCAGCACAATGCCCGCAATGCCCGGCAAGGTCAGGGTGGCGCCCAGCAGGGACATGATGCCGACCAACAAGACCAGGTTGCCCGACAGCGCGATCACTGCGGCGATGCCGAATACGCGGTAGTAAAAAATCATAAACACAACGACCAGCGCCAGACCGACCTGCACCGACTTCATGCCAAGGCGAATATTCTCGGCACCCAATGAGGGGCCTACCGTGCGCTCTTCCACAAAGGTGATAGGTGCTGCAAGCGCACCGGCGCGCAACATGAGCGCCAGTTCAGAAGACTCTGCAGGGTTATCGAGGCCCGTAATCTGGAACTGTGCACCCAGCGCGGACTGGATCACCGGGGCGGTGAGCAGCTTCTTTTCATCATAGGGGATGCGCACTGCCACCTCTTCCCCTGACTCACCCTGCTCATAGCGGGTGCGATATTTTCTCTCAATGAACAAGACGCCCATACGGCGCTTGACGTTGGCGCGGGTCGCCCGCGACATCAGCATGCCGCCCTCTCCGTCGAGGCTGATCGACACATTAGGCTGACCGTTCTGATCGAATCCGGCCTGCGCATTGGATACGCTCTCGCCGGTAATGATGACGTCACGCTCTAGCCACTCCGTCATGCCGCCGCGATCAGCGCTTCGATACACAAATCGCTGGCGCTCTGAGATCGGTGCGTTCGTCTCTGCGACCAACCGGAATTCCAGATTAGCCACCTTGCCGAGGATACGCTTCGCCTCGG
Source organism: uncultured Halieaceae bacterium (assembly GCA_913052635.1). GTDB lineage: Bacteria > Pseudomonadota > Gammaproteobacteria > Pseudomonadales > Halieaceae > Luminiphilus. The sequence goes on from CAJXDE010000107.1 coordinate 6,448, forward strand.
CGGTATCCTGAATACCCGGCAACTCCACAACAATACGATTGCTGCCCTGGCGCTGCACCAGCGGCTCGGACACCCCCAACTCATTCACGCGGTTGCGAATTGTGGTCAGGTTTTGCGCCACGGCGTGCACGACGTTGGCGGTCGTGACCACCCGGAACGCCGCATAGATCATCGTCACCGCGATCACTGCGAAGAAGATGTTCTGCGCCACATGGAAATCGGTCTCCGAGGAGACCTGGGCCAACAACTGCATCACGTCGAGGGGACCTTCTTGACCTTGGCTTCCGAGCCCGCCTCGTAAGGTTCGAACTCCGGCACCGTCTCCATCCAGTCCGCGAGGCGCGACTTGTCGTGGAGGAGATCAGCGATTCGAGGTTCGGAGAACTCGTACTCCGGGCTCCAGAACAGCGCTTCAAACGGGCAGACCTCGACACAGATGCCGCAGTACATGCACAGCGCGAAGTCGATGTCGAAGCGATCGAGGGCGTTGACCTGGCGGGGCTTGCCACCAGCACGACGCGGCGGCGCCTTCTCCTTGTGGCCCTCGATGTAGATGCACCAGTCCGGGCACTCGCGAGCGCACAGCATGCACGCCGTGCAGTTCTCCTCGTGCAAGGCGATCACACCGCGGGCTCGGGTTGGCGGCGCTTCCTTTTCGTGCGGGTACTGCACGGTGTCGGCGCCCTTGACCGGGTTGGGGATTGGCTTCTTGGGATCCGGGAAGATCGTGCGGAGCATGGTTCCGCCGGTGACACCGAGGCCCTTGACGATTCCGGTCGGTAGGTAACGTCCCATGACTGGCTCCTAGAAGACGATCTTGAGAACGGCGGTGACCACGATGTTGGCCAGCGACAGCGGAATGAGCACCTTCCAGTCCAGCTGCTGGAGCTGATCCTCTCGGAAGCGGGGCAGCGAAAATCGGGCCCAGAAGATGATGAACGTGAGGACGACCACCTTGGTGACCATGACGAGCGGGCCCAGGAGATTCCAGACGTTGTCGTCGAAGTCGAGGCCCGGAATCGGCGCCCACCAACCACCGAGGAACAACACCGACGCG
>CAJXDE010000108.1 GCA_913052635.1 uncultured Halieaceae bacterium
TGTCTCAGAAAGACCGCGCCCTGCCCCCCTTCCGTGACCTGAAGGAGAACCAGCCGACCCATCAATGTGGCCGTCAATGTAGCGAGGGCAAGACAGATCACCACGAAGCGCCAACGCGGCAATCGGTATGCCTGCTTTGCGCGCGTCACTCTGCGATAACCTGCGACAGGCCGAGATCAGGCGCCTGCATAGAGAGCGTCTCGGACGCGATCTGACTAATGCGATGCGGTGCCGCCCAGGTGTTCACCTCCAACAACAACCGCGTGTAATGCTCCTGCAGTTCCCAGCGGCGCAGCTCAAGATCCTGCAGCCGGGCATAGCCTTCACGAACATGATGAGTGCTCGCGACCACGGCGAGCGCTGAGACAAGGAGGCTAGCGCTCAACAGCACGATGGTGGCCGCAGGCGAGAGCGGCAACTGGCTCACGGTAAACGCTCGGCGACGCGCATAATCGCTGACCGAGCCCGGGTATTGTCGGAGATCTCTTCCTCTGATGGCGTCACTGCCTTGCCTACTTGGCGCAAAGACCCCCGATGCGATTCATACTGAATAGGCACGCCGGGAGGTAGCCGGTCGCCTTGCGCGGCCTGCCTGATAAAGCGTTTGACGATACGGTCTTCCAGGGAATGGAAGCTAATCACTACCATCCTGCCACTCGGCGCCAATGCCAGCACAATGGCCTCTAGCACCTCGCGCAATGCATCCAGTTCGCTGTTGATATGCAAACGAATCGCCTGAAAACTCCGGGTCGCCGGGTGCTTGTTGGGCTCCCATCTGGGGTTTGCCGCCGAGACGATTTCAGCCAGCTGGGCCGTGCGATCAATCCGCGCCGTTGATCGGGCTTGCACTATGGCCGCGGCAATGCGGCGCGCAAACCGCTCTTCACCCAACTCACGGAGCACTTGCACCAGCTCGGCCTCGTCGACCTCGGACAACCACTCTGCGGCTGACCGCCCCGCCTCAGGATTCATCCGCATATCCAGAGGTCCGTCGTGACTGAAGCTAAAGCCCCGCTCAGGATCGTCCAACTGAGGTGATGACACTCCCAGATCCAGCAGCACGCCCTGCACGCTGGCAGGCGCGATGTGATTTGCCAAGTCGCGAAAATTAGCCGCCTGAAACCGAAAGCGCGAATCCTGACCAGCCAGGCGCTCGGCCACCGCGGACGCAGCGGGATCCTGATCAAAAGCGGCTAGAGTCCCCAGAGGCGAGAGGGCATCGAGGATTCGGGTGCTGTGCCCGCCCCGGCCAAACGTGCCATCCACGTATGCGCCATCCGCCGATACCATCAGTGCCGCAATTGCCTCCTCAAGCAGAACCGGTCGATGTTCCCGGTCCATCAAAGTTTGAGCTGCATCAGCTCCGCTGGGAGCTCCCCAGTTGAATCTGTCGACAGGGCAGCAGCGCATTCCTGCTGCCACAAATCCTCCGACCACAGTTCAAGCTTGTTGCCCTGGCCGACCAGCACCGCGCGCTTTTCGAGCTGCGCGTATTCACGCAGCGCCGGCGGCACGACCACGCGCCCGCTACCGTCCAGCTGCAGGTCACTGGCATAGCCCAGTACCAATCTCTGGAATCTTTTCACTGCGGGATTGAGTGCCGGCAATGCCTGCACATCGCGCTCAATGCGCTCCCACTCGGGCAGGGGATAAAGGGTGAGACATGGGGTCTGTGTATCAACGGTCAGCACAATGTGACCGTCGCCCAGCACCGACAGCAGCTCGCGCTGACGCGAGGGCACCGCCATACGGCCCTTGGCATCCAGATTGATGTGCTGTACCCCACGAAACATAGCGTCGCGCCCACTGACTTCCGCTTATCACCACAAAATGGAATATATTCCCACTTTGTCCCACTTTTCGCCACTATACGCCCAGCAGCTGCCGAGGGTCAACGACCTAAAGAGAAAAAAACGTTCGTTTTCAGTGCCTTACAGGGCCAGCCAAGATGAGAAATCGAGCCATGTAACCATCCGGAAACTTTTGCTAAAACAGCTTTTTAACCGGAATTACAAGGTTTAGCCTTAAGTATTATAACGAAAAAGAATTAATATTGATCTGTTAAAATCAAACGATCTAAAAATGCAGCAGATTGTGCCATTAGATAAGTAGGGAAGCCCCCCTGACGGGGGGCATAGCGAGTTAGTCGATAAGCCGGGTTCTGTCGTGGACGATCATTCATCTGCGACGAACGTCACCGTTCGCCTGAAGCGACCTACCCGAATCCGCCGAGGGTCACGGCATCAGATTCCTATTTGGTCTTGCTCCGGGCGGGGTTTACCATCGCCACGGTTGTTACCAACCGCGCGGTGCGCTCTTACCGCACCTTTTCACCCTTACCTGCGAACAGGCGGTTTCCTTTCTGCTGCACTTTCCGTGGGCTCACGCCCCCCAGGTGTTACCTGGCGCCCTGACCCGTTGGAGCCCGGACTTTCCTCTGCCGCGAAGCGACAGCGATCGTCTGACCAACTCGCGCGCGAGCCTACCGAGATCAGCAAGGCGCTGCAAGCCTAGCTATCGTGACGACGGTCCAATAACCATTGATAAAGCTGTTTGGCCGGGAGGCCCGTGATATCGGCTACCACCGCCGCCGCTCGGCGGGGTGGTAACTCATCAGCCAAACGTGCCAGCAGCCGCGCTGTTTCCGGCATCAGTGTCACCATGGCAGGATCAAAGCCACGCACCAGAATGACCACCTCGCCGCGCTGCTGATTCGCATCGGACAGCACAAATTCGTGTAACTCTGACAAGACCGCTCGATAAATCGTCTCGTGAGCTTTTGTCAGTTCACGGCAAAGCGCGGCCTCACGATCCCCCAGTACCTGATGCATGGCCTCCAGCGAAGCGGCGAGGCGGCGCGGCGATTCGAAAAATATGAGAGTCCCCTCAATCGCCGTGAGCGCCTTTAGTCGGTTCGCTCTCTGACCGGGCTTCGGGGGCAGGAATCCCTCGAAATAAAAATGATCTGTCGGCAAGCCCGCCGCGCTCAATGCCGTGATCGTCGCGCTCGGACCGGGAATTGGCACGACGGGTATCCGTTCTCGGTGACAGGCCACGACCAGCTTGTAACCCGGATCCGAGACCAGTGGCGTGCCCGCGTCAGAAATCAACGCAATGGTCTCACCGGCGCGTAATCGCTTCAGCATGCGGTCTAAATCTGAAGTCTCACTGTGATCGTGATAACTGATACGGGGAGTCCGAATATCAAAATGACGCAGCAACTTCGCGGAGTGACGGGTATCTTCCGCGGCGATCAGATCGACAGTGCGCAGGACATCGATGGCTCGCATAGACATGTCGTCCAGATGACCAATCGGGGTGGCGACAATATAAAGACTCGCTGGCAAGGGGCTCTCTCTACCTCGGATCATCTGGGACAACTTATGGCTATACTGCCGTGATGACACAGATTGGTCACCCTCGAAAACCGCCGCGACGGCTTTTCCCGCTTCTCTCTCCTAGCCTGGATTGGTTATTGGTGCTGGCAACATCCCTGTTGCTCTTCGCCTGTGCCGGGCCCTCGGTTGAACCCGACCGAGAGGCACCGCTGCTGGTGGTCGATGAAACACTGCCGCTCCCCGTCGAGGGAGAGCAGATCAACTTAAAAGCGATTGAGAGGGTCACCCACCTTGCCAAAACCGACTCGCTGTTGACAGCGCGCTACGAGCGCAACCAGTTACTGCTGGCCGATCTCGACGCATCGACACTCTTGTTCATTGACAGCGTGCTGGCCTGGTTTGCGGGAGACACCACCCTTGCCGATCAGCTACTGACCAATTTAGCGCGAGACAATACCGCTGCGCTGGACCTGGTGCTTCAGGAACGGGAGGCACGCCGGGCACTGGCGGGTGACTGGCTGGCAGCGGCAGAAACCCTCTTTCAAAGATCACACGCCCACTCGGGGAGCCGTCAAGACGAAGCAGTCAGCGACAGGCTCTTTGGCTACTTGCTCAGACTGGACACAGCCACCCTTGCCGAAGCCCGCCGCGGAGCCCGCGATCCAAACTGGCGCCAGTGGCTGGAGATGCAGGTCGTGTATCGCGAGGGCCCTGAAGCCCTCGCTGCATGGATGACCCGACCAAACGCGCTACCAAAACGGCCCACCATGCCGCGGCACGTGACGCGCTGGGTCACAGCAGAGTCTGTCGACCACATCGCTCTGCTGCTGCCACTGGAGGGCAGGCTCGCAGGTGCAGGGGAAGCGGTTTTAATTGGCGCGATCGATCAGCTCTATACCCTGTTCCCAGACCCCAGAAGCCGCCCGGCCCTCACCACGCTGAATTCCACCCAGCCAGCGGGTGTCAGAGACCTGTACCGTCAAGCCGTGGCGGACGGCGCAGATCTAATCATCGGACCTTTGATCAAGGAGGATGTGGCCTCGCTGGGGCAACTAGCTCAACGGACGGTGCCCGTCATTGCCCTAAACCAAACGGACTCGCTGACCGGATCGTTCAGTCGAAACTGGATGAGCCTCAGCCTCGCGCCCGAGGACGAAGCGCAACAAATCGCCGACGTCGCTTTCGGGCAAGCCTGTCGCCATGCCATCGTAGTGGGGGTGAACAGTGATCGTGGCGCTCGACTGCTCTCGTCATTCACCGATCGCTGGACCCAGCACGGGGGTCGCATCCGAGGACAGCTGGTTGTAGATAACCCTGCCGACACCAATACAGAGATGGGTAAATTGCTCGGATCCGGCTCCAGTGATCAGCGCATTCGTGCTGTTGAACGCGCCTTCGACCTGCCAGTGGATGCGCGAGGACGTGGACGAAGCGATTTCGAATGTATTTTTATGCTGGCGCCCGATGCGGCAACCGCGCGGACCTGGCGTCCTCTCTTGGTATTTCATATGACAGGCGATGTACCCGTCTATGCGACCTCGGCCATCAATGATGGTGTGGCCGATACCCGCAACCGCGACCTGAATGGCGTGGTGTTTGTGGAAACACCTGCCATGCTGCCACCGGAGATGACAGACCGACTGAGTCGCCTAAGAGCACTCGGGCGTGACGCACTGACTTTGGCCCAACATTGGCAGCAAACCACCGAAACGGCGCAGTGGGTCGTTCGAGGTCAAACCGGCTTGTTGCGCCGCAAACAAGACGGATCGGTGGAGAGGGAATTGGAATTGGCCACATTTGATGGTGCTCGGATCCGCCCGGCACTACCCTCGGCGGATACAGTGCGCTAGTGGTGACGGTGAAGCCGATCGGCCAGTATTGGGAACAGCAGGCAGAACACTTTTTAATGCAGCATGGGCTTGAACCAATCGCCCGCAACTTCAGCAGCCCATGTGGCGAGATCGACCTAATCATGCGCGACGCCGAGCATGTAGCCTTTATCGAAGCCCGATACCGCCTTAGCGATCGTTTTGGCGGCACCATCCACAGCGTAACCGCGACAAAGCAGAGCAAGCTGAAGCGCTGTGCCGCGCTACTCGTCAGCCGGCAAAAGGCGTGGTCACATCACCCTTGCCGCTTTGATGTGATCGCTTATGATGCGCCCAATGGTGACGGGGAACCCGTGTGGGTTCGCGCCGCCTTGAACTAACCCAAAACCAGTGGCTGTGACTGCATCGTGGATTTCTACCCACTCATCTCTGACTTTTTTCAGCGACACCTGGAGACGACCAGCCTGGCGATGGACGGCCTCGCTGAGGCTACCGGCGCGGCTGCAGAGCAGGCTGCCGAGGCTATCCTCAATGAGCGCAAGCTGTTTAGCATCGGCTTGGGTGCGGACTGCGCCGGCGCCACCGCGCTGGCGAGCCTGTTGCACCGCGGCGTGCTCAGGGAACGTCCCAGTCTGCCGGTTGTGGAACTGGCAGAGCACCACATCGAATCCGCAGAAACGGGCGTATACTGGCTGGGTCGGCAGATTCAGGCGCTGGGCCAGCAAGGCGACGTGGCATTTGTTTTTGCCGCCTCATTAGGCGAGCCAGAAATTCAGCGGTTGGCCATCGCACTGGAGCAGCGGCAAGTCAGCGCGATCTGGGTAGGCAATCGGGGGCCGGGGCTGAATATGACGGTCGTCGATAAGAACATTGAGACCCGACTGACCTTGAACGGCGCCCTGGCAATCTGTCTGGCGCGACTGATCGACACCCATACATTTGGACCAATGGGAGACTAAATCATGACCGGGATACGACAACGACTTATAAGCCTCTCGCTGCTCTTGAGCCTCTCGTTAACGGGGCTGTTAAACGGCTGCGGGTCGATCATGTCGAGTGCCGGCGCAGGGCCTATCGAGGAAGATCCCGGCGAACGGACCTTCGGACAACAGATGACCGACGAGAGCATCGAAACCAAAGCCAAGGTCAACATCAATACCGCAGACGAGGGCTTCGACGACGCGCACCTGAGCATCGTATCTTTCAACGGCTTCGTGTTGCTCGCAGGGCAGGTGCCCTCGGAGGCGCTCAAAGCGCTCGCAACCGACGTCGTGAGAAAAATTGAGGACGTTCGGCGAATCTACAATGAATTGGAAGTCGGGCCTGCAACCGGCATGGGCACCCGCAGCCAGGATACCTGGATCACAACCCAGGTGAAAACAAAGCTGCTAGCGGGCTCTGACACGCCCGGCACCCGGGTCAAAGTCGTCACGGAAAACAGCGTTGTCTTCCTGATGGGTCTTTTGACCGAGGAGGAAGCTGATCGCGTATCGCTGGAAGCAGCGGAGGTCAGCCGTGCGGAGCGGGTTGTGCAGTTGTTCGAGTTGATTCCGGCGCCGGCTATTTAACCACCTTGAGGCTGGGCCGGCCGCGGCCCGCTGGCGGCTCCGGTGGGTCATCCGGCTCTTCCGCCGCGTCGAACACCATGCCCTGCCCGTTTTCTCGCGCGTAGATACCGAGAATCGCCCTGATGGGTACGACGATATCGGTCGCTACGCCGCCAAAGCGGCCATTGAAAAGGATCAGGTCATTCCCCATCTCCAAACCGACCACGGCGCTGGGGGAGATGTTCAGTACAATCTGGCCATCGGTCACGTAACTTTGAGGCACATCGACCCCGTCGTGATCCACATCGACCAGCAGATGAGGGGTGCAATCATTGTCCACGATCCACTCATAGATAGCGCGGATAATGTAGGGACGGCTCGAGTTCAAGGGAGGCCAACCGCTTTAGGAGCGCATCTCCCGCTCCTGTATGGAGAGACTCTCCTGAAACGCCGCCCGATTAAACAAACGATCCATGTAATCGAGGAGCGGCTTCGACTGCTTGCTTAGCCGAATATCGACGCCCAGTGAAGGCAAGCGCCACAGAATAGGCGCTACGCAGCAATCCACCAGAGAGAATTCTTCACTCATGAAAAAGGGTTTCTCCATGAAGATCGGCGACACCGCTACCACGCTCTCTTTGAGCTCTTTTACCGACTTCTTCACGACGTTGTCACTGCGAGATGACTGTATGGCATCGACCAACGCCGCCCAGTCCTTCTCGATGCGGTAGACAAAAAGACGGCTTTCGGCGCGTGCCACGGGATAAACGG
>CAJXDE010000109.1 GCA_913052635.1 uncultured Halieaceae bacterium
ACCCCGGAAGAGGAAGAGGGCTTGTCCGGTCAGGGGTTTTATAACGACGCCATGGTGGGCCACGACAATCTGGTCGGCCGACTGCTGGATCAGCTCGACGAGCTCGGCATCGCGGATAACACGATCGTTTTTTACAGCACCGACAATGGACCGCACTTCAACACTTGGCCTGACGCGGCGATCACGCCCTTCAGAAGCGAGAAGAACACCAACTGGGAGGGCGGCTTCCGAGTGCCAGCCATGATTCGTTGGCCGGGCAAGATCCCCGCGGGCACGATCCTTAACGACATGATGTCGCACGAAGACTGGGTACCCACGCTTATGACTGCGGCGGGTCGACCGACGGTGACCGAAGAACTGAAGGCCGGCGTGAACATCAATGGCCGCGACTATCATAACCACTTGGATGGCTATGATTTCCTGCCTTACCTCACGGGTGAAGCTGACCGCGGCCCACGGAATACCTTTTACTACTGGAGCGACGACGGGTTATTGACCGCTATGCGGATCGGTGACTGGAAGGTCGTCTTTGCCGAGCAGCGCGCCAAGGAATTCGATGTGTGGCGAGAGCAGTTCCAAACGCTGCGGATTCCAAAGGTGTTTCATTTGCGCCGTGACCCCTTCGAGCGGGCTGACGAGCATTCCAACACTTACAACGATTGGTGGGTGCGCACAGCACTGCCGCGTTTGACCATGGCGCGGGTGCAGCTACAGGGTTTTCTTGAGACGCTGAAGGTGTATCCACCCAGGCAGCGCCCGGCGACCTTTACCATCGATCAGTTGATGGAGCAGCTATATGAGCGCGCCGAGTAACGGTCTCGAGCGCTGACTTAAAAATAAAAAAGCGAGCCTTTCAGCTCGCTTTTTTGATTGGTGGTCCTGTGGGCGATCAATGTCCGCCGGACGGGTCGACCTCCCAGCTCTCGGTGAGGAAGGCGTGCACGACGCCGCCATCAACGGCAATGGTTTCGCCCACCACGTAGTTACCCGCGCGCGACGCAAGATATATGGCTACTCCCGCCATATCCTCGTCATTACCGATGCGCCCCGCCGGCACGTGCTGACCCACAATATCACCCAGATCCCGCGCAGCTTTATTCATTTCAGAGGCAAACGCGCCGGGTGCGATACCCGTGACAAGAATGCCGTCTTTCACCAGTCGTGCTGCCAGCCGCTTGGTGAGGTTGATCACCGCTGCTTTGGAGGCCTGATAGCTGTATGTTTCCCAGGGGTTCAGCCGCAGACCATCGATGGAGGCGATATTTATCACTTTGGTGGGCTGCTCATCTGAGGCGCCGGCTTTCAGGAGGCCGTGCATTGCCTGGGTCAAGAAAAAGATCGACTTCACATTAAGGTCCATGACTTTATCCCATCCCGCTTCTGGAAATGTTTCAAAGGATTCGCCCCAGGCAGCGCCTGCGTTATTCACGAGAATATCCACGCCGGATTCGTGCTCAGCCATAGTGGCGGCCAAGGCCTTACAGCCGTCCACGGTAGAGATGTCCTGCGGTACGGCAATACAGTTAGGCCCCAACTCTTCGGCGACGGCCTCGCATACGTCCGCTTTACGGCTCGAGATATACACCTTGGCACCCTGAGCAATGAAACCGGTGGCGATCATCTTGCCGATGCCCCTTGAGCCGCCGGTGACCAGCGCAGTACGCCCAGCCAAAGAAAAGAGAGATTGGGTATCCATGAACAATATCCTTTGTGAGGATTGGGGAAGAGCCGCAGCTCAATTGGCACGGATTATGCCATAAGTGATGGCGAGCTCAGCCTACCGGCGCGCTGTGACCTGCCAAAATTGGCCATCGAGGGTCATGCCGGTGTCTTCGCTGTAGAACGGTTTAACCGCATCAACGACTCTGTCACGAACCGGCTGCTGCAGATCCTCGGGTGCATCGCGCACCATCTGTGCGATCGGACCAATCTGAACCAGCCGCTCGACAATATTGGTAAGGCTCAACCCGCGTCCAAAGGTCAATGGTTGTTGCAGCGGCGTCACGGCGACACTCTCAAACCCCGCGTTGGTTAACACTGCCGTGACGTAGTCGGCCTCCTCAAACGCGAAAGGGCCCGGGGTGCGCGGTGGCATCTCTGGCGGTGCCGGTAACAGCTCGAGGGCCGCCATCGCCGGTACGGTCATAAACGGATTCACGGCGCGAGGTTGCCAGCAGCAAAACGCGAGACGGCCCGATGCACGCAGGGCGCTGCGGATATTGGTGAAAGCTGCGACGGGGTCTTCAAAGAACATCACACCGAAACGCGAGAAGACCATGTCATAACGCTCTGCTTCAAAAGCATGGGTTTGCGCATCCGCTTCGACAAAGTGAATCGAGCTGCGCTCGGCGGCAAAGTGACTTGCGACGGCCAACATGGGCGCGGAGATGTCGACCCCGGTTACCGAGCCCTCTGCGCCGACTCGGCCGGCGAGGCTTAGCGAGGTGTGCCCACAACCACAGCCAATGTCGAGGACGTGTTCTCCCGGCTGCGGCGCCAGCGTGTCCATCACATACTCACCCAGTGGCTGCAACATGGCTTCCATGAGTGCATCGTGGGTGACCCAGTTGCGACCCGTCTCGCCGTTCCAGAATTCGATTTGTGTGGCGTTATCTATGGTCATGTCAGCTTCAGCGATTCAGAGGTATCGAGATTTAGAGATAAATAGAGACACGGTTTCAAGGCTTCGGCAAGATCCCAATTGCTTCGGTTTCCAAACTGCCCAGATAAAGCGTATCGCCACAGGGTGTGACTCCGGTGATGTAGTGGAAGGCGTTATCCTGATCCTGCAGGTTGTGAATAACCTCGCCCTCGAGATTCACACCAATCACAAAGCTCGCGGGCTGGGCGGCTGCTTCAAGCCACTGGATCGGTAGGTAGGACAGCAGCGCTCTTAGGCGTGGCAGCGTGGCCAGTAAATCGAGACTGGCACGCAGTGAGGGCATGGCAATCCAAAAGGTGTTCTCGCCGTCAAAACGGATGTTGTCCGGTGTGCCCGGTAACTCGTCTATGAAGACTTCTTGCTGGCCAGCTTTTTCGCCTTTCAGCCACAGCCGGTGTACCCGGCCCATGCCTGTCTCATTGACCAGCACATAGTCCTCGCTGGGGCCGAGGGTTACACCGTTGGCAAAAAAAAGACCGTCCATCATGACGTTGGTTTGTTGCGTTGCCGGGTCATAGCGGAGCAGTCTGCCGGTCCGGCTCCCCTCAAAAAAATCGAGCGCGACCTGCGTGTAGTCAAACCGCTGGCTGGCGTCTGAGAACCAAATGCGCCCGTTACTATCGACATCGAGATCATCAACGAAGCGCAGGGGCACGCCGTCGAGATTAGTAGCCAGTAAGGTGATATCGCCACTGGCATCCATATGCAGCAAGCCCGCCATGGAATCAGCGATCCAGAGGCCGCTCTGCCCATCGGGTCTCAGACCCAGCGGCCGCCCGGCGGTATTGCCCAGCTCAATCCATTTTCCCTGTGTGTCGGATCGCAACACGGCGCCGCCGTCAAGGCTGGTGTAGAGCCTGCCTTGCGCATCACAGGCCACGTGTTCGGGGGCAGTGCCGACCGGCACCTCGGTAATCACCGAAAGCGCCTGATTGGTCGCGAAGATGCCGGTTAGCCCCGGGTTGTAGGGTGGGGTCCAACTAATTGCGTTGACCGGCGCCCATTGTGGCAACACGATCAGGGCGATGAACCCCAAAACAAAAATGCTGATCGCAACTTTCGCAACGCGTTTCACAGGTCGGAACCTCGCTTACATGCCACTAGAGGAGGTTATCAGAGTGTTATCCATCGCAGCACACAATTGTGCTGCCCAGTCATTGACCACGCGATCCGCTGCCGCCTGGTAGATAAAATGGTTGGCATGGTTCAAAGTTAAGATCGTTGTGTTTATGGTGTCTCTCCTCTCCTTCGACACTTGGTAGATGGCTCTCTTGCAAAGTTTGTGATTCTAATGTTCCAGAAGGCGCCTCCATGAGGCCTCCTTTATCAACGATTTACCGTGATTCGCTACTGGTGAAAAGTCGAGCCGAAGCGCAATTGAGCGGGTCTTGAGCCCCTAAAGGCTGATTAAGGGCGCTCGAGGCGCCATGGCGGGGCGTTGTTGAAGCACCTGCAACACAGCAGTATTCTAGACGTCATTAATGCTGGAGAGCCAGTGCGGTGTGCGCCGCCAACAGGAGAGAACCCATGAACCAGGCCTTACCGAAACGCGCCCAGTTCCATCATATGAAGGATGGCACTAAGGAAGACTGGGAAATCATCGACGCCGAATTTTTCAAGTTTCGAGGTGACGTGTGCAAGCGGATTAAGGCTCACCTCATGCTACTTGAGGGCGATTGCGGAGGCTTTGCCATCGACCGGCTGACTCACAGCCTGCAAACCGCCACACTGGCCCATAAAGACGGAAAAGATGAAGAATACGTGGTGTGTGCCTTGTTACACGACATTGGTGACACGCTGGGTCCCGCCAACCACGCCGATGTCGCGGCCGTGCTTCTGGAGCCCTACGTGAGTGAGGCCAACCACTGGATGGTCAAGCATCACGCTATTTTTCAGGGATACTACTTTTTTCACTACATGGGCCTCGATAGGGATCTCAGGGATCAATACAAGGACCATCCTCACTACGAGCGCACGTTGGAATTCATTGAAAAATACGACGCCCCCGCCTTCGACCCCGCGGCAGAGTGCTACGAACTGTCATTTTTTGAGCCTATGATGGAGCGGGTGTTTAAAAAGCCCAAGCGATCGCTGTATATCAGCGATTCTGATTGATCCGTTCTCGGTGGGCTCTGAAGTGGAGCCCGTCGTGAAATTGCTGTTCATTTGCACCCACAACCGTTGTCGCAGCATTTTATGTGAGGCCATTGCGTCCCAGCGTGGCGCCGGTTCGCTTCAGGCGGCCAGCGCGGGTAGTGCTCCGGTCGATGCCGTGCATCCTTTAACCCTGCGCTATCTCGAAGAGCGCGGTTATCAAACGAGCGGATTGCAGAGCCAGTCATGGGAGGACCTCGCCGCTTTTAACCCTGATCGCGTGGTCACTGTCTGTGATAGTGCAGCTGGGGAGACCTGCCCGCTCTGGATGGGTGAGGTCGAAAAACATCACTGGGGGCTGCCCGACCCGTCCCGAGCAGAAGGCAGCGCCGCGGCTATTCGCAGCGCGTTCATGGCGGTAATTGATCGCATTGAGAACAAAGTCGATGAGTGGGTTCGAGAGATTGAATCCTGAGTGTGTGATGCATGGCTGTGAAAGGAGTTCGCGATGGGCATTTTTGAACGGTACCTGAGCGTTTGGGTGGGCCTCTGTATCCTACTCGGCGTTGTGCTGGGTAACGCCGCGCCAGACGTGTTTACGGCGCTTGCCGCCTTTGAGTTTGCGCGGGTCAATCTGGTAGTAGCGGCGCTCATCTGGATCATGATTTACCCGATGATGGTGCAGGTCGATTTTGGGTCGATCCGAGATATTCGTAACAAACCAAAGGGTCTGATCATCACTTTGGTCGTAAATTGGCTGATCAAGCCCTTCACGATGGCGGCCCTTGGGTGGTTGTTTTTCAGGGTGTTCTTTGCGGATCTCGTGGATCCGGAAACTGCGACGGAATATATCGCCGGGATGATTCTGCTGGGGGTCGCACCGTGCACCGCCATGGTTTTTGTGTGGAGTCATCTGACCAAAGGGGACGCGAATTACACCCTTGTGCAGGTCTCTGTGAATGACCTGATTATGATTTTTGCCTTTGCTCCGCTGGCGGGATTTCTTCTGGGCGTGACAGATGTGGTGGTCCCCTGGGAGACGCTTCTCCTTTCCGTCCTGCTTTACGTTGTGATTCCGCTGGCGGCCGGCATAGTGACGCGTAAGGCCTTGTATCGCCCCGACAGTCCCGAGCGGCTAGCGTCACTGTTGAATGCGCTGAAGCCCTATTCGATAGCAGGCCTGCTCGGTACGGTGGTGCTGCTATTTGGCCTTCAGGCCGAGACCATCGTGGCGCAGCCGGTGGACATCGTGCTGATTGCGATCCCACTGCTTATTCAAACCTACGGAATCTTTGCTGTGGCCTATCTTGCGGCGCGCTGGTGGCGGGTAGAGCACGCGGTGGCGGCGCCTTGCGCACTCATCGGTACCTCGAACTTCTTTGAGTTGGCCGTGGCGGTCGCGATCAGCCTGTTTGGCCTGCACTCCGGAGCGGCGTTGGCCACCGTGGTGGGCGTGTTGGTTGAAGTGCCGGTGATGCTCTCGCTGGTGGCCATTGTGAATCGCACGCGCTGGTAGCCTGATCCGGCGTCGCGAGGGCGGCCCCGCCCTGATAAGCTCGGTTCAATAGTGAGTGCTCGGCTGCACGAGGGCGACGTCCAGTACCGGTTTGTGATCGATCTGGAGTCACTGGGCAGCGGCTGAGATTATCCTACGGCCACGATGACCTGATTCCCTTGGCGAAGTTCGCTATCTTTTCCAGCCTTTTTCTAATTGCTCTGTGACAAATGACGTTTACGGCGCCGACATCACAACCGCCATCTGCTCCACAGGCAGCCTCTGCCGAACAAAGCGAGGCGCAGGTAGCGTCGGCGGTGCTTAACGCGGTTCCCGTAACAGCGTCGCCCGCTACTGATGTTGCATCAGCCTGGCCGGCGTTCAGCGGCCTGCCCCGTTGGCTCCAACAGGAGCTCCGCTCAGATCATGCCGGAGAGTTCGGCGCGGTCATGATCTATCGCGGTATTTTGGCAATCTCACGGGATGCGAGCGTCAGGGAATTTGCAGCGTTGCATCTGCAGACTGAGCAAAAGCACCTTACGCTGATGGAAGAGATCGTCCCCGTAGCAGGCCGCACGCGGTTACTGCCACTCTGGCGCGTCATGGGCTGGCTGACGGGCGCGTTGCCCGCACTATTTGGCCGGCAGGCGGTGTTTGCCACGATTGAGGCGGTGGAGACATTCGTTGATCACCACTACGAGCAGCAGATTGTGCGACTGATGCCCGAGGGTGAACACGGCCCGCTGCGGCAAGTGCTGCTCGACTGCCAGGCAGATGAGGTGAGCCACCGCGATGAGGCGGCGAGTTTGGCGTTACCCAAGCGCAACGTATTGTTGCGGCTCTGGTGTGCCATTGTGGGTTCGGGTTCCGCTGCGGCGGTGGTGGCAGCAAAGCGGGTTTGATGCGACCTTTATTGCTCAGTCATCTCGGTAACGCGAGGGTCGTTGGGGTGTACCCATTCTTCCCCGATCACCTGTCGAACCGCTAGCTCGGCGGGGATCCTGTCCAAGCCGATCATCTGATCCGCATTCTGGTTCCAGTGGTAAATGCGCGCTTCCTGGTAGCTGAGCGGCACACCCTTGAAACCGGGCGACTCCATCGAGCGCTGTATTTGCGTGCCGAACTCGGTGTCTTCAAGCAGGATGTCGCAGAGTCGCTCGCCGTTATTCACGGTCCAGTAATCCGGACCCTCTCCGTCGCCCCAGTCGGGGGCAAT
>CAJXDE010000110.1 GCA_913052635.1 uncultured Halieaceae bacterium
ACCGTTTTTCTGGTGGTGAGTGGGGCTACCTTGCTTTGCGTGGCGATGAAGCCCGATCTTGCTTTACTCGCCTACCCGGTGCTGGTTGGCAATGCGTTGGGTGCAGCGCTCTTTTTGTTGTTGGGTGTTACGGGTCACGCCAGCCTTTTAAAGTTGCCAGGCATGTATCTGATGGGCCTGACTGCACTGCTGGGTTGGCTGGGCATCGCGTGATCATGACCAGACTTCTCCAGAATGTAGCAAGGCATTGAAGGTCAGGTACAAGAATTAATGAACCATATCTCATGGAGAATAAGTCGATGATTATTGTGGTGGCCGCGCTGGAATTTGCCAGCCAATCGGATCGAGATGAAGCGGTGGCGCTCGTCGCGGATGTACAGCGATTGACCCGTGAAGAAGAGCCGGGCTGTCGCGATTACTGTTTTGCACCCGACCCGGCTGTACCGACTCGTATGCAGGTCTATGAGTTATGGGAGGACAGCGACAGCTTGGCGGCGCACTTTGAGCACCCCTATTACGAGCGAATGGCCAGCTTGCTTCGTGGTGTGGGGTTTGTAAGCAGCACCAATCAGGCCTACCTCATCGAACGGGGCGAGCCGGTCTATACCGAGGATGGTGGCAAAAAGACGGTGTTTTTTCCGGACTGACCCTTCTGCCAGCCTTTTTGATGACTAGAAGCGCCTAGGATTATCCGAGATGATTGGTTGGCCAATAGCGGCGGATTCAGGCGGGTGCTGGCAAGACATCAAAGCCTACGGTCATCCGCTCAACGTTACTTTGCAGCGCCTCCGTGCCATGCCACAGATACGACGGAAAGATCGCCAGCGCGCCTTCCTCAGGTTGCAACCAGTGCTCGGGGCTGAGCGGCTCTCTCGCACGAAACCCCGGCTCACCAAATTTAATCCAACCCTCTTTGCCGCCTGCGTTGACCACATCGGGCACCGTTAAATAAAAGGCGCTGCTTAACCAACCATGAGAGTGGTAATGATTTTTATGGAAGCCCATTTTTCTCAATAGCACAGACCAGGAATCGGAGAATGTTATCTCCCCTGTATATCGGTTGGAGACCGGGTGCTCTACGCTTGAGGGCAGTCCTTGAGTGAAGGATTGGATAGCGTTTGTGAGCGCCATCTTGAGTCCATCGATAACGGGTTCGTCCCGGCTGAACAGGTCATCAAGGGTTTGGGTGCCATGCTGCAGTGATTGCCCAACGGGATGATGGCGCGTGATATGAAGTGCCTTCAGATGATCGCGCAGCGCCTGAAGGAATGTGGTGAGATTGTCATAGCCCTCAGGCGTCTCAATGTGGCGCATGCCCACGTATTTCTCGTAATCCACGAGCTGTTTGTATTCGTCCCGACGCTCTGCGTAGCGCAGTGCCGTGGCATAGGTGGCCCATGCTTCTTGTCCGCAAGCGTCCGATGAGGTGAGCGGCCGCATACAAGCAAGGGCTTCCTCATAGTCAGTGCCGGCTGCCATGATGGCGGTAGCCAGCTCCAGCGTATTGCGAGGCAGGACTGGCAGTAGCTGGTGCGCGTCCCGAGCGGTGGTCACGGCTTCATCAAATTCGCCCATTTCTCGGAGGATGTGGCTGCGCTCACAGGCTACATAAGCGCGAGTCTGTAGGTCGTCCATGGGCACGGCGGCCAATACCTGCAGTGCCTGCTCGCCTTGGTGTCCCAGCAGTAACTTACGGGCATAGGCGATGGCCAATGGCCCCGCGGTCGGGTGCTGATCCAGTGCTTTAGCGTATGAGTGCAAGTACTCAGGATGTGCCAAGGTGCTCAGGTAACCGTTAAACCAGTCATGGAGCTCTGGGTTAAGTGGGTCCAACCGCAGCGCCTCGCGGTATGCGCTAATGGCCTCGGATTCCTCGCCCGACAAAGCTAGGGCACTGGCCAGATTGATTCGCACCTCTGGTGCCGCTGGCGCGGATGCGACTGCACGTTTCAGCGTGCGGCAGGCCTCTCTTGGGTGCCCGGAGACCTTTTGAATCACGCCAAGCCCATTGAGCGCCGCGGCGTTTTCGGGCTCATGGGCCAAAACTTTTTCGAAATGCAAAGTGGCCGCACGAGTCTGGCCGCTGCGCTGCAGGGACTGTGCGAGACCAATGCGAGAATTGGCGTGTTCGGGGAGCGCCTCAAGGATCTCGGTGTAGAGGGTGATGGCCTCTTCAAGCCTCGAGACTGCAAGTAGTGAACGCCCCTTGTTGACTCTAGCGGGCAAGTGCGAGGGCGCTGCCTCGAGGGCACGGTTATAGCACGCCAACGCGTCCTCTTCGCGACCCATTTGTCGGTAAAGATTGCCGAGGTTGGTGATGACAGCTGGTGCAGCATGTAAATCAATCGATTGCTTAAAAGCGATCTCGGCGCCGGCTAGATCGAGCTGCCCTTTACGTGCCAGTGCAAGCAATTGCCACACATCGGCGTCCGATGCAGATTGGTTGAGCAGGGGTGTGAGCAATGCCTCGGCATCGGCGTGTTGGTTGCCTTGAATCAAGGCAATTGCCTGATTCAGCTGTTCCGCGGTCGCCATTCAGTGGCCTCTTATCAGCACGAATCCGTGCTTAACACCTGACCCAGATGGTCTCATAGGGCGTACTCCACTGCATAATGCGCCTCACGCCTTGCCGGGCCGTTCACACTGCGACCATGCGCTGCCAGCTGAGATAGAAAAATATGAAATCTGTTGCCCAACATCCCATGCTGATTGCAACGCTGGGCATCATGTTCTTTTCCATGATGGATGCGGTGATGAAGGGGCAGGCGTTGGCGATGGGGACCTACAACGCGATGTTTTGGCGTATGGCCATGGGGGCGCTTATCGTTGCGGTGCTGTATCTGCCCACGCGCCCCGTGCCGGCGTCGGGGCGAGTGCTGAAAATCCATCTGATTCGGGCTGCGCTGACTGCGGTGATGGCCTACCTGTTTTTTTTTGGCCTGACGCGCATTCCACTGGCGCAGGCGATCGGTCTGTCGTTTATCGCGCCGATCATCACGCTGTTTCTGGCGGTGCCCATTCTGGGTGAGCGCATCGGGGCCAGCGCCAAGCTCGCTGCGGTGCTGGGTTTTGGTGGCGTCATGGTGGTTGTCGGTGGCGAGCTGTTGGCAGTCGATGA
The DNA here is from genome assembly GCA_913052635.1 of uncultured Halieaceae bacterium. Taxonomy (GTDB): domain Bacteria; phylum Pseudomonadota; class Gammaproteobacteria; order Pseudomonadales; family Halieaceae; genus Luminiphilus. The sequence goes on from CAJXDE010000110.1 coordinate 3,119, forward strand.
GGGCAGCGATGCGGTGGGTATGGCCGCGGTACTGGTCTCGGCAGTGATGTATGCTTTTAACTTGGTGCTGCAGCGGATGCAGGCTTTGGTGGCAAGGCCACTCGAGATAGCCTTTTATCAAAACACCATCGTGTTCTTGATGCTGCTAGTCGGCGTGCCGTTTGCCGTTTCTTGGCCAGCCAGTTCGTATCAGTGGGGTGGCGCGGCGCTGGCGGCAGGTTTTGCGGTGGGCTCGCTGATGCTGATGTCACTGGCTTACCGGCAGGCGGAGGCGCAGCGACTGGTCGTGATCGAATACACCGCGTTTATTTGGGCGGCGATACTGGGTTGGTGGTTTTTCGCCGAGCCCGTCACCGCGCGAACCCTCTTGGGCACAGGTTTGATCGTATTGGGCTGCCTTGTGAGCGCCCGGGGCGGCAGTCGATAAGTGAGAGCGCCTATGGCGCAAGCCCGCTGCACCGAGAGTTTAGATCACATCGCGCTTTGCTTGGCCGCAATAAAATCACCATGCGGCACATACAGCAGATCCGCGACTTTACGTATCACGTGCTCTTCATAACGGCTCAGAGCGTCATCTGCCATCGCCACCCGCCACATCATGGCCAGCAGATCGCGCTTCTGCTCAGCCGAGGCCAGCTCGTTTAATGTGCGGGTGAACTCAAAAAGACAGGTGGCGGCATCCGCTTGCTCAACGGCGGCTTCTGTGATCGTGGAGACTTCGTCAGCGCTGAGGTTGAACTGCTCTTTGAGCAGCGACGTGACTGTATCCTGTTCAGTTGTTTCGACTGAAAAATCGGCGCGCGCAACCTCAAACATCAGGGCAGCGCAGGCGAGTTCCAGCGCGCGGTGTTCTGCCTCGCTGACTGTGGTGCTTTCACGCCCAAGCAGTTCCTTGAGTTTTTGTAACAACATAAAGGAGCGGTCTGGGCTTACCGAAAGACAGATTGTGCGTTTTGTCGGTGGATAGCGGCGGCGGTTAACAAAGCAACGACTAAGACAATGCACTCGCCAGCAATTTCATCAGGCGTCCAGGCACCGCCATGGGTGGTGGCGGATAAAATGCGACCGGGAATGACCAGACCCACCAACAAACCTCCCGATATCACCAGGGCCGCGTGGTTTCGGATGGCCCCCAGCGCCAACAGCCCGCCAGCACCGATGAAAAACGCGCCCGAGTCGCCGATTTGGGTGCTGCGGCCGGTGCCATCAAGCAAACTCGCGCCCAGCATTTCTGCCGCGGTAGCAGGCTGTAGCCACCAGATGACGCCAATGAGAAAAAGCCCGACGCCGGATAAGACAGTGATGATTCGAAGTAAGGATAGCATCAGGTTGTCCTCGCAACTTGCAAAGGGATGTGTCACTTTGCCGATACCACTATGACGCTGTGACATCTTCTCCAAACTGCATCGGTAAATCCAGCCCTGACCGGTTGCCCAGGGTCAAGCGAGGACCTCTTTGTACGAAGCGTTTTGACTAAGATCGCGGTTAAGCGCAGGGGGAAAGGGGTGACGCCACGCTAGCGGCCCAGCTTATCGCGCAAGCTGTAAAAGAGCATACCCGCCACCAACCCTGGCCACCGCAGCAGTGTGCCGCCGGGGAAGCCATGGGTGGGTACCGACGCCATCAGGTCAAAACCGCTGGTGTTGCCGTCGATCGCTTCCGCCAGCAAATGCCCCGCCATGGTGGCGGTGGGGACACCATGCCCCGAGAATCCTTGCGCGTACCAAAGGTGCTCACCCACGCGGCCAAAGTCGGGCATGCGATTCATCGTGATACCCACGGCACCACCCCACCCATACTCCACTTCGATTTTCTCGAGCTCCGGATAGATATTGAGCATGTGAGGTCGCACAAAGGCTTTGATGTCCCGCGGGAAGTGACTCGAGTAGTTCTCTCCGCCACCGAATAGCATCCGGCCGTCCTCAGAAAGCTTCCAGTAGTTGATGACGAATAGTGTGTCCGACATTGACAGGTTGTCGCGATTGATCCTTGGCAACAGGTGAGAAGGCAGGGGTTCGGTGGCGATCACGAAATTATTGATGGGCATGATGTTGCCGGCGAGCCGCGGCATGAGCTTGCCGAGATAAGCATTACATCCAAGTACCACGTATTGAGCCTTTACATAGCCCTGCGTAGTTTTGACCTCTCCAGACTGACCGTCAGGTGCTGGCTGGGCACGACTGTGCTCGTAGATTCTGGCCCCCGCCTCGGCTGCGGCCCGCGCCAGCCCCACAGCGTATTTCAAAGGGTGGAGGTGTCGGCAACCGTCATCCAATAAAGCGCCATAGAAGCCTCGGGCGCTGGTGCGCTCTGCTACCGCCTCGGGCGCTAGGTAAGAGAGCTGTCGGTAACCGTACTGAGATTCGAGATGCTCGAGCTCCTCCTGCAGCTCTTCAGCGTGGCTAAGCTTGGCTGCTAAGTGCAGGTTTCCCGAGCCCAACTCGCAGTCAATCTGATACTCGTCGATCAGCTCGCAGACTTTTTGCACCGCATCGAGTCCGAGTTGCCAGAGGCCCTTGGCGGCTTCCATGCCGACCCATTTTTCAATGCTGGCTTGATCCGCCCGTTGGCCGGTACCGACATGCCCACCATTGCGGCCTGAGGCACCCCAGCCAACGCGCTCGGCTTCCAACAGCACCACGTCATAGCCCTTCTTCTTTAGATGTAAAGCCGCGGAGAGGCCGGTATAGCCGCCGCCAATCACGCACACATCGGCAGTTTCCTCGTCTTGTAAAGACGGGAACGCGGGCAGAAGCGGCGCTGTGGCGGCGTACCAGCTATCGGGGTATTTCCCTTCTGTATGGCCGGCGAATCGATCATTCATGGGTGGCATTATGCCGCTTGCCGGTATCGAGACGCCATCCGATACTGTGCGCTTGTTGAGCTGCCCGCGGGGCGTCATGAGTGAGCCGAACCATAAAACGGCATCCAATCAAGCAGGTGCTTACAGTCCTGAGGGCGCGAATGACGCGTCACAAGTGCCTTCTGCTGATATGGCCACCATTGAGGCGTGGCTGAAAGAGCACAAAATCTCCGAGGTAGAATGTCTCGTTCCTGATATGACGGGCAATGCCCGTGGCAAATTTATTCCGGCGCACCAATTCACTGCGAACCGGGAAATCAAGCTGCCCGAATCCATCATGGTGCAAACCGTGACCGGTGAGTACACCGATGACCATTGGGATTTCGTTGAGCCAACCGATACTGATATGTTGCTCAGACCCGACGCCTCTACCCTGAGACTGGTGCCCTGGGGCCGTGAACCAACCGGGCAGGTCATTGCTGATTGCTACAAGGCCGATGGCGACCCGCATCCGCTGTCGACCCGCAACGTGCTGCGTTATGTGCTGGGGCTCTATGAAGAGGCCGGTCTCAAGCCGGTGGTGGCGCCCGAGGTGGAGTTTTATCTGGTCAATAAAAACACCGACCCCGACTATGAGCTGATGCCGCCCAAGGGCCGTTCAGGTCGCCGCGAGGTCGCACGTCTCTCCTACAGCATCGATGCCGTTGCAGAGTTTGAGGATTTCGTGGAGGACATGTACGACTTTGCAGACCAGCAGCAGCTGGATGTCGATACGTTGATTCATGAGAACGGCGCCGCCCAGTTGGAGATCAACTTCAACCACGGCGACCCGCTGGCGATGGCGGACCAGGTCTTTGTCTTCAAGCGCACGGTTCGCGAGACCGCGCAACGATACAACATGTATGCGACGTTTATGGCGAAGCCCATGCAGCGCGAGCCGGGTTCGGCGATGCACATTCATCAGAGTGTGATAGACCTCGAGACGGGCAAAAATATCTTTGCCACCGACGACGGTCAGCCGAGCCAGGCGATGATGGAGTTCATGGGTGGTCTGCAGCGGTACACGCCTGAGCTCATCAGCCTGTATGCACCCAACGTGAACTCATACCGCCGCCTTGCGCCCGATATCTCGGCACCGATCAACTTGAGTTGGGGCTTTGATAATCGCACCACCGCATTCCGGGTGCCCAATTCTGATCCCGCGAATCTACGAATCGAAAATCGTTTCCCGGGTGTGGACGCCAATCCTTATCTGGCGATCACGGCGACGCTGGCCAGTGGTCTTTTGGGCATGCGGCAGCATTTGCAACCCACCGAACCGCATCAGGGTACTGCCAACGAGGACAGTGTGGGTGTTGCGCGGACGTTGGAAGAGGGCGTGCGAAAGCTGAACAACACCCCCGAGCTGCAGGCCATGATCGGCGAGCTCTTTATGCGCGCATACGCTGCGGTGAAGCTCGATGAGTTCGAAGAGTTCAACCGCGTGATCAGCTCCTGGGAGCGCGAGCACCTGCTCCTTCAGGTATAACGCGGTG
>CAJXDE010000111.1 GCA_913052635.1 uncultured Halieaceae bacterium
TCTTCTCTTGCGTCGATGTGTAACAGTATCTCAACCATTTTTACCGTGGATGTCGCACCGTCTTTGGGAATAGAGAGCGATGGTGGTCAGCGCTCGGTGAGGCTGGGTCGCATTGTTGCCATCGCTTCGATGATTATAGCCATGCTCACCGCAAGACCCTTGTTGGGTAACTTTGAGCAGGCCTTCCAGTACATTCAAGAGTTCACAGGATTCTTTACGCCTGGCATTGTCGCCATCTTCATGCTGGGATTGTTCTGGTCACGAACAACTGCCACAGCTGCGTTGATATCGGCCATCACATCAGCGGTGCTGTCGTTGCTACTCAAGGTTTATTGGCCGGACCTCCCCTTCATGGATCGAGTGGGGCTGGTGTTCTTGCTTTGCGCCGCGGTGGGTGTGGTGTGGTCAATACTGCGTCCGCGGGCCCAAGCCGGGTTTGTTGACCCTGCTGGCGTGAGCTTCAGTACCACGCAGGGATTCAATGTGAGTGCGGTTGCGGTCACCTTGATATTAGTCTTCTTCTACACCGTTTGGTGGTGACCGGAACGCCGTGTGTCAGGGAATATGAAGATAATGTATCGGTGTTGCGTATTCCTGTTGTTGCTGTTCACTGTGCAGCGAGCTTACCCCGGCACTGCCTGTGAGCCTATATGGGAGGAGGGTTTCACCGGTCCGCTCGACCAAACGGTATGGAATGTCGTCGAGGGAGATGGCTGCGCCGAGGGTATTTGTGGCTGGGGTAACAACGAGGCGCAGAGTTACGACGAGGCGGGTGTATCGATTGACGACGGGACACTCAAGCTGACGGCTTTCGTCGATGAGCAAGGTCAAATTCGCTCAGGAAAATTAACCACCGCGGATAAGCACAGTTTTCAGCATGGCTATATCGAAGCGCGGATCTGGCTGCTGCAAGGGAGAGGTCTATGGCCTGCATTCTGGATGATGCCGGAGGGTCAGCAATACAGATGGCCGCTGGAGGGTGAGATCGACATTCTCGAGTGGACGAGCCATGAACCCCATCGCATCATCGGCGCCATCCACTTTGGGGATTTGCCTCCCGATAATGTGCACTACAGCGAGACGTTGCGAGCGCCTGCCGCGTGGAGCGGTCAATTCCATACCTATGGTATCGAGTGGTCTCGCGAGCGCATTGCATGGTATGTAAACGATCGCATTCACGGTGTGGCAACACCCGTCGATATCAAGCCCTGGCCTTGGGTGTTCGATGAAAAATCCTTTTACCTCATCGTTAATATGGCGGTGGGCGGTACTCTCGGTGGCAAAGTGGTGCCAGAGGATCTGCCCGCCACGGTCGAATTTGACTGGATTCGCATTTATGCCGAAGGCTGCAGAACAGGACTCTCGTCGCCCTAGGTGGTGCAAAACGCGTGACTGGAATTTCAGCATGTGCGAGCCCTCAAGCAGGGCGCCTACAGCACTGCAAATGAGTCATGATGGCCACCGCATTTTTGTAAATTAACTACAGATTGAGCGAAAATATTGGGCATATTTCGCCATTAATGTTGCTTTATTACAAATAGAACGACAGACTAAGACGATGCATCCAGACGTTCACCGCGTGACTCAAGATATCGCCGCTCGTAGCCGAGTGCTGAGGGATCAGTACCAGCGAGACATCGATGCGATGGCCTCCCAGCCTGTAAATCGCAGCCAGCTTAGTTGCGGCAACCTCGCTCATGGTTTTGCATCCTGTGCCGCTGATGACAAATCCGTCATCAAGCTCATGGGCAGCGCCAACGTGGGCATTGTCACTGCCTACAATGACATGCTTTCTGCGCACGCCCCTTACGCCGATTACCCGGGGCAGATTAAGAATGCTTTGAGGGCTATTGGGTGCACCGCGCAGGTGGCGGGCGGCGTGCCCGCGATGTGCGATGGTGTCACGCAAGGTCAACCGGGAATGGAGCTCAGCCTGTTCAGTCGCGATGTGATCGCGCAGGCAACCGCGGTGTCTCTCTCTCATCACATGTTCGACGCGGTACTGATGCTGGGCATCTGCGACAAGATTGTGCCTGGACTATTGATGGGCGCGCTGCAATTTGGGCACCTGCCCACCTTGTTCGTGCCGGCAGGGCCAATGACATCGGGCCTGTCGAATAAAGAGAAAGTGCGTGTCCGCCAGCTCTATGCCGAAGGGAAAGTGGATCGCGCGGCCTTGTTAGAGGCAGAAATGGCCTCCTACCACAGTCAGGGTACCTGTACCTTTTACGGCACTGCCAATTCGAATCAAATGATCCTTGAAGCAATGGGTCTGCAGTTGCCGGGGAGTTCATTTGTGAATCCTGATACGCCCTTGCGTGATGCGCTGACGGTGGCTGCGGCGGAGCACGTTGCCAAGATGGCGCGTACCACACACCAATCGCTGCCGTTGGCTGATGTGATCGACGAGAGAAGTTTCGTGAACGCCATTATTGCGTTGCTAGCATCAGGGGGGTCGACCAATCTCTGTATTCATCTGGTGGCCATTGCGCGTGCGTCAGGATTGGTGATCACATGGTCCGACTTTGATGCGCTCTCCAGAATCACGCCGCTCATGGCAAAGGTGTATCCCAACGGCAGTGCTGATATCAACCATTTCCAGGCGGCGGGCGGCACCGGGCTGCTCTTCGGTGAACTGATTAATGCCGGGTTGATGCATGGCAATGCCACTGTCTGCTTTGGTGGGACCCTTGAGAAAGCTTGTCTCGATCCTTTCCTCGATGAGGGCAGCTTGCGGTGGCGGGCCGCAACCGATGAGAGTCTCGACCTCGATGTTATTCGACCAGCGAATGATGCGTTTCATCCTGAGGGTGGTATTCGTTTGCTGCAGGGCAACCTCGGACGGAGTCTCATCAAAACCTCCGCCGTTGCAGCGGAACAACAGTGCATCACAGCACCAGCGGTGGTGATCTCGGATCAGGCGGAGCTAAAAGCGCTTTTCGAGCGGGGTGAACTGGACCGGGATTGTGTTGTGGTTGCGCGTTTTCAAGGCCCGGCGGCGAACGGCATGCCAGAACTGCATCAGTTGATGCCGATCCTCGGTGTCCTGCAGGATCGAGGCCACGCTATAGCACTGGTTACAGATGGCCGATTGAGCGGCGCATCTGGCAAAGTGCCTGCCGCTATTCATGTCACACCGGAAGCGGCGAAGGGCGGCGCCATTGGCCGTATTCAGGATGGCGATGTTATCTCCCTCGACGTGGCGGCAGGTGAACTCTGCGTGGCCGTCGATGAGCAAACACTGGCCAACAGGCAGCACCCCGATACCCCGATGGCTCGTAACACGGTGGGCCGTGGCTTGTTTAAATTCAGTCGTGAAGTCGTCACCGATGCCGAATCTGGTGGCTGCACATTATTTGAGCCGCTCGTGATGGACGACCTTTCACAGGGGCAATCCGCCCGCAATGTCGCCTATGAACACTGGGCCAGCTAATCAGCACCTCAATCGGCGTCCGCTTTATCTGCTGGCAGATATTGGCGGTACCAATGCCCGGTTTGCCTTTGTTGAGCGCTACAACCCGCTGCCTGAACCAATTGCAAACTACGCGATCGAGGACTTTCCCTCATTTGACGGTGTATTGAACCAACTCGAGGCAGATTGGGTTGAGTTGCAACAGCAGGATGCCGTGCTCGAGGGGGCGTGTTTGGCAGTGGCGGCGATACCCGAGCAGCGTGAAATCAGCTTTACCAATAATGCTTGGCGCTTTACCGCCGCAAGCATCGCAACACGCCTGGGCTGTGAGCAGATCAGCATCATCAACGACTTTGCTGCAATGGCTCGAGCGCTTCCGGTGTTGAAAGCGGATCACCTCGAAGCGATCGGGGGCGGCGAGGCTGCGCCGCACAAACCCATGGTTGCCATCGGACCGGGAACAGGCACTGGGGTCGCGTCAGTCGTGTTTGATCAAGACGGGGCGCCCATTGTCCTCCCGGGTGAAGGTGGCCATGTTGATTTCGCGCCAATCACTGATATCGAAGCGAAAATCCTCAGCCGTCTGCGCGCACAGTTTGGCCGCGTCTCTATCGAGCGCCTGCTCTGTGGGACGGGCATTATGAATATTTACAAGGCGTTGTCAGAAATCCGCGACATGCCGGTTGTGCACCTCACGCCCGAGGCGGTGGGTGCCGCTGCGCAGCAAGGTCAGGACAGTCTCGCATCGGAGACAATGAACACGTTTTTCTCGGTCCTTGGATCCGCCGCAGGTAATTTGGCATTGACCCTCGGCGCCCGCGGTGGTGTCTATCTGGCTGGTGGCATATCGCCCCGCTATATCGATTTGCTGAGAAAGAGCGACTTTCGGGCGCGCTTTCTCGCTAAAGGACGATTCGCTGATTTCAACGGGGAGATTGGGACCTTTGTCGTGACTCACCCAGATCCCGGTTTGTTGGGCGCCGCATTGATCTGTCTGGAGGAGAGTGGCGATGGACGCTAGTGTCTTGCTATCTCGGCTCGCCTGTCCCCTGATCCCTGTAGTCGTGATCGACCGGTTGGATGATGCTGTGCCTCTGGCAGAGGCGCTGATGCAGGGGGGCGTTTCAGCTCTGGAAATCACGTTGCGCACGCAGGTGGCTTGCGAGGCGATCAGTGCTATGAAATCGGCCATGCCCCATGCGGTGATCGGGGCGGGCACGGTGTCCTCCGGTGAGGCATATGAGGCGGCGGTTCAATCAGGTGCGGATTTCGTCGTTTCTCCCGGCGCCACGGACCAGCTGTTTAAGGCAGCGGCTGCGCACACTGTGCCCTTTCTGCCTGGTGCAGTGACGGGATCCGAGGTGTTAAGGGCGATGGAGTCTGGGTACACCACCTTGAAGTTTTTTCCTGCCGAAGCGGCTGGTGGGCCGTCGGCACTGCAGGCGCTCTCAGGGCCCTTCCCGGATATCAATTTCATGCCCACAGGTGGTGTGACGCTCCAAAATGTGGCGGCCTATCTACAGCTTAATAATGTCTGCGCTGTGGGGGGCTCGTGGTTGACGCCTCGCGACCTATTGATCGACCAAAAATGGGAGGCGGTATACCAGTTAGCCACCGACAGCGTCACTCAAGTCACTCAGATGAGCAGGGGGGAGCCGCAGTGAGTGGCGTGGACCTCATTATTTTCGGTGCAACGGGCGATTTATCCGCGCGCAAACTATTCCCGGCCCTGTTTCAACTCGATGCTGCAGGCTTATTGCCAGACGATTTAGGGATTATCGCGGTGGCCCGTCAGGAGCAGACTACCGAAGGTTTTCATGATGAGCTTCTGGCCAGGATGGGTAGTGCGAGGCGTCAAAGTATCAATGACACAGCTTGGCAGCAGTTCGCGCAGCGGCTGACCTATTTGTCGGCCGACTTTTCTACGCCATCGGCGTTTAAGGGTCTGCAGGCCGAGTTGAGCGAGTCTCGCACGAGTCTTTTTTATCTCGCCACGCCACCTTCACTGTTTGCCACGATTTGTGAACAGTTAAGTACAGATGGATGCTTGGCGGGATCTTGCCGTATCGTCCTTGAAAAGCCGATTGGCGAGAGCCTAGATACTTCTCGTAAGGTCAACGAGACACTCGCTCAATTTTTCGATGAGCAAGATATCTATCGAATCGATCACTATCTGGGCAAAGAGACGGTCCAGAACCTTTTGGTACTGCGATTTGCCAACCGCTTTATCAACTCCCAGTGGGATCAGAGCTGCATTGATCACATTCAGATCACCGTTGCGGAAAAGGTGGGCATCGAGGGCCGCTGGGCTTATTACGACGGGGTGGGTCAGTTGCGCGATATGGTGCAGAACCATCTTATGCAGCTCCTGTGCCTGGTGGCGATGGAGCCCCCGAATTCACTTGAGGCAGAAAGCATCCGTGATGAGAAGGTCAAGATCGTCAAAGCACTGCGACCGATTGACGCCTCTAGCGTGAAGGATCACGTCGTTCGCGGGCAATATAGTCAGGGCGTTATCGACGGTGAGTCAGTGCCCGGTTATTTCGACGAAGAAGGTTGTGAGGAGCATGGCAGTGACACTGAGACGTTTGTTGCAATCAAAGCACACGTCGATAACTGGCGATGGTCGGGTGTCCCATTTTACCTGCGAACAGGTAAACGCATGCCTGACAAGGTCACTGAAATCATCATTCAGTACAAAGCACTGCCGCATCATATCTTCGGAGAAGGTGAGTCAGCGGAGCCCAATCGCCTGATCATTCGTTTACAGCCCAATGAAGGCATCGAGATGACCATGGTCTCCAAACGTCAAAGCCTGCGCGACAAATTGTCACTTCAAACCCATACCTTAAACTTTGATTTTCGTGAGGACGGCGACGTCGACCGCATCCCTGATGCCTACGAGCGGCTATTTCTCGATGCTATAAACGGTGACCCATCGCTGTTTGTGGGCCGTGAGGAAATCGAAGAGAGTTGGCGTTGGTGCGATCGGTTGATCAGTGCCTGTGAGCAATGCGGCGTAAAGGTAACCGCCTATCAGGCGGGTAGCTGGGGTCCCAGCAAATCGGAATTGCTGATAGACCGGGATGGCCGTAGCTGGAATGTCTGACTGGCACACCTTTGCGGAACGGGAGTCGCTGGATCAGGCATTGGCCGCCCACGTTGCATCCCGGTTGCAACAAGGGATCGTCGAGCGCGGCACGGCTCATCTCGTGGTCTCGGGCGGTAGTACCCCCATACATTTGTTCTCGATTCTGGCGGATGCTGATATCAAATGGGGTCGCGTCGTAGTGCTCCTGGCAGACGAACGCTGGGTACCAGTCGACCACGAGGACAGTAATGAGCGACTGGTTCGAGAAACGCTACTCACCGGTAAAGCGAAATCGGCCCAGTTCTTGTCCCTTCTTCCCACACCCCACGATGAGATAACCAACATCTCGGGTTTATCCACTTTGCTGCGGTCCTTGCCCAGGTTCGATGTGGTGCTCCTTGGCATGGGTGAGGACGCGCATACGGCATCCCTGTTTCCATGTTCGACGGCATTAAGAGAGGGTTTGACAACACAGCAAGGCGCGCTGATTACACGCCCTCGTAACGCGCCATATCGGAGAGTGTCCATGTCTAAGCAGCGATTACAGGCCACTGAGTGCGGCGTGGTCCATATCGTGGGCGAGAAGAAAAAAGCAGTGCTGGAGCTGGCGAGAAAAAGCGAGGATGAAATGCGCTATCCCATTTCAGCATTCCTGGGTCCGGCGGGCTTTGATTGTTGGTGGGCACCGTAGGGTACGACTCATCCCAATCTCCATCTCCCACTTGCAATCACCGGGATTGGGGACGAAAAAAGGGGGCATCGCCCCCAAAGTCCTCACTGTTGAGGGAGCCGTCTAAGCAGCGACACCCAAATCCTGTTTCGCCAGGGTTGAGCCAATCGCGAGGCCTGTGTCCAGCATGCGATTTGAAAACCCCCA
>CAJXDE010000112.1 GCA_913052635.1 uncultured Halieaceae bacterium
TAGCATCGCCGGCGGCGAGGAGGAGTGGGGCGACGACGAGGAGAGCGTGGTTAATGAGGGTGACGACCGCGCCGAGCTGCGCGGACTCGCCGAGGAGACCATGCAGCATTTCATTGAGCATAGGCTGATCGATCGCAAAATCGACTGGCGGGAACAACGGCTGTCGCTGGCTGTGATTCCAGACCACGCACGGGCGCGACGCGCGGGCATTCAGTTACCCGATGTCTCGCGGGCTGTGGAGTCCAGCACCGTCGGCACGATGGTGGGTGTGCTGCGCGATGGCGACAAGCCCGTTCCTATTGTGGCGCGCATCATGCCGCTGGCTGAAACCGCGATAGAACTGCTTGAGCGCGACCTTTGGAGCGAGAGCACTCAGTCGTTTGTGTCAGCACGGCAGGTGGTATCAGCCGCCACACTTCGTGCGGAGGACAGCTTCCTGATGCGGCGCAACCGGGTCCGTGCGATTACCGTTCAAGCTAATGCGCCCCCCGGTGAGACGGCCACCAGTGCCTTCAACGCGATCCGCGGCGACATTGAATCCATCCCCCTGCCACCCGGTTACGAACTGGAGTGGGGCGGCGAGTACGAGTCGATGAAGTTGGCCAACGACATGGTGATCTCTCGCTTCCCGATTGCACTAATGGTGATGATCATCGCCACGCTGATGCTGTTTGGCAGTGTGCGGCAAATGCTGGTCACCTGGATGACCGTACCGCTCATTATGGTGGGCGTCTTTGTCGGGCTCTTTGTGACCGACTTGTCTTTTACCTTCCCCGCGATGCTGGGCCTGCTGAGCCTAGTCGGCATCTTGATCAAGAACTGTGTGATCATGGTGGAAGAGATCAATCTGCGCTCTGCTGATGATGGCCTTAGCCAACACGCGCTAGTGTCAGCCTGCGTGAGCCGCTTACGCCCAGTACTGCTGGCGGCGGGGACGACCATAGTCGGCATGGCGCCCCTCCTGAGAGATGACTTCTTTCGCGAGATGGCGGTGTCGATCATGGGCGGACTGGCCTTCGGGTCGGTGCTGGCCCTGATCGCCGTGCCGGTTTTTTATGCGCTGCTTTTTTCGATCGGAAACAGCCGCAAAGCGGCCTGAGCAACAAACTAGAGAGGGAACAAGGCCGCGCCACTCAGCACCGCACGTTTCTCGTCGTGGCAGGTGACACTGCCGCGAAGACGGCGCCGAAATAATTCGTACTACCGATGACCTAGTCACTGCTAGTGACGTATACCTCACGAAGGCGGCGCTCTATACTTACGCCCTTGTCATACGAAGAACGCGATCGACACAAGGAGCAAATATGGCTCAAGGTGTATTGTTGCTGGACGGCGGTCTCGGCCAAGAATTGATTCGCCGCAGCCCGTCTCCTGCACATCATCACTGGTCTTTGCAGGTCATGCTGAAGGAGCCTGATCTCGTTGCGGAAGTGCATCGCGATTTCTGCGATGCCGGCGCCAACATTGCGTGCCTAAATACATATGCCATTACGCGCGCGCGTCTCGCGCGTGGACAAAACCTCCCTCCTATTGGAGAGCTCTTGGATCGCGCGCGGGAGCTGGGCGAGCAGGGTGCCGCGACCAGTCAGAACGCGGGTGCCGCCATGATCGCGTCGCTCCCACCGCTGGTGGCCAGCTATCGGCCAGACACCCAGCTACCCCTTGAGCAAGCGATTAGCGAGTACCGTGAACTCATCGCGCTGCAAAAAGAGACTGTCGATGGCTTCCTGGCTGAAACGATTCCCTCGATCAGTGAAGCGGAGGCGGTCTTGACCGCGGCCGAGCAAGAGGGCGTCAGGATCGTACTGGGCCTGACCGTTTCCGATAAAGACGGTCGGCAGTTGCGATCAGGCGAATTACTGGCTGACGCACTGGTCGCTATTAAAGGATTCAAGCTGTTAGCAGTCGTGATCAATTGCTCCAAACCCGAGGTCATCGCCGAGGCGCTGGCCATTCTTAGCGCGTCACGGTTCCCCTTCGGGGCCTTTGCCAATGGCTTCACATCAATCGACGCGCTGGAGCCTGGCGGGGTTGTCGACGTACTTGAGGCAAGGAAAGACCTGGGCCCTGAGCAGTACGCCGCATTTGCAGAGAGCTGGCTGGACGCCGGCGCCAGCGTCATTGGCGGGTGCTGTGAAGTTGGCCCGGACCACATCAGAGCGCTCAGCACCCTGCTGAAAAGTCGAGGGCATGAGCAGCTCGCATGGAGCGATTTGGCCGCCTGATCAGCCCACCTTACTCTCACTTTTCTCGGCCGTTTTCCGAGCGGAAATGAGGCGCCGTTAGCGGCGCTCTACTCTCGCCAAAAATTCACGAATTTGTCGCTTGCGAGCTGCAGGTTTGCAGGCAAAATGCGCGCCTTTCCGAATCAACTAACAGCACAGTAGAACGCGCACCATGAGTACCCTCCGGCCTGTATCGTCACTGCTCTTCACGACCGCATTTCTGTTGGCTGGCCATGGCCTACACATGACCTTTTTGCCGCTGCGCGCCAGCGAGCTCGGTCTGTCGCAAACGCTGATCGGCCTAAGTGGCTCCGCCTACTTCGCAGGCTTCCTGACAGGTGCGCTGATGATTCCGCCCATCATCGCTCGCGTGGGCCATATCCGCAGCTTCACGGCGTTGCTGGCCATCTTCCTATCGAGCTTCCTGTTCCTCAGTCTTGTTGATGAGGGCATCTTCTGGGTGCTGGTGCGCTTCGTGCTAGGTGCCGCGATGTGCGGCTCCTACACCGTCATTGAGAGCTGGCTCGCCGAGCAAAGTGACAGCAGTCGCCACGGCCGGGTGCTGTCGGTGTACACCGCGATCGTCCTCGTCTCGATGGCGGTGGGCCAGTATCTGCTGGGCCTCACCGAAGCTAATCCGCTTTACCCCTTTATATTGGTGTCACTGCTGGTGGGCCTTGCCATCGTACCCGTGAGCCTCACCCGCGCTCTGGCGCCGGCGCCGGTACCCGCCACCCGATTCAACTTTTTCAAGCTATACCGTCGCTCGCACACCGCGTTTGCCGGTGCGCTGGGGTCTGGCGTAGTCATGGGTGGCTTTTGGGGACTCGGTGCGATTTATGCACTCGCGCAAACCAATGACCCGAGCTTTGTCCCAATGTTTATCGCCGCCAATATCATCGGTGGAGCCTTGGCCCAGTATCCGATTGGTATGGCGTCGGACCGTATTGATCGACGCTACGTACTGGGCGCACTCTGTGCCGCCAGCGGTTTATCTGCCTTTGGCTTACTGATGGCCGACACCCGCGATGCGCTGTTGCTCGGTGCCTTTGCGTTCGGTGCCTTCGCCAACTCGCTCTACGCGGTCTCTCTGGCTAAAGCTGCCGATAATTCCAAGAGCGAGGAATTTGTAACCATTGGCTCTTCGGTGCTACTGCTGAATGCGCTGGGCTCTGCCAGCAGCGCCCTGTTCGTCGGCTGGGCGATGCGCAGTCTGGGTGATGGCGCGCTCTTTGGCTTTCTTGGCGTGGCCAGCCTGATCACCGGCGTGTTTATCATCCTGCAGCCGCCAGGACGCACCGCAGTGACCATCGAAGAGCAAGGCACCTTCATCCCTGCCACCTCGGCCATGGCGCCCGCAGCTTTTGATCAGGATCCGCGCTCCGATGAAGAGGTGGAGTACGAGCCGGTGATACCCCCAAATTCCGAGTTGGACGCACCGCTGGAGTTTACCGACACGGAGGTGTCCGGCGCCACGGCCTGATCGCGCCAACCTAAGTCATTTCTGCTGGCTAAAGCGGCTTTAACTGCAGCACCCACGGCACTTTGCGAAGGTGACAAAAAGATTCCGCGGCAGGGTTTTCGGCTCCATAATGCCGGGCAGAACAGAAGCCCGCGCGCTGCTTACGGAGTAACGCCATGTCATCACCTGCCATCACCATCGGGCCTCGCGTCCGGAAATCTCCCTTCTATGAAGCAACCATAGAGGCCGGCGCGCAAGCGTTCACCATTTACAACCACATGTTCATGCCCACCAGCTACGGCGACACCACGGCCGAGTACTGGGCAATCGTCGAGGGCGTCTCGATCTGGGATGTCGCCGCGGAACGTCAGGTGGAAATCGTTGGGCCCGATGCCCTGGCACTGACCCAACTTTTGACCCCCCGAGACGTCGACAATTGCCCGATCAACCGGGCGCGCTATGTGGTCTTTGTGGATGAGAACGGCGGCATCATCAATGATGGAGTTCTGTATCGACATGCTGAGAACCACTTTTGGCTTTCACCAGGTGATGGTGATGTACTTTTATGGGCCAAAGGCGTGGCCGCGCAAAGTGGGCTCGACGTGACGGTCCAGGAACCCGATGCGTCGCCGATGCAATTGCAGGGTCCGCTGGCACCACGAGTGGCGCACAAGCTTTTTGGCGACCTAGCTACCAAGCTTGGCTACTACCACTTCTGCCATACCTCCCTAGAAGGCATCCCGGTCGTGCTCAGCCGCACTGGTTGGAGCGGCGAGCTGGGCTACGAAATCATTCTGAAAGACGGTAGCAAAGGCACCGCATTGTGGGACCTGTGTATGGACGCGGGGGCCGAGTTCAACATCCAAGCCGCCTGCCCGTCGCTGGCACGCAGTATGGAAGGCGCGCTGCTCTCCTACTGCAGTGATATCACCCTCAACGACAGCCCCTTTACCATAGGCATGGATCGATTGCTGGATATCGACAAGCCCCATGATTATGTCGGCAAGGCCGCTCTGCAGGCCATTGCCAGAACCGGTCCTGAGCGTCGCTTGGTCGGTGCCAACTTTGGCGGCGATCCCGTCATACCCAACCAGCATTTCATGGATGTGAAATCAGGTGACGAAGTGATCGGCCATGTGACGCGCTACTGCTGGTCGCCACGGCTGGAGCACAACATTGCGCTCGTCAATGTGCCCACCGCCTTATCCGAACCCGGTACAGCTCTGTCGCTGGATTCTGGCGATGGCTGGCGTGAGGCGACAGTGGTCAACATCCCGTGGTTCCCAGCTGAAAAGGTGATACCGCAGTTTGATTAGGCCTAGGCATGGCGCGGTACATTAGGCTGAAGCGCCCACCTGACGTTCACGTCCATCGGCCCGACTAGCGCCGACCCATATTGCGTGAACGGTTTACCGTCGAGAAGCGTATACACCTCTGATAGCACGCAATATCTAGGCGGAGTGTGATCATGGCCAAACGTCAGCTGGGTACCGACTATCCCGAAGCCACCGAGAGGCTGGACCGGGGTGTACTGGGCTTCTTTAGCGCGGCCGAGCGCGTCCTGCTGGTCATTATCAGTCTGCTGACAATGCTGGCGGTGGCGCTGGAGCTGTCCTCTTTTTTTGACTCAGGACGCATCCGACTCGCCGACCTGCTGTTACTGTTTATCTATCTTGAGGTGATCGGCATGGCGTATGCCTACTATGCCACCCACAGCGTGCCCGTCACACTGCCCGTGCTCATTGCGATCACGGGCATCACGCGACTAATCATTCTGCAGGGCAAAGAGGCCGAGCCCAGCAAACTGCTGTTTGAGGCAGGCGCCGTCCTGCTCTTGGCGGTAGCGTTGGCGATTCTAAGCTGGGCATCACAGCGCTCCCCCTCGATCAGCTACAGCGACAATCGCGACCACTGATCCAGCAGATTTAAGTAGCCTGTCTAAGACTCACCTTCGCGACAGTAATGCCATACCGCTGTGCCATGGCACCCCAGCGCCTGCATATCTGGGTGATAACATCGCAGCATGAACCTGCACCCTCTGCTACCCGACCTGACCGGCCCCGACTTAGCCATCGCCTGGGCGCCGCTCGAGGCGCTGTCAGGTGATCCTCATCCTGAAGAGTGGGAAGACATAGCAAGCGCCGCACCCAATCGACAGAAGGAGTTTGTCGCCGGGCGACAGCTAGCGCGTGCGCTATCTGATCAGCTCGGTTTGCCGCCCGCAACGCTGCGCCGCGCTGAGGACCGTGCTCCAATATGGCCAATTGATCGCACGGGCAGCCTGTCACATTGCGATACGCTGTGTGCCGCCGCCGTTGGCAAGCGGGGTACAGTCCAATCGATCGGTGTCGACGTCGAAACCATTGGCCGGGTGGAGCAAAAGCTTTGGCCAACGCTGTTCACTGAGAAGGAAGCGGATTACTTCAGTTCGCTTGCACCGAACACAGTCGCGCTTGAAACCACCCTGTTCTTCAGCGCCAAAGAGGCCTTCTATAAGTGCCAATACCCGCTCACGCAGAAATGGGTGGGTTTACAGGACGTCGAGATCACGCGCACCGACCACCACTCGTTGGCCATTGCCCCAACGCGCGGCGCGGCCCAAGCCTGGCATGCGGCGCCTATCCATACGGTGGAGATCGTTGAGTCGCATGTTGCGACAGTGATGTTGCTGCCCGTCTAAAGCCGGCCTAATCCCTAGAACAGGCTGTGCTCACCTCGCTCTGGCATTTTTAGCTCACCTGACGCCAGCCCGGCGTAAAACACCTGCAGCGTGTCGTCACCAAACTCGGGCGTCGCCTCGGCGTCGTACCGCTCGGCAGTGGCATCCCAATACAGCATAGACTCGGTGGCATAGAACTTGGCAATTCGGAGGAACTCCATGCGATCTCGCATGCGTCGTGAGACCAGCCCCAGCGGGCTGATCAGCCAGCGGATCCAGTCAAACATCTCGGGCGGCAGTGAAGTGGTGCGAAAAGGCTGGCCCAGTGTTTCGCTCAACAACCGCCCCTGATCCTGTGGGGTGAGCGCCGGGCCCGGACCACCGATGGGCAGCACCGCGGTATTCGATGGTGGCGACGCCAGCTTCGACACGATGAACCTAGCCAGATCGCGATCGGAAATGGGTTTGCAGGCGGTGGTGTTGCCGCTGCTGAACAACAAGAAAGGTTTTCCCGCGCGGACCCGCTCGACTTGCCCCACCAGTGAGCGAAAAAACGCGGTGGCGCGGATGATCGTTGCGGGCACCGACGACTCATCCAGCAACGCCTCGAACTTCAACTTTTCCCGCTGAAAAGCGAGGCGCGGCATCTGCACACAGATCGCTGATAACAGCACAAAATGCTGCACCGCCGCCGCCTCCCATCGCATCAAAAGCTGTTCACCTCGTGCACGGGGTGCGTGCTCCTCGCCCCAGTGAGCTGGCATCGCGCACCCCTCGCACGCGAGATAGGCCGCGCAAGGCCTTGCGGACCGTGCAAGCTACCAGTCCCACAGCTCACGGACACGACCCGCAACACCAGCAGACGACAAGATGTCCTCGCTCGTCGTATGGTGATCTGCTC
>CAJXDE010000113.1 GCA_913052635.1 uncultured Halieaceae bacterium
CGTGGTGGACATGGCTGGAACGCGAGTGGACGACGACCACTTGCTGTCGATGTATATCGATAACGAGCTGGACGCAGAGAGAACTATTGCCCTGGTCAGTAGGCTACGCAACGAGCCCGCCCTGCGTGCGCGCCTCGAGGTCATGGAAGCTAACGACCAGCGAGTGAGAAAGCTTTTCGTTGAGTCTGACAATCAGGTTCCCGCACATTTGGCACCCATGGTTGCGGCAGAAAACGTGTCCGTGCTGGGTGCGACTCGGCGCTGGCAACGCTGGGCGAGCGTCGCGGTAGCCGCCTCGTTCGCGACAGCAGTGGCGTTGGTTATCGATGTGAACCAAACCGATCTGTTCAACCCCATGTCTATGGATCCGCAGCTGGCGAGTGCTTTAGAGCAATCCCCATCGCGCGCCACTGGCTGGGATATTTTGGATGACGACCGACAGTTCCGCTCGGTCCTGACTTTTCCCGCCGCCGACGGGCGCTGGTGTCGCGAGTTTCTGCTGAGCCAAAGTGAATCACACTGGCGCGGAGTCGCCTGCCGGGATAGCGGCAAATGGGTGAACCAGGTCGTGGGTAGCGAAGTCTTCCTCGAGCAGGAAACTCAGTATCGTCCCGCCGGCGCAGGTGACAGCGAGCAGGTAGCGCGATTTATCGACGAGACTGCGACTGATGTAGCGCTCGGACCACAGCAGGAAGCGACACTGATCGCGTCCGGCTGGTGAGCCTGGGCTCACCAGAGATATCTGGCGCGGGTCCCCGCGCCAAAACTCAGCAACACCCGAACACAACCCTAAAGCCAACGTCCTCCTGCTCACCCTCGCGCGACGCCTGTACCGGGTGCCTGCGGAACGGTTACTCCTTGAGCTAAACTCTCGTCCGCCGGCGGTCACTGACTCGCTGCAGATGATTTCTAGTCGAGAGTGTGACACTGATGAATGCATACCTGATGCCGCTGATAGGCGGCGTGTTGTTGGGCCTCTCCGCGATGTGGCTGCTGCTCTCACTGGGCCGTATCGCCGGCATCAGCGGCATTGCCTGGGGGTCTCTTGCAGGGCCGGAACGAGTTTGGCGCGCGCTATTTTTGCTGGGTCTGCTAGTGGGCGGCCTAGTGACACACAATGTCATCGGTCAACCTGTCCCGGCTGAATCCACTGCACCCTTATGGCTGATTGCTGCTAGCGGACTTCTAGTTGGTCTGGGGACGCACATGGGTGGCGGCTGCACCAGTGGCCACGGGGTGTGTGGACTCGGCCGGCGATCACCGCGATCACTGGTCGCCACGCTCACCTTTATGACGCTGGGCGTCATCACCGTATTCATCATGCAAAGCGTGATTGGGAGCGCGGTATGAAGGCGTGGCCCGCTTTAATATCAGGCGTATTATTCGGCCTTGGACTGACCCTGTCGGGCATGTCAGATCCCGCCAAAGTGCTCGGATTCCTCAATATCACCGGGGCGTGGGTACCGGATCTGATCTTTGTCATGGGCGGTGCTGTAGTCGTCACCTTTCTGGTCACGCCGCTCGTGACGGCACGAGAAGCACCCTTGCTGGCGTCGGCTTTTTCCCTGCCCGACAAGCAATTCCTGGACCGACGTTTGATTGGCGGCGCAGTGTTATTTGGCATCGGCTGGGGACTATCGGGCTACTGCCCAGGACCTGCCTTGGTGAGCTTGCTTTATGGCTACGAATCTACCGTGGTGTTTTGCTTAGCCATGTTCTCAGGGATGGCGCTGGAAGGCCCACTCAGCAGCGTGTTCACCTCATCTTGAGTGATCGCAAACCTGCTGACCTAGGTGCTGCTATGACAGGTCCAGAGCAAACTGTTTGAGTACATTAAGGGGGACAATCTCAAGCGTTTTTTGGTGGGTCGCTCGCAGGTAAAGTCTGGGGGCTTTGCCCGCTTCGTGAGCCTGATGCCAGCGCATCGCGCACAGACACCATCGATCACCCGCTTTCAGCCCGGGAAAACCATATTGAGGCATCGGCGTCACCAAGTCGTTGCCAGCTGATACCGAGAAAGAGAGAAACTCATCCGTCATCTGTGCACAAACCGTGTGCAGACCATGATCCATTGGCCCGGTATGGCAGTGCCCGTCGCGAAAGAATCCGGTGACCGGGTCCTGACAACAGAGCTCAATGGACAACCCCAACACGTTAAGCTGCTTGGGCGGCTCACCCGACGGCTCTCCCATTATTGTCTCTCCTGCGAGGATTACATGACGGAAACAAAACCGTCTCATCGTGTTTTTCCCGCCGGGCTACAGTAGCATCATATCGACACTAGCAGGACGCCCACGCGATGTTGAGCCCCGACAACCACCTTGGCATTTTTGCTGCACTGATAGGATTGGCCGCGCTCGCCTTCTGGTTACAAAACACCCGTCTGGGGTCACTGCTAACAGGTACGGTGCTGGTGATTTTGATGGCGATTATCGCAGCTAACGCCGGAGTCATCCCCCATCAAGCTCCCGCCTATAACTTCGTCTTTACTTATCTGGTGCCCGTGCTGATTCCCCTTTTCCTCTTGCAGGGAGACGTTCGACGGCTTCTGCGTGAGGCACCGCGGACGACACTAGCCTTCATAGTGGCTTCGGCCGGCACGGTGGCAGGCGTCCTGCTGGCCATCTCACTCCTTGATCTCAGCACACTGGCAGGGAGTGCGAATATCGCCGTTACAGACAAGGAAAGCGCCATTGCCGGTTTGTTCGCCGCCACCTACATAGGGGGATCAGTGAACTACGCGGCGTTGGGTGAGATGACTGGGCTATCCAGCGACGCCTCCTTTTTCTCGGCGGCCACTGCCGCTGACAATCTGTTTAGCGCTATTTTTCTCAGTGTTTTGGGGCTATTACCCGGCGTGCAGTGGCTAGCTCGACGCTTTAACTACCACCCCCACACGAGAACTCAAACCTCTGGTAGCGCTGACACCGATAGCAATACGGTGTCTATGACGCCCACCTCCCTCTGCACAGCATTGGCGCTCGCCACGCTTTTGGTGACGCTCAGCGATGCAATCAGTGCTTGGCTGGACGTCTCGGGGGGTCGTTACATTATTTTGACGGCACTGACCCTCACTCTCGCTACGATAGTGCCGAAATTGCGAGATTGGTGTACCGGGGGATTTGAGCTCGGCGTCGTCTTGTCATTCATTTTCTTTGGCTCGATCGCAGCCGGAGCCGATGTCGTCGCCATGCTCAGTGTGGCCCCCATTATGATCGCTTTGGTAACTATTTTGCTGTCCACCCATTTGCTCTGCCTGCTGGTCATCGGCCGCTGGCTGAAGCTAACACTGCCGGAGTTGCTAACCGCCTCTAACGCAGCGGTGCTAGGTGCCACGACCGCGCCGGCGATGGCAGCTGCCAAGGGGTGGCATGACCAAATTACGCCCGGTGTTCTGGTAGGCGTACTGGGCTACTCATTGGGTACACTCATCGGTGGACTGCTCTTCAATCTACTGTGACAACAGGCATGCACGAATCCGCAACCTCGGTCCTCACCCAAGCATTTAGTAACGTATGCTTGGCAGATACCAATCGAGGGTGAGTACAGGGCGTGGACATTAATCAAGAAATTGACCTGAGCAGCGCAGCGACAACGCTAGCCAGTCGAGACCGGGTGCAGATCCATGACTTTGTCTCACCTGAATCAGCCAAGACGCTCCATGACTTGTTGCAACAGCATGACGACTGGTACCTGAGCTACAACGAAGGCGCGGACAATTTTGAGACCAGCGAGGCCGAGTTTACAGCGCTCTCTATGGAACAAAAACACCGCTTTACAGCGGGGGTGTATCGGCGAGCACGTTCTGGCTTTCAGTACCTGTTTAAGCAGTATTACATTAGTCAGGCTGTGGCCTCGGGCGAGAATCAGGGCCACCCCATACACGCCGTGCATGAATGGGTCACAGGGGAGGATTTTCTCGGTCTAATGCGGCACGTGACGGAACGGGACGACATCCGGACCTCCGACAGCTATGCCAGTCTCTACGGCCCCGGCCACTTTCTGACGCGTCATGATGATCGACACCCCACTCATCAGCGCATCGCCGCCTGGGTCCTCTCCATGACGCCACAATGGGATGAAAACTGGGGGGGCCACCTCGCGTTCTATGATGAGGCGGGCAATGTCGTAGAGGCCTTTAAGCCTGCCTTCAACACCCTGAATTTGTTCACGGTGCCCCAGCACCATGCAGTACAGCTGGTAACACCATTCGCCGGCGCACCGCGAACCAGTTATCTGGGATGGCTACTGGCCTGACCCGTCAGATAAACGTCGCGATCTGCTCCAAAGATTTTTTTTCGGTGGCTGCACGCGGCACCATCGCCGTCTGGGCCGGGTGCCCGACGACCAGCAACACATAGGGTCGCTCGTTGCTCGGCCGCCCGAGAATTTGATTCAGGAATTTCATCGGGTTTGGTGTATGGGTAAGCGTAGCGATACCCAGCTGGTGAAAAGCATTGATCAAAAATCCTGTCGCAATGCCCACCGACTCCGGCACGTAGTAGTGCTTTTGTCTCGCACCTGTCTCATCAATGCCGTATCGCTCGGAAAATACAGCAATCAACCATGGCGCCGTTTCCAAAAAAGGCTTGCACGCATCTGTGCCTATTTTCCTCAGATCATTCAGCCATGTTTCTCCCGCACGACCACCGTAAAATGCCTGCTCTTCTGCCTCCGCCGCCTCGCGGATCGCACGCTTGGTATCAGGGTCACTCACGCAGGCAAAGTGCCACGGTTGGTGGTTCGCGCCGCTCGGCGCTGAACCTGCAGCGAGTACGCAGGCCTCAATCACTGCACGATCGATGGGCTCATCAGAGAAGTCCCGCACAGTGCGCCGCGTCGCCAGATGATCCCGATAAGCCACAGCGTTTTTCAATATCATCCCCGGCGCCAGTTTTTCTGGGGAGTCTAGGGGTATTGGATCGTAGTCGAAGTCCGTCATGCTTTAGCTCATCATCTGGGGTGCAATTGATGAGTTTATACCGCGGCGTCACAGCGACTTATTGGCCGCAGACCAATTACCAAAAGCGACGACACACAACCAAGTGATGCATCGGTTAGCATCGTGTAATGAGAGTCATTCAACGACTAGGTGTCAGCGCAAAGGATCGCGATCTTGCTGTTAAGTGGGCCAAACGCTGCCTGCGGGAAATCACACGCAAAGATTACGAGCTACCGGTGGACTATGCTCAAGCGCGCAATGACCTCGTGGTAACCGTGAAACGCGCAGGCCATCGCTCCTCAGCATGTGCCATGGGCATCACGATCGATATTTCGGCATACTCCAAAGGCACTTCCGCTCTGCTGGAATACCCCGCCTTCGCTCGCGATCCCGTCATCGGATCCAGAGATGCCATTACGCCAGAACTGGTGCTCGCCAGTACGATCGCGCACGAGGTCAGTCATTTTGTACAGTATCGATACGGCCCCGATACGCGGTGGCTAAAAAAGCGCTTCCGCAAACCTCACGGGGAGGGGTTTCAGGAAATTTATCGAATACTGCGATCAAAAGTAGTGAATCCACATCTCCAAGATGTGTGAAAGATCAGATCGGTTTTGCGGTCCATGCCGGCATTTTCGTCCAAAACGCAGATCACGTGAGCCCAGATGATTCTCCAAAAAACATTGGAGAACGCTCGCCAGAGAGACCTCGATGAGTGATGCGTCAGTCCACAACGCGCGTGCCGCGACAAGACCGACATTTGAGACCATAATCTTGCTCCATCAGACGCCTTGAGCCATCTACCTTATGCAAGTTGACCCGACGGCCGCGGGCTTTTGCCCTGCCAAGCTCAGCAAACTCGACCATCACCTGATCAGCCGTTATATCGAGCCCAAAAAAATATCAGGCTTCAACCTCAAGGTAGTGCGCAAAGGTAAGGTGGCGCACCACGCTTCTGCGGGCCTCATGGATATTGACCGCAATAAAGCGATGCGCGACGACACCATCTTTCGCATCTATTCCATGTCCAAACCTGTCACGTCCATTGCCCTGATGATGCTTTTGGAAGAGGGTGGGTTTCAGCTGAACGACCCTGTCTATAAATTCATACCCGCTTGGCGAAAACACCGGGTTTGGGTCGAAGGCGAGGGTGACGCCATGGTGACCCGCGTACCCAAGGCGCCGATGACCATACAGCATCTGCTTTGCCACACGGCCGGTTTGACTTACGGCGGCTTGCTGCCAGGGTTGGAGCTACCAGTGGACCCGGCATACGCGGCAGCGGGCATTTCCAGAGCGGGTACCGACACCCTGCAAGAGTTTGTTGAAAAACTAGCAGAGGTGCCGCTCCTCTATGAGCCGGGATCGCGATGGAGCTACTCCATGAGTACCGATGTGTGCGGCTATCTGGTTGAGGCGATATCGGGCCAATCCTTTGAATCTTTTCTGCAGGACCGGCTTTTCGGCCCCCTCGACATGCCCGACACCGGGTTCAGTGTTTCTGATGCGCAATTGGATCGTTTTGCCGCCTGTTATGAGCGCGCACCAGACAAATCTTTGCGTCTTCAGGACGACCCAGAAACAAGTCGCTATCGAAGTCACCCAGCAGCGCCTTCTGGCGCAGGCGGACTGGTGAGCACAATCAGTGACTATGCTAATTTCTGCGAAATGCTGCTCCAAAAGGGGCAGTTCCGAGGACAACAGATTATCGGCAGGCCCATTTTGGAGCTGATGACGCGCAATCACCTTGGCGGTCAGTCACTGGCACAGATGGCAGTCGGGGGTTTTTCTGAAACCAGTAACGACGGCGTGGGCTTTGGATTGGGCTTCGCGACCACGATGGATGTAACCGCTTCAGGGACCGTTGGCGAGGGCGACCTCTACTGGGGTGGTCTGGCTTCGACGCTGTTCTGGGTTGATCCCATCGAAAATCTCTACGCCATTTTTATGACGCAGCTGATCCCCTCTTCCACCTTCAATTTTCGTGGACAGCTCAAAAACCTGGTGTATGGAGCCCTGTCTTAAGCGCCTATTGATTGACCGTCAGGGCGACCAACTGACCGGCCTCACCAGGCGCTCCCGTTGCCACAACGATGTATTGCTGTCCGCCGATCGCGTAAGTCATCGGCACACCCGTCTGGCGCTGCCCCAGGTCGATCTCCGTCAGAACTTCGCCGGAGCGCTTGTCATGGGCTCTGAACAGTGAGCCTCCCCATCGCGCGCCATACATACCCGCCCCCTCCCCGGAGAAGAGCAGCGTTTTAGTGACGAGCAACGCAGATCGGTCATCATTGCCGGTATCAG
>CAJXDE010000114.1 GCA_913052635.1 uncultured Halieaceae bacterium
CCGGTCTCGGCACTCGACGTGACCATTCAGGCGCAAATTCTCGACCTGCTGGCCGACCTCACGAAGGAATACGGACTCACCATGCTGTTCATCTCGCACGATCTGGCGGTGATTCGCCAAATCGCCGATCGCATCGCGGTGATGTACCACGGCAAGCTTGTTGAAGAAGGCTCTACCGCCCAGGTCTTTGAAATGCCCCAGCAGGACTACACTCGCTCGCTACTGGCAGCGATTCCAGGGGCCAACGCGGCTTCAGATCTATGGGATTGTTCGCACCCATCAGCGAACTAAAAGTCTCAGCTCGCTGCGGGTGAGGTCTACAAGGTAAAGCCCGAATCCAGTGTCACCAACTGACCTGTCACATAGTCAGAACCCGTGATCAGCGACAAAATCGTGTCAGCTACATCTTCGGGGGTGACCACGTGGCCCAGAGGCGTCTGATCAGCAAACATCTTTTTCAGGCCCTCGTACTGTTCGGCATCGCCGCCGCCCCAGGTGTTAAACGCCCAGTCGCCGTCAATGAGGCCTGGCAGCACTGCATTCACGCGAATCTGCTTTTTACCCAGTGTCTTGGCGAGTGTGCGGGTCAGGCTGTTCATACCAGCCTTGGACGCGCAGTAAGCGATCGAGCTGCCATTAGCGGTCACGCTGGCGATGCTCGAGGTCATGACGATCTCGCCGCCCCCGGCGGCTTCGATGTGGGGCGCTGCCTCCCGGGACATCATGAAGGCGCCGATCAAATTGACCCGCAATGTGCGTAGCCAAATGTCTTCCGTGAGCGCATCGAGTTGATCATGGGGTACAAAGGTCGTGGTGCCTGCGTTATTGACCAGCACGTCAAGCTGCCCGAACTGCTTCACCGTGGTCGCGACAAGCCGCTTGCAGTCGGCCTCCTCCGAGACATCCGCCTGTACCGCCAGCGCCTGTCCGCCGGCACCCGTGATCTGCTCGACGACGGCTTCCGCCGCCTCGGCAGACCGGCTGTAGTTCACCACCACACTCGCTCCCATCTGGCCAAGTTGAGTCGCCAACGCCGCGCCGACGCCTGAGCTGGCACCGGTAATCAACACCACTCGATCTGCTACATCCATGATCAATGCGCTCCACTAACGCTACTGAATGCTGGAGTGTATCGGCTGAGCACCGTTTCGCCACCTTTCGAGGCTGCCTACTTGTTGGAGGGTGCGTGCTTAAGGCGCAGTCCAGCGTAATGACTGCCGAAGCGGTAATTGGGAGGAGGTCCGTGAGGTGGCGCCTGCCACCTCACGTTGCGCTGGAGGCGCTTAGGCCAATTGTAGCGGCAGTGACCGCAGGCGCTGGCCAGTGGCTTTGTACACCGCATTCGCTACGGCAGGCGCAATGGGCGGCAAGCCCGGCTCGCCGACACCTGTTGGCTTGGTGCCGCTGTTGACGATGACAACCTCAATCTCGGGCGATTCATTCATCCGCAGCATGGGGTAATCGTGGAAATTGCTCTCCTTGATCGCACCGCGTTCGAGATTGAGCCCACCATAGAGCGTAGCCGTGAGTCCGTAGATCACGCCACCCTCGATTTGTGAGCGCACGATATCGGGATTCACCGCTTGACCGCAGTCGAGCACACAGGTCACCTTGTGCACGCGAATCTTGCCATTCTCCACTGAGACCTCGGCGATCTCGGCCACGTCGGTATAAAACGAATGATGCGCCGCAAAGCCAAGATGATGGCCCTCGGGCGGGTTCATTTTAGCCATGTGCTCACCCGCGACCTGGATCACGTTATTGAGGCGCGGCGTGTTCTGCGTGTTCTGCAACCGAAACGCCACCTCATCCATGCCCGCGGCTTCGGCCATCTCGTCAATCATCGATTCCTTGGCAAAGGCGGTGTAGGAATGCCCCACCGAACGCCAGAAGGTCATGGGCAGCTCGTGATCGACCGTCATATGGGTAACACGGGTATTGGGATGATCGTAATCCTCGAACAAGCCCTCGGTACTCGACTCATCGGTCGCAAACTTCTCGAAGTACCACTCGCTCAAGTTGGCGACCCCCTCGATCATGCCGTCGCCCATCCACGAGTACAGGGCAGGTAGCAGCGAGCGGAAGGTATCGGGAGAGATATCGGCACCAGCGCGGGCGGCATCCCAGGCAATCAGGTTGCCGTCAGCATCGACACCCGCCTTGATACGCATCAACGACGCCGGGCGGAAGGGCCCCTGCTGGATATCATCCTCGCGGGTCCAAACAAGTTGGATCGGCTTGCCTGCCACCTTGGCGATTTCGGTGGCCTCGATGATGTGCGAGGGCGAGCCCCGGCGGCCGAATCCGCCCCCGAGGTAGGTTTGATGAAAGCGCACATTCTCAGTGGGGATATCCGCTATGCGCGAGACGAGCCCCGGCACTGCTGAGGGGAACTGAATACCGGTCCAGACATCTGCCTGATCACTCTCGATGCGCACAGTGGCATTCATCGGCTCCATGGGCGAGTGGGACAGCAAAGGCGCCCAATACTCGGCTTCGTGGATCTTGGCGGCGGATTGCAAAGCTTCGTCGATATCGCCTTCAACCGGGCCTTCTACACCATCACCTGCATTCAGGGCCGCAGCGTAGTCTCGCCGCAGTGTAGCGGTGTCGACCGCCTCCAGCGGCATAGACTCCCACCGCACCACAACCTTGGCCGCAGCCTGCTTGGCCTGCCAGAAAGTCTCGGCCACGACGGCTACACCGGTACTCACTTCAAAAACATTGATGACGCCAGGCATAGCCTTGGCTGACTCTGCGTTGACCGACAGCGCCTTGGCGCCCGCGACCGGGGTGCGGACCACCACGGCGTAATGCATGTCGGGGACATCGACATCGAGCCCGAATTCGGCGGTGCCGGTCGCCTTGGCGATAGCATCGACCCGCTTGGTCTCTTGGCCGATGTACTGGAATTGGGAAGCAGGCTTCAATGGTGCGTCAGCCTCAATGCTCAGTGACTGCGCGGTCTCGACAAACGCGGCATAGGGGTAGCGCTTGTCACCGTGGAGGACAAAACCATTGCCGGTGCTCAGCGCCGAAGCCGATACGCCCAGATCTGTTGCGGCTGCCTCAAGAATGAGCCCGCGGGTGTTAGCACCGACCTGGCGCAACTGCATGTAATGCGCCCGAATGGAAGAACTGCCGCCCGTGCCCTGCATGCCAAAGGCCGGGTTCACATAGTCCTCATGCACCCCTGCCAGACGGATATCCATATCGAGCGGGTCCACATCGAGCTCCTCACCCACGAGGGTCGCCAAACCGGTGGTCACACCCTGCCCCATCTCAGAGCGGGCGGTGTAAAAGCGAATGGTGTTGTCGGGGAGAACCTGCAGAAAGGCATTAGGGGTCCATGCACCCTCGGTGCTGGTCACCGGTAACGGCGCGGGCGCGCCTGAGCAACCGGTGAACCCAAGGCCCACTACTAGCCCACCGCCCGTCACGGCGCTGGCTTGCAATAAACGACGACGCGAGACATTGATCGTGTTCATTTCCTGCCCTCCGTCTGCGCCATGGCATCGTAGGCCAGCGCGTTCTCGCTAACTGCCTGGATCGCGCGCTTGATGCGCGGGTAGCAACCGCAGCGGCAAATGTTGCCCGACATCGCAGCATCAATTTCGTCACTGCTGGGGTTGGGGTTGGCGTCGAGGAGCGCTGCCGCAGCCATAATCTGGCCCGACTGACAGTAGCCACACTGTGGCACCGCGTGCTCGTGCCAAGCCGCCTGCAGGGGATGTAAGTCGTCCGGCGTGCCCAGACCCTCAATAGTGATAATGGACTTGTCGGCCACCGCCGCAATGGGCGTCACACAGGTCTTCATGGCCGCGCCATCCACATGCATGGTGCAGGCACCGCACAATCCGGCACCACAGCCAAACTTGGAGCCTTTGAGCTTGAAATGGTCGCGCACCACCCATAACAGCGGGGTATTGGGGTCGACGTCGGTTTGAACAGCTCGGCCATTGAGCGTGAACTGGATCATCCGTGAATTCTCCTTTTACTTGGGCTTGTATACGGCACGCCAAAGGGCTGCGGATTGCAGAAAAGGCGTTGCATAACACCGCCAGTGAACCGCACCCCCAACCCGAACCGCTCAAGAGCGGCTCAGAGACGCGAACAATAGCGATTGTCGCCTGCGATCGCAGGCGATGCATTACTCGGGGTCAGCGACCTTGAGCAGCTGCTTTCCAAGGTTCTTGCCCGTGAAGAGGCGCTGCAAGGTCGTAGGGATATTCTCGAACCCTTCCTGCATGTCGATTTGGTACTTGAGCTTGCCTTCACCAATCCAGCCCAGCAGGTCTTTAATGGCTTCCCCTGCCCGCGGCAGGTAGTCGAGCACGATAAAGCCCTCCATGCGGCTGCGCATGATGACCAGATTCATGATGTTAGTGGGACCCGGCTGAGGCGTGGTCGCGTTGTAGTTGGCGATACCACCGCACATGACGACCCGCGAGCGCATATTCAAATGATTCAGCGCCGCTTCAAGCGTGTCACCACCGACGTTGTCGAAGAACACGTTCCACTTCTCGGGGCAGGCCTCGGCAATCTGCTGATCGAGGTTGCCCTGCTTATAGTCAATGGCAAGATCAAAGCCCGCCTCCTCGGTGAGCCAGGCACACTTCTCGGGGCCACCGGCGATGCCTACCACGCGGCAACCTTTGATCTTGGCGATCTGTCCGGCAACGGAGCCCGTGGCACCTGCCGCACCCGAGACCAGCACGGTCTCGCCAGGCTGAGGATCGCCCAGATCCAGCAGACCAAAGTACGCCGTGAGTCCGGTAACGCCCAACACCGAGAGCATCATCTCGGGGGGCGCGCCTTCCGGCATGGCGCGTAAACTCGAGGGCGGGTGCGCAGGGTCAACGACTGCATAGTCCTGCCAGCCATTGGTGGCCTGCACCATCTGACCTGCCGAGAAATCCGGATGATTCGACTTCACTACCTGCGCCACGCAACCCGCGCGCATGGGCTCACCGATCTGCACCGGCGGCAGGTAACTCTCGCGATCCATGGTCCAGCCACGTTGGGTGGGGTCAAAAGAGAACATCAGGTTGCGAATCAGTACCTCGCCATCGCCAGGCTCGGGGATATCGGTCTCAACGTACTTGAAGTGCTCGGGGCCGATCATGCCCACGGGGCGCTCGTGCAAAAGCCACTGTCGGTTCATCGTTACGGGTCTCTCTACTGGTCAAAGGTGTTTGATATTACTTTGTAAGGTGAGCGCACCGTAACGGTTAACTCTTGTTACAAGGCGTTATCAGGACGAGACCGCACCATACAGCATCGCTCGTCACTTGTACTCTTGACCTTCTCTGCACCTCCAATCCTGCTAAGGGCGATGCATACATTTTCTTCATCACCCCTGTAGTTCTGTTCAATGCGAGCCTGTCGGCGCTGGCTGCGTGCGGCTTACCTGCGGGCGGCGTATGATTCTTGGCAACGCGCTGAACCACACCTTGCTCAACCCGATTTTTCTGGCGCACACTTCACTCATATAACGCGCTCTGAACCAAACCCCTCCGGACCTTAAGCTGGACCCTGCGATGACTCTCACAATGCCTCAATTAAAGATCAGCACTGGGCGCAAACGAACTGCCGCTAAACCACTTTTAGCTGGCCTACTCGGCGCTTGGCTTGCGACGCTCACGTTAAGTGTGCTCGGCGATAGTGAAGGCGCATCAGGGAGGACGCTAACGCGGGTCAGCCCGCATGCGCATACCGTCACCACCGTAGCGGACCAGCTGTGGGAGTGGGCCGAGCTCGGTTACCTCGAAACGCAGTCGAGTGCACTCTTACAGCGCACGTTGGCTGAGTCGGGTTTCGAGATCAACGCGGGCATTGGCGGCATCCCCACGGCGTTTACCGCCACTTTTGGCAGCGGTGCACCAGTGATTGGCATCATGGGTGAGTTCGATGCCTTGCCCGGGATTTCACAGGCCGCCGTGCCCTACGCTGAAACGGTTAAGGGCAAACCCAGTGGCCACGCCTGCGGACACAATCTGTTCGGCGCGGGCTCACTGGGTGCGGCACTGGCAGTGAAAGACTGGCTCGAGGCATCCGGCCAAGCCGGCACGGTGCGTTTTTATGGCACGCCGGCCGAAGAGGGTGGCTCGGGCAAAGTCTATTTGGTGCGCGCCGGCGCTTTTGATGACGTTGATGTGGCGCTCCACTGGCACCCCGGGGATGACAACACCGCGAGTCCCTCGAGCACGCTCGCTAATAAATCGGCGAAGTTCCGGTTTTTGGGGGTGTCTTCCCACGCCGCCGCCGGCCCTGAGCGCGGTCGCTCGGCCCTCGACGCCATTGAGGCCATGAACTTTATGGTCAATCTGCTGCGGGAGCACGTGCCCGAAGAGACCCGCATCCACTACGTGATCACCGAAGGCGGCATCGCGCCCAACGTGGTACCCAACTTAGCTGAGAGCTTCTACTACGTGCGCCACCCCAATGCCGGCGTGCTGGCCACCCTGTGGGATCGCGTGATCGCCGCGGCCGAGGCCGCCGCGCTTGGCACCGGCACCACGCTGGAGTATGAAGTAATTCACGGCAACCACAGCGTACTGCCCAACGAAGTACTGGCGCGGGTGGCCTACGATCATCTGTTGGCACTGGGCGGGCCGCGGTACGACAAGGCGGATCGGGCATTTGCCACCGAGATTGCCAAGACCTTACCCAGCGGCCTCTACCAGCCGGGCTCGGAAGGCGTGATCGAGCCCTTTGCCATTAAACAAAGCAAGGGCTCTACCGATGTCGGCGACGTGAGCTGGAACGTGCCCACTGTTGGGCTCAGTACGGCAACTTTTATACCGGGTACCGGCCTGCATACCTGGCAAGCAGTAGCCACGGGCGGCACGCCGCTGGCACACAAGGGCACGTTGCTCGCAGCTGAAGTACTGGCCGCCACGGCGATTGATCTGCTGAGACAGCCAGATCTGGTGGCCGCGGCTACTGCTGAATTTAATGACCGGCGCGGACCCGATTTTGCCTATATGCCGTTATTGGGTGATCGCGACCCCCCTCTGGATTACCGGCGCTAGTCGCGCACAACAGTTAGCATCTCAAAACAAAAAAAGGACACACCATGAACTTAGTCACCAAAAGCGCCCTTGGGCTGTGCTGTTCGGCACTGGGCATGAGTCAGGTCTTTGCTACCGACACTACAGAGATCGACATGACCTGCGACAGCGAGAAACCGGTGATCATGTTGGTCGCCGGGCGCACATTGGATGCCGAGCGCATGCGCAA
>CAJXDE010000115.1 GCA_913052635.1 uncultured Halieaceae bacterium
GACTTCTTCAAACGGCTGCGGCGAATGACATCGAGATCCGGGAAGTGGGCCAACCGCTTCAGACCCACTGCCTCGTTAAAGCGATCAATCTCATCGGTCGCAGCACTGCGATTGGCGATCACGCCACCCAGGCGCACCGCATAGTTCTTTGACTTGGCCTTGATGGCCGCCGCGATGCGGTTCATCGCAAAAATGGAATCAAAATCGTTGGCGGTGACGACCAGCGCACGCTCTGCATGCTGCAGGGGCGAGGCAAAACCACCGCAGACCACATCGCCCAGCACGTCGAAGATGACCACGTCGGAGTCATCGAGCAGATGGTGCTGCTTGAGTAGCTTCACAGTCTGACCGACCACGTAGCCGCCGCAGCCTGTGCCTGCAGGCGGTCCGCCCGCCTCGACACACATCACACCGTTATAGCCCTCGTGCACGTAATCCTCGGGGCGAAGTTCCTCGGCGTGAAATTCAACCGACTCCAGTACGTCGATCACGGTTGGCATCAACGCCTTGGTCAAGGTGAAGGTGGAGTCGTGCTTGGGATCGCAGCCGATCTGAATGACGCGCTTGCCGAGCTTGGAAAACGCCACCGACAGATTTGATGAGGTAGTGCTCTTGCCTATACCTCCCTTGCCATAAACAGCAAAAACCTTGGCAGTGGTCTGCATCAGATCGTCTTCCAAATGGACCTGAACGCTACCCTCGCCGTCTCCTACGTTCTTGCCCGGATCAATGTTATTGACCGGAATGTGTTGATTGGGTGAATTCATGCTGCCACCTCCCCTGTGACACCTTCGAGGAAATCCTCGAGATCCTCTCCTGCCCGTCTCAGGGCATCGATGCTCTCGTCATCGGCCCCCCAGTACTCTCTTTCCTGTGCTTCGATCAGCCGGTTGGCCAGCCTTGCAGCTGACACCGGGTTGAGCTCTGCCAGACGACGACGCATGTCCTCATCCAGCACAAATGTCTCGGATAGTTGTTGGTACACCCAGGGTGCGACATCGCCAGTCGTCGCCGACCAGCCCATGGTGTTGGTGATGTGCGCTTCGATCTGGCGCACCCCCTCATAACCGTGGTCGAGCATCGACTCGTACCACTTGGGATTGAGCAAGCGCGTGCGGGTCTCCAGGGCCACCTGCTCATTTAGCGTGCGCACACGACCGGTACCGCCTGACGTATGGTCCGCAATATAGACCGGCACCCGCTCTCCCCTAGCGCGCTGCACTGCACGGCTGATGCCGCCCAGCGTGCCGAAGTAGTGGTCGACGGTGGTCACGCCAAGCTCAACGGAGTCGAGGTTCTGATACGCGAGATCGACATCTTCGAGCACGCGATTCAGCAAATCTGACTGCCGCGAAACTTTGCCGTGCCGGTCGTAGGCGAAGCCCTTACGCTGGGTGTAGCAATCCGCTAGCTCTTCTTCGTCTTCCCAGCGACCGCTGTCGAGCATCAGATTCACGTTCGAACCATAAGCACCTTCTGCATTACTGAAGACGCGCAGCGCGGCCTGTTCGAGATCGCAGCCATGCTCCTCCTGATAGGCGAGCACATGCTTGCGCACGAAGTTCTGCTCAATCTCTTCATCTGCTGTGGCAGCCAGCCAGCTGGCCTCAGCGAGCAGTTGGGTTTGCATGGGCAACAGATCGCGGAAGATACCAGACAAGGTCACCAACACATCAATGCGGGGCCGACCTAACTGCTCGAGGGGCAGCAGGCGTGCACCGACCACCCGGCCGTAACTGTCCTGCCGCGGCTCTGCACCCAGTAGCGCGAGCGCTTGTGCGATGCTGACGCCCTCGGTCTTGAGGTTATCGGTCCCCCACAGCACGAGCGCCACGGATTCGGGCAAGGCGCCACTCTCGCTTTGATGGCGCGCGAGTAACTGCTCGGCCTGTCGGCAACCCTCGGAGTGGGCAAAACCGGCCGGCAGCCGGAACGGATCAAAACCATGCAGATTGCGCCCGGTGGGCAGAATTTCGGGTGCCCTGAGTACGTCACCACCCTTCACCGGCTGAATAAATCGACCGTCGAGTGCCCGCAGAATCGCGCGCAGCTCATGGTCCTCACCCAACACCGCGGAGGCTTCAAGCAGGGTTTCTGTCAAAGTAGCCGTCGCGTCCTCGACCGCATCCGGCATCGCGTCTTTCAGCACGGCGTCCAGCGAGTCCGCATCCGCCGATTCAATCGCACGGGCAAAGGCAGCTGCATCAATATCAGACGCACCGCCGGACTCTGCCATCGCCAACAGCATCTCGTGCCGATCGTCGGTTTTGAGCGGTTCACCGACAACATGGAGTCCAAAGGGAATCAGCGCATGCTCAATCTCATCGAGTTGATCACGCACTTCCAATACCTTCTCAGCCCACTGATCAGACGCCCACTCGACCCTCTCCTCACACAATTCACATCGCGCAGCGAGCGCGACCACTGTGTCGATCATTGCCTGCTCGGCATCGCGCGCAATGTCATTGGGACGCTGTCGCCAGTGGTCGATCGCAGCACGCAAATCAACCAGATGACGGTACAAGTCGGAGTGGGTGACCGGCGGGGTCAGATAACTGATCAAGGTCGAAGCGGCGCGACGTTTTGCGATCAAACCCTCGGAGGGGTTATTAGCCGCGTAGAGATAGGCGTTGGGTAGATCTGCAATCAGTCGATCGGGCCAGCATTTGCCAGACAGACCTACCTGCTTGCCGGGCATAAACTCCAGAGAACCATGGGTACCAAAATGCAACACGGCATTGGCACCGAAATCCTCGCGCAGCCAGCGATAGAAATGGGAGAACGCATGGGTCGGTGCAAGCCCACCCTCAAACAGCATCCGCATGGGATCGCCTTCGTAGCCCATGGGAGGCTGAATCCCCACCAGTACATTGCCAAACGATTCGCCCAGCACAAAAAGATGCTGACCGTCGGTCCACTCCTTGCCCGGTGCCGGCCCCCATTGGGCCTCGATCTCTGCAAGCCAGGGCTCTGCGCGCACGTGGTCATCCACCGGCACGCGCTGGAATACATTGGCCTCGGCGCCAAACTGCTTGGCATTGCCCTTCAGGATCGCGTCCCGCAGTTCGGCGTGGGAATCGGGGAGGTCGACATGGTAACCCTCATCCCGCATCGCCTTGAGCGTATTGAATAACGACTCGAACACGCTGAGGTGCGCCGCGGTGCCTGCCGCGCCGCTGTTGGGCGGAAAGTTAAACAGAACAATAGCTACCTTGCGCTCGGTAATGGGCGTGTGCCGCAGCCCAACCAGTCTTGCAACGCGATCCGCGAGACGATCAATCCGCTCGGCCGCTGGTTGCATGTCAAACTTTTCGCCAGCTGAAAGCTCTGAGCGACCACCAAATACCATTGAGCCTGTGGCGCCGTCGAGCTCCGGGATCGCCACCATCATGGTCGCCTCAACCGGCATGAGGCCCATGGACGAGGACTCCCAGTCCTGAAGGCTTTGAAATTCGAGGCCCTGCACCGCCAGATACGGCACGTCGAGGGATTCAAGCATTTCCTGCGCAGCATCGGTGTCGTTATAGGCCGGGCCGCCCACCAAAGAGAAGCCGGTGAGCGAGACCACCGCATCAACAATGGGCCCACCCCGATCCATAAAGAAGGCTTTTACCGCGGGCCGCGCATCGAGCCCGGACGCAAATGCGGGAATGACCCGCAAACCCCGCGCCTCAAACGACTCGATGACCGCATCGTAATGGGCGCTGTTGCCCGACAGTGCATAGGAGCGCATCAGCAAAACACCCACCGTGCCGGTAACCGCTTTTTTGGCGGCCTTGCCGAGTAGTTTCGGATCATCTGTGATGCGGTCTGGCAA
This sequence comes from uncultured Halieaceae bacterium, assembly GCA_913052635.1. Lineage (GTDB taxonomy): Bacteria > Pseudomonadota > Gammaproteobacteria > Pseudomonadales > Halieaceae > Luminiphilus. The sequence continues at coordinate 3,818 of CAJXDE010000115.1, forward strand.
ACGCTGATGGTAGAGACCCGTATCGGGGTACTCGAGCGGCGGCTCGTAAGTCAGTGCGTCCCGGATGTCGGCATGCGCATCGCTTGCATAGCGGTTGATCAGAAACGCCATCATCCGGCCCAGATTGGTCTCGGACCCGGCCAACCAGTACTGCAAGGTCAGAAAATAGGCGCGAACATCTTGCGCTGTGCCCGGGATAAAGCGCAGTAGGCGTGGCAGGCGCCTCAACATGGTCATTTGCTGGGCACCGGCGGAGCGGCCCGTTTTGTCACCGCCACCGCGCAGTCGCTTCAAGAGTGCGAGTGCCCCGGTCGCTTCCTTGTCCATACGGAAACGGCCCATCTGTGTCAGCCGCATGATCTCAGGCGCTGACATGCAGCAGATCATGGCGTCGCAGGCTTCGCGACGATCAGCCAGTGCGCCCCGCACCGCTTCAATGTGCGCCTCGAGAAAGAGCATGGTGACAATCACAATATCGCCCTCGGCAATCGCCGAGAGGGTGTCAGCCAGTGACGAGGGATCGCGATCCCACTCGGTCGCCGCGTGAGCTGACACAGAGAGTGAGGGCACCTGTTTGGAGAGCGCATCGGCCGCCCGTGACCACGCCCCGCTGACATGGTTATCGAGGGTGACCAGCACCACCCGCAGAGGATGGTCGGTCTTAGCGACTGAAGTGCGCTTTCGCTTCATACAGCGTCTCGACATCAATCACGGAAAGCCCCTGCTCCTGCGCAAAGTGCTCGGTATTTCGCCGCGCCTTGCCGCGCACAAAGAACGGGATCTTTCTCAATTCCTTCTCTGCAGACACCGCCCAGGCCACGGCACCGGGTTCGGGGGGCGTCATGAGCGTCACATTGTCTGGCTGCTGTGCACCACCGCCGCCCTCACCACCCAGGTGCGACGGTACCGCGCCGTCGTTGAACTCAAAGTCGTCGCGGAACATGGTGAGCAAGTGCTCCTCGAGGCCCATGATCAGCGGATGAACCCAGGTATCGAAAATGACGTTGCTGCCTTCAAAGCCCATTTGCGGCGAGTAGCGCGCGGGATAATCCTGAACATGGGCAGGCGTCGATATCACCGCGCAGGGAATACCCAGACGTTTGGCAATGTGGCGCTCCATCTGGGTGCCCAGTACCATTTCCGGTTGCAGTTCGGTGACTGCCCGCTCGACGGCGAGATAATCGTCGGTGATCAACGCTTCGAGCCCATACTCGGTCGCCAATGCACGCACATCGCGGGCGCGCTCCCGGCTATAGGTACCCAGACCCACAACTTCAAAACCCATCTCGTCCCGCGCCATGCGCGCGGCCGCCAATGCGTGGGTCCCGTCCGCAAAAATGAAGACCCGCTTACCCGTCAGATAAGTCGAGTCCACCGAGCGGCTGTACCAAGGCAGGCGACTCTCACCGACTGTATCTGGATCAATATCCAGCCCTAACGTGTTGATCACTTCGGCGATGAAATCGCGGGTGGCACCCCAACCCAGGGGCACCGTGGAGATCGTCGGCTGTTTGAATTGGCGTTTGAGCCAATCGCAGGTCAGCTCGCCCACCTCGGGTGCCAGATTCACGTTGGCATCCGCCTCGGGAATCCTTAACAGATCGTGGGGCGTCGCATCGAGAGGCGCGACCACGTTGACCCGCACGCCCATACTCTCCAGGAGACGGCGAATTTCGATGACATCGTCACGACAGCGAAAGCCCAGTTTGGTGGGACCAATCAAATTCACCGAGGGGGACTGATTGGCAGGCCGCGCTGGGCGCTCCTCACCCGGCTTGGGTGCCTTCGCGGCAAGTAATCCCCGCACCAACTGATAAAACGTCTCGCTCGCGCCCCAGTTTTCCTTGCGCGTGTAGGCGGCCATCTCGATCGGAATAATCGGTGCGCTAAGCCCGGCACCTTTGGCGAGCGCACCGGGTTGATCCTGAATCAACTCTCCCGTGCAGGATTCTGCCACCAACAGCACCTGAGGCTGGTAGCGATCGCAGGCGCCCTTGAGCGTCTCAATCACCATCTCTGCGGTAGAGCTGCCCAGGTCCCTAGCCTGAAAAGTCGTCCAGGTCACAGGCGGCCGACGACCCTCACGCTCGATCATTGTGAACAGCAGGTCGGCATAGGTGTCGCCCTGCGGTGCGTGTAGCACCAGATGCACGTCGCGCATGGACGCAGCGATACGAATCGCGCCGACATGAGGCGGTCCTTCATAGGTCCACAGCGTCAGCTCCATGAGCCCACCTCCAGTTGGCGCTCTCTCACGAGTGGTCTGGCAAACAAACCGGCGAGATCGGCGACCTGGTCAAACCCCTGGATCGGCGTGAAGATGAGCTCAATCGACCATTTGGTGCGCAGGCCCTCTGCCTCTAACGGATTCGCGATACCCATCCCGCAGACTGTCAGATCGGGACGATGGCTTCTAACCCGCGCCAGCGCCGAATCCAGGTCGGAACCCTCCACCAGTGACACTTCGCGACCAAGCCGCTGCAACTCGTCTGCCATCAGCGTCTGATCCAGATACGGTGTGGCCACCTCTGTCAGTGACATACCGCACTCATCTCGCAGGAACCTGGCGAGCGGGATCTCCAACTGTGAGTCAGGCAGGAAATGGATTGTGCGCCCTTGCAGTGACTCGCGGACTTTGGCGAGTGACTTTTGCGCCCGCGCCATCGGGATCGCCAAGGCCTCGTGCACAGAGTCGGCACTGTGGCCCCATTCCGCAGCGGCAGCCTGGAACCAAGCGAGCGTCCCCTCGACACCCAGCGGATAAGGAGCAGACACCAACTTGGCGCCGCGTTTACAGAGCGCCGTCACGGTGTCACTGAGATAGGGCTGGGCGAGCAACACGCGGGTGCCGGGGCCCACCGGCGGTAAATCGTCGGCCCGAGCCGCAGGGAAGAAATCCACATCGGTGATGCCGAGCTGCGCGAAATGGCGGCGGAACTGCTCCTCGACAATATCGGCGAGTGTGCCGACCACCATCAGGCGCTGGGCACCTTCAGATGCGGCAGGCAGATCGGGCACCATGCTCGCAAGACATTGATCCTCGCCCTGTGTAAACGTGGTCTCGATACCTGAGCCGCTGAAAGCGGAAATACGGAGCCGATTCTCGTGCACACCCTGCAGCCGGGCCGCGGCATTGGCAAGGTCGAGCTTGATCACCTCGGAAGGGCAGGACCCCACGAGGAAAAGCCGCCGAATATCCGGGCGGCGCGCCAACAGTTCCGAAACAACTCGGTCGAGCTCTTCGTGGCAATCCGCCATGCCGGCCAGATCACGCTCACCGAGAATCGCGGTCGCAAAACGTGGCTCTGCAAAAATCATGACGCCCGCGGCTGATTGCAGCAGGTGGGCACAGGTGCGTGACCCCACGACCAGGAAGAACGCGTCCTGAAT
>CAJXDE010000116.1 GCA_913052635.1 uncultured Halieaceae bacterium
GCGGATTTTCTCGGGGTCATGTCCCACCCGCTCGTGATGAAAGGGGTCGACCAGAATCCCGCCGGCAGGGTGATCAACGGTATTCACCACATCCAGAGCGTCATCGAGGGTTTTGACTTCTGTGATGGCCATGTATTCGAGGCAAGCTCGCATGCCCGCGCGCTCAGCGTGAATGCAAAGATCTTCATAGAGGCGCTTGGTAATCTCGCGGTCGGGTTCTGAGCTGACGATCAGGCAGTTTTTGGCGCCCACCTCGCCGCCCATGGCGATGATTTCATGATGCACAGGGTCGGGCTTGCCTCCGGGTTGTAGCCAGATGACCTCGACATCGAGCGCGATGAGCCCTGTTTCCTGAAGCACTGCAGCGACTTCACCGGCGGTGCCGCTGTGCCAGTTATCCCCAGGCGCGACCCAGAGACCCACACTGTTGTAGCCGGCATCGGCGGCGATGCGCACCATGTCTGGAGGCGATACCTCAGGCGGGTTGCCGTCGTGCACGCCAGACGCCAGTGCCAGTAGCCGTTCGCTCATATTGCGTTCCCTCGGTATCCGCGCCACAGTGCATAGGATAGAAGTGACGGGTCACATGATGCAGCGATCAGTCACGCCAATCTAGCTTTAGTAGAGAGGCCAATAAGGTTGCAGATGAACAATATCGAGGGATTGCAGCTCGTGCATACCGGTTTGGTCTGTCGGGATATTGATACCGCCAAAGCGCGCCTACGTGAGACGCTGAATGTGCAGTGGGTGGGTGTTGACCGCGAGCCTTGGCCGCTCGTTATTTTTGGTAAGACGGTCAGCATTCCCCTGCGCATTGCGCATGCGAGCAGCGGGCAGGCGAATTTCGAACTGATCGAGGCCGTGCCCGACACGCCCTGGGTGACCTCAGAGGACCTGATTCAACATCATATGTGTTTTCACAGTCCTGACTCGGAAGCCACTTGCAAACAATTCGAGGCGCGCGGATTTGAGCGTGTGCTCGGCGCGCCGGGCGACCCGCAGGGGTACTTTCAGGACCCGGCGGGATTGCTGATTGAGATCATTGGTGACAGGTTGCTCGACTACCTGCAGGGTTTTTATCAACAATCTTTGGCCGCCCGAGAGGCCGAGGAGGTCGCGACATGACAGCGCACATACGTCCCCATGATCTGGATTGGGAGACCTTTCACGATCCTCACGGGCGACCCACGACACCGACTCGTGTCCTGAGGGACAGCGAGCCGTTTCTGATCGAGGCTGATTTTCCGGCGCACTTTCATGCGGGACTGCATTGGCATCCCCACGACACCATCTATGTGATTACGCGGGGGGAGATGCGCATCGGTGACGAGGGCAGCTTTCGTCCGGGCGACATTCGCTGGGTGAAGGCAGGACATGCTTACGGGCCGGAAGAGGCGGGTGAGGAGGGCGTGCAGTTCCACCTGTTCAGTCTTGGCGGCGATATTGGCCTGAATTGGGCGGACCTCTATGACGTGCCTGAGGCACTGACGGCGCGACTGAGTCAGTTTCAGCAGCCGGCGGGGCGCCGGCGCGTCGATGATATGCCAGTGGTCAGCCCCGCAGATGCGCTGCCGGGTTGGGATCAGATGCCTGACGAAGGCCCGCTCATTTTTCGGGTCAGCATGGACGCTGACGAAGAGCAGGCAGCGTTCTGTCCCGGGTTTGATTGCGTCTGGTTCGTGCTGGAAGGCGCCGTTGAAGTCAACGGCACCACCACGTTGGCTAGCGGAGAATTTTTCTGCGTCGACGCGGATGTGAACTGCTCATTGAAGGCCATTACCGAGGGCGCGCACTGGCTGGTATTCTCTAGTCGCAGTCTGCAGCCGCTGTAGGATGGTTCAGGGTGTATCGATGAGCTCGGTGAGCTCGAACGACCAGTTGTAGGGCGCCTCTACAGTCCCTTTGACAAAAATAAAGTCACCGTCGGTGGTGACCCACAGGTGGTACTCGGGATGATCGGTGGCCACCACCACATAGGCAAAGTGGTGGCACGCAAAGCTGCCGGCTCGAACCGTAATGGTCTCTTCACCAAAATATTCAATCGTTGTGCCCTGCGAGCACGCCAGCGCTGGACCCGTCGCGCCGCGGTGATCGAGCGATGTCAGCGGGCTGTTGTGGAACGTGTGCTGACGCGGCCCCTGGGAACGGTCAAACCGCGCCACCAGCCAGGCATCGGAGTTGAGCGCGTGGGTGCCAAAACCGCGAACGGTGCGGTCAATATCGAGCTGCCCTGCAATGCGGCCCTCGTCACGGGTGAGCCCCTCATAGCGAATCTCGTCATCGGTGATGTGGTACCAGGTACTGCCTTTGAAGATGCCGTCCTCGGTGAGACGGACAACGCAATCCTGGGGATGGAACTCGGCATCCACGCGCTGAATGACATCGCGAATCAGCGCCGGTTCATCATCGAGCTCACAAAAGGCCCGCAGAACACGGTCGCCGTTACGGTGGCGCGTGAGCGTAAAGTGCTCCCGGCCCCAGATGCCCGAGAGGAAGTTCGCGTTGTCGATCTGGTACTCAACCGTGCCACGACGGGTCACATGTTCGCGCGCTGCCAACTGTTGATCGCTGATTTTCATATCAAAGAGAGCGGTAAAAGGCGGCGGTGATGGCGTCGATCTCTTCGAACACGTCGTCCCGGGCTCGGTTGAGCCACTCAATGTCCTGATTCAAAGTGCTGTAAAGCGACTCCAGCTGGCTCAGCTGGTAACGGGCTTCTTTACGGGCGTCTTTAGATAGCTCGGGATTATCCCGCGCGGTGCGGAGCTGGCCAATCTGAATCAGGAGCGCCTCTGCCTGATCAGATTTCTCGTCGATCTGAATTTCGATCTCGCGCATTTCGGTTTTTAGCGCAAACACATCCAGCCCTTCGCTATAACCCAATACATATTCTGGGAAGATTTCTCGTCGGCACTGGGTGGCAAAATCGCCGCCGTGGTCGGCAGTCTCAAAGCCGGTTTCGCGGGTGCAGTAGTAGGGCAGGCCCAGTGTGTGTCCATTTCGATACAGCGCAAAATCAACGGTAACGCCGGTGCTGGCGCAGGCCTCGCGGTGCTCTGAGGAGCGCGATACGGGGTAGCCCTCGACCGCATCGTTGTAGCCCACTTCTTCCCAGTTGGCCTGCAGGCACTCCTCGGGGCTCATGGTGGCGCAGCCCGACAGTGCATAAGCCATTAGGATCGTTGCGTTGAGGCGTCTGCTCGTCTTTATGCTCGTCACGGTGTCATTGCACGGTGTTCTTGCTCGGTGTTATTAAAGGTGCCGTTGTCAGGCGCTGACCACCACCTATAATGCCTGCCTTCACCCCATACTTCACCTCTTACTGGCGCTTGAATGCCAGCGCCCTGAATGACGCTCGCGTCAAGGCTGACTTGAGACTCTCATGCGAATTTGGACTTATCTTCGGCCCTTTTCTCACCACGGTGTTGATTACACCGTAGAGGTCTCTTTCACGTTTTCGCAAACGTTCTCGCGGCTTTTCAGGGGTAACGAGTTACTCGATGAGCAGTCGATACACCACATGGATGGGATCCAGACCTTTGTGCACGCGCTCCCAGCTGATGTCGGCGGGGCCGCGCGGGTCGAGGTGGGCTACGTCAGCTGGTGGAGCGTGGGTATAGCGGTATTGCAGGGCGACCATACAGTTTACGAGAGTCACCCCGGTAAAAATGTGCGCTTTGCAGAGGGCATGATGCAGGGTAGCGCGCTGTCGCTTGCCAATGACGGGTCATCCGACCCGGCGTCCTCGGGTCTCGATATAGGCCAGATGATCGAATCAAACCAGAGCAAATGGCAGCGCAACAAATATTCCATCTATGCGGATTTGGCACTGGGTGCGGTGTTCTATTTGGTTGGCAAGTTCACCGAGGATCTCGCTCTGGCCGCCATTGTGGGTGCGGGGGCCGGTTTGGCGTTGGTGGTGTTGCAGCGCTTTGTGAAGGTCGATTTGCTTGGCGGCTTCGCGGTGTTTGGCACCATTATGTTAGTGATTTCGGCGGCATTCTCGCTGGCGTTACAGGACGATTACTGGGTGCAAATGAAGGGCACGGTGCTGGGGCTACTGACGGCCAGCGTCTTCATGATCGACGGCGTCCTCCGGCAAGGCGCTTACTTCGGTGCGCGCATGGAGCGCTACATGCCGCTGCCGCTCCATCACAATCGCATTGCCGTGGGGATGAGTGGCCTCGGTATTGTGATGGCGCTCGCTAATTATTACGTGGCCGAGAATTTCTCCGAGGATTTTTGGCTCACTTGGACGACCTTTCTCGACATGCCGCTTTCCATCGGGCTTTTCTACGCGATCATTTTCTGGGCGCGCAAAAAACCGACCGACCCTGCGTAGCGATCAGCAGTAAAAAATGCGCGGCGAGCTAGGAACGCTGCGCGTGAATTGGTGTTGATGGGATAGGCGCTGCAGGGGGAAGCCCGATCAAGAGCCTTACGTGAGGGCGCTTTTTTGCGACAAAAGCGGGTGAAAAAGCGCTATCTTTGCCTCACCGCGCATCGCGATGCCGCGACCGGTGAATCTTGTAACAACCAAAGTGGTCTTTACGGATGGCAGTTCAGGAATTTATCTCCCCAACATCCCTGTCGGAAGCGCAACAAGTAGTCGGTGACGGAGCCGCTAGCTCATGGCTTGCCGGCGGCACTGATCTCTTGGTCGGAATCCGGTTGGGTGCACGCGACCCGGCGCGGGTCATTGATCTCAAACAAATTCCCGAGCTGACTGCGATTGAGATAGACGAGACGTCTGTGCGGATCGGCGCGGCGGCCTCGGCTTTTGATGTACTGCACAATTCTGATGTGCCATCGCTGTTTCCTGGTCTTGCTGAGGCGCTGAACTTGATCGGTTCGACTCAGATAACCGGCCGATGCTCGGCGGGCGGCAATCTTTGCAATGCCTCCCCAGCAGCAGACAGCATTCCGGCGCTGATTGCCAATGGTGCCCAGTGCCGCATTCTGGGGCCCGATGGCGAGCGCACGCTTGCGGTCGAGGATTTCGTGGTCGGACCAAACCAGAACGCATTGGCGTCGGATGAATTATTGGTTGAACTCATCTTGCCAAGGCCTGCGGTTGGCACTTCAGACGCCTACCTGCGGCTCACACCGCGAACCGAAATGGACATCGCGGTGGCCGGGGCAGGGGTCTCGATCACGGTTGATGAGTCAGGCATTTGCACCGCTGCGAGGGTCGCGATCGGTGCGGTGGCACCCACGGCATTATTAGTCGAGGCGGCGGCTCAGGCAGTGGTGGGTTCTCAACTAGATCAAGCGGCGATCGATGGGGCGGTTGCGGCGGCGCGCGCTGCGGCAACACCTATCTCCGACAAGCGCGGCACGGCCGAGTACCGCACCCACGTGGTGGGGGTGTTGGTGTCGCGTGCCATTGCCAATGCACAGGCACGGATTACAGAGGCGCGCTCATGAACAAGCCGCTCAAAAAAATGGCCGTGCAGGCCACCATTAATGGCGAGAGCACCGCTTTCCTTTGCTCACCCGGTCAGGTGTTGGCTGAGGTGCTCCGCGATGAGCTCGAGCTGATTGGTACCAAGATCGGCTGCAATACGGGTGACTGCGGCGCTTGCTCAGTATTGTTGGACGATCGTTTGGTGTGTTCCTGTTTGGTGCTGGCAGCTGAAGTAGAGGGCAAGTCAGTACAGACGGTGGAAGGCGTGGCTAATGGCGGCGAGCTGCATCCAGTTCAACAGAAGCTCTTGGAGCACGGCGGCTTACAGTGCGGCATCTGCACGCCGGGTGTAGTGATTGCTGCCAAGGCGCTATTGGAGCATAACCCCGATCCCACCGAGGAGCAGGCGCGCTACTGGTTGGCCGGCAATCTTTGCCGCTGTACGGGCTACGACAAGATCATTCGCGCGGTGTTGGATGCCTCCAAGACGATGCGCGGGGAGGCAGCATGAACGCCTATCAGGAATTCAAAATTATTGGCTCGCGCCCCATCCGGCCCGATGGCCTCGATAAGGTTACTGGCCGCGCGCGCTACGGCGCCGACCTCAACATGCAGGGCCAGCTCTATGGCTATGTTTTACGGAGCCCCCATGCGCATGCGTTCATCAAATCGATCGACTGCAGCAAGGCGCTGGCGATGGAGGGTGTGTTGGCAGTGATGACCGGGGAGGATCTCGTTGAGCCCGGTAGTCAAATGCTCGGTAGTGGTGAGGGCGCTCTGGCGCTAAAGGATGTACTTCCGATGGTGATGTCGCAGGGAAAGGTCCTGTTTCATTCGCAGGCAGTCGCTGCCGTGGCTGCGACATCGCCCGAGCTTGCAGCCGAAGCCGCGCAAGCCGTGGAGGTGATGTACGACGTGCTCCCGTCTGTCACTGACGTGCACAAGGCGCTGGCGGCCGACGCACCTATTTTGCATGACGATCGATTCCCGGATGGCTATCCCGAGGAGCCCACGAATCTCGCCACCCACATCAGCCTCACCGTGGGCGATCCCGACGCCGCATTTGAAAAAGCCGATATGGTGATCGAGCAGACCTATTCGGTGCCTATGTGCCACCAGGGATATATCGAGCCCCAGGCCTGCGTGGCGCGTGCTGACGCCGCGGGCAGGGTAGAGTTGTGGTGCTGCACGCAGGGCCACTTCACGGTGCGCAATTACACCTCGGCGGTCACAGGTATTGATTTAGGCAAGATCAAGGTCATTGCCTCGGAAATTGGCGGTGGCTTTGGTGGTAAGACCACTGTGTATCTCGAGCCTCTCGCTGTGGTGCTCGCCCGCAAGTCAGGCCGCCCAGTGAAGATGGTCATGGACCGCGGTGATGTGTTCCGTGCCACCGGTCCGGCACCCGGTGCGGAGACCAAGGTGAAACTCGGCGCGACCCGCGACGGCAAACTGGTCGCGGCGGAGGTCGAGTGCCTGATGGACTCGGGGGCCTATAACGGCAATCCGGCGGGAATCCCGGCCTTTATGGCGACGGCCTGCTACAAGCTCGCCGATGCGCGCTCCACCGGCCGCTCGGTATACACCAACAAACCGAAAATTCATGCGTATCGCGCGCCAAGTATTCCGCAGGTCAC
>CAJXDE010000117.1 GCA_913052635.1 uncultured Halieaceae bacterium
GTGGTGATCCTGCTCGACTCGATCACACGTCTGGCTCGTGCTTACAACACGGTCATACCCAGCTCCGGAAAAGTACTGACCGGCGGCGTGGACGCCCATGCTCTGGAGCGCCCCAAGCGGTTTTTCGGTGCTGCAAGAAATATAGAAGAAGGCGGCAGCCTCTCGATTATCGCTACGGCGCTGATCGATACCGGGTCAAAGATGGACGAAGTCATCTACGAAGAATTCAAGGGCACCGGCAACTTGGAGCTGCACCTCGATCGCAAGATCGCTGAGAAAAGGGTTTACCCTGCCATCAATATCCGCCGATCCGGAACGCGTCGCGAAGAGCTGCTGACCGGCGAAGAGGAACTGCAGCGTATGTGGATTTTGCGCAAGCTGCTCCACGGCATGGAAGATCTGCCCGCGATCGAGTTCCAACTCGATAAGTTGAAGGACACCAAGTCTAACGAAGAATTCTTCAAGTCAATGAAGCGGAAGTAATTCCTCGTCATGCCGAGCTTTGTCGACCTGCGGGAGTTCATTAACGAGCTCGAGAGACGGGGCGATCTGGTCCGTATTACCGCTGAGGTCGACCCCAATCTGGAAATGACCGAAATCGCCGACCGCACTTTGCGCGGCGGCGGGCCGGCGCTGTTATTCGAAAATCCCAAAGGTGCCGATATTCCCGTTCTCGCCAACCTGTTCGGCGCGGAGCGGCGTGTCGCGCTTGGCATGGGCGAAGAGAGCGTTGAGACCCTACGTGATGTCGGCGAACTGCTGGCCTACCTGCGTCAACCCGATCCCCCGAAAGGTTTTCGGGATCTTGTGGATAAGGCGCCGTTGCTTAAAAAAATCCTGACCATGGGGCCCAATATCGTCAAAAAGCCCCCCTGCCAGCAGCAGGTAATGAGTGGTGACACTGTCGACCTCAACCAGCTGCCGATTCAGACCTGTTGGCCCGGCGACGTCGGCCCACTGCTGACCTGGCCTCTGGTCATTACCCGCGGGCCAGAAAAAGAGCGCATGAATCTGGGCATCTACCGCATGCAGCTGCTCGGTCGCAACAAACTGATTATGCGCTGGTTGTCGCATCGCGGCGGCGCGTTGGATTTTCGGGACTGGCAGCTGAAGCGGCCCGAGGCGCCTTACCCCGTGGCCGTGGCGCTGGGCGCTGATCCGGCAACGACCCTTGGGGCCGTCACTCCGGTGCCTGATGCCCTCTCCGAGTACGCCTTTGCGGGATTACTCCGCGGCAAGAAAACCGATCTGGCCCAATGTGTCACCGACGTCTGTCGCAACAACAACCTGATGGTGCCTGCGCACAGCGAGATCATTCTCGAAGGTTATATCGACCCGGATGAGATGGCGGATGAGGGGCCCTACGGCGATCACACCGGGTATTACAACGAGGTTGAGCGGTTCCCGGTGTTCACGGTGGAGACCATCACCACGCGAGACAAGCCGATCTATCACAGCACCTACACCGGTAGACCGCCGGATGAGCCGGCGATTCTCGGGGTCGCGCTGAATGAGGTGTTTGTGCCGCTGCTGAAAAAGCAGTTTCCGGAAATCAGTGATTTCTATTTGCCGCCGGAGGGCTGTTCGTATCGCATGGCCGTCGTGACCATGCGCAAAGAGTATCCGGGGCATGCAAAGCGCGTGATGTTTGGCGTGTGGTCATTCCTGCGGCAGTTCATGTATACCAAATTCATCGTCGTGACTGACGACGATGTAAACGCGCGCTCCTGGGAGGACGTGATCTGGGCCATGACGACACGCATGGATCCCGCCCGAGACTGCACCATTGTGGAAAATACGCCGATCGACTACCTGGATTTTGCATCCCCCGTGGCGGGGCTCGGCTCCAAGATGGGTATGGACGCCACCCACAAGTGGGAAGGCGAAACCCACCGAGAGTGGGGCCGAACGATTGCCATGGACACGGCCACGCTGGAGCGCGTTGATGCGCTCTGGCAGTCTCTCGGTATTACCTTACCGGGCCGCTAGCGCGGCGAGCTTTCGGACTCTCGGAATACTGCCAGCGCAGGGCCGCCAAGGCCTTCGCCTCCAGCGCTGACGCCTCTGACTCTTTACCCTGATGTCGCAGACAGTCCGCCCAACCTGCAGCGTGGGACGCAGACGGATGACGCGCGTGGGCTTCTCCCCAAAGCGCAGCCTCAGTCTCAGCATCACCTTCGATGCGTGCAATGCGGGCCAGCGCAGCGTGACAGCCGCCTTCACTATCTTCATCGCGCCAGCACTGCAGCGCTTTTTTCATTTTAAGTAACTGTTTATCGGATAAGCCGTTCATCGCATCAATCGTCACCGATTCGCAATGCTGCAGCAGGCGCTCCTGGAGCACCTTCTGTAACGCATCCGTTTGAGCATCCTGTTGCAAAATTTGCAGCAACGCGGGCCATAGTGGTTGCCCGGGCGCTTTGAGCGACTCAGGGGCGCGCTTCCAGACTGATACCGCTGTGGATGCCGCGTCGTCGGCCTCGGACAGCAGCGCAATCCAGCTTTCCCGCTCCCACACGTCGATCTGTTCATCAGGTGCCGTCCCGGCGCGCCGGACATCAGCTAGCAATTCAATCAGCTGCTGCCAGTCTCGCTGCCGATGCGCCACCTCAGCCCGCAGTGCTTTGGCTCGGGGGGTTTTCCGCTCTGAGGCAGACAGCTGCTCCAACGATCGTTCTGCCGCATCGGTCGCACCGGCCTTCAGATGACATTCGGCCCTGGCCAGGGTGATCAGCGAGGCAGGTGCCGATCCCTCCGTTTCAGCCTGTTCCAGTAACGCCAGCGCGCGCGCTGATTCGCCTCTGCGCGCCGCTGCAAGCGCTGCATAAAGCGGATGCAAGAGCGTTTGCTCGTCGGGGGCGCCGCCTTTCTTCAGTGCTTTCTCCGCCACATCCCAATGGCCCTCAAAGAAGGCGGCAAAGCCTTTGTCCGCTCTGCGCTGCGCACCACGCGCTGATCGCAACCCCAACCAGCGACGCAGCGCGCGCGGTACTCTGAGCGTGGTGCGAAGCACCCGGAGAATGAACCACAGCACCACGAGCGAGAACGTCACCGCACTCAGGGCGAGCCAAACAGATGTCTCCACCTGCCAGTCGCCCCAGGTCACTAACAGATAGCCTGGGTCCTGCGAGACGGCATTGACGAGCACAGCACCCAGCACCAGACCGCATACCAGATACAGACTGAATCGCGCCACGGTCAGGGCGCCGTCCTGTTGCCTAACCGTTCCACTTCGCCCTCGAGCAGGCTGCGGGTCTCGCTTAGCTCAGGCAATGCGGGCGCAATCGTCTCGCTTTGGAGTGCATTGAGGCTCTGCACGATACTGGATACGCGTTTCGCATCCTGTTCCGCAAACAGTGCAACGAAGCCCGACGCGCGCTGCAGTGATCGTTCAAACAGAGGCTGATTCGCTGACAGCATGGCAATTTGCGCCTGCTCGATCAGCATCCGGATATTCTGTCTGGCCAGTGCCGCCCACTCGGGGGTCATCAGCTGTGCGATCTCATCGCTCCGCCGCCTGACGATCAGGTGATCTGAAAGTTTTGCCAGCGCGGCGCGCCAACCGCCAGTTGCTTGCCCCCACCATCCTGCATCGGGAGCCGACGTCACCTCAGCTTCTGTAACGAGTGCTTCAAATTCGAGCTGGAGTTTTTCCACCTGATCAATGAGGCCGGATAACGTCGCATAGAGCCCTACCTGATCGACTCGCGGTACTGCCGCCAGCGCCGCGCGGTCCCGGGCAATCGCCAGGCGCGCCCCCTCAAACTTTGGCTCGCCGGTGTCACGCAACAGAGCATCGGCCTGTTCCAGTAGCGCGAGCGCGGCATCCACATCACGCGCTATCAAAAGCCGCTGCCCGGCCAAGCGGGTGAGAAAGACGGCCTCCTGCCCCAACCAGGCGCGTCGATCGACCGCCAAGAGGCGGTCCATCTGATCTTCTACCCGACCCATCCGACCGCTCAACTGGCGCGCAGATTCCGCAAGCTCGGCATTCTGCCGCGCGCCCAAGGCAGAAAGCTCCCGCTGCCAATCGGCCTCAACCGACGCCAAACCGGCCTCGATGCGCTGATCCGCAGCGGCTCGCGCCAATGCCGCCACATCGGGCGCCGGCTCAGTCGGCGCTGCCCGCGCGTCAGCAAGCTGCCGCTCCAGATCCTCAAATCGCTGCCACTGCGCCTGCACCCAGGGCCACCCCAGCCAATAGCCGGTCGCCGTCAATCCGGCCAGCGTCAACAGCGTGAACAACGACAGGCCGATCGCCCACCGGCGTCCTCGCGACCCCTTTACCGCGTCGGGCTGTATTGTTGACGCGGTCGGAGTCTCCGCGGGCGCGACCGGTTCGGTCATCTATCGGTACCTGACTGTGTGTGCTGCTTCAGCGCACGCATGAATGCGCCATCGCTGGCGTCTTCCGCACGAATCACCTGAGTCCAGCCTATTTCAGTAGCGAGGCTGGCGACGCGGTCCGAGGGGACGATGATGGGTGATTGGAACAGATCCGCCTGCCCCTCACCAGCCAACAATTCCGACAACCGCGATAGCATTTCGCCGCTGCTTGCCTGGAAAATCAGTCCGGCGCTGATTTCGGCCAGTTCCGATACATCGACATCCGGCCAGCATCGGCGATAACACGCCCACTCCGTGACGCAGGCGCCTCGACGGATAAGTTCAGACGCCAGCAGCTCGCGTCCGCCCTCGCCTTTGACGATCACAACCTCGCGCGAATCAGGCGCAGAGAGTGTAGGCATCGCCAGTAACCCCTCCGAGTCAGCCCGAACCGGTACTTGTGCGTCAATGCCTTTTACTGCCAAGGTGTCGCGTGTTTTGTTCCCCACTGCAATCACCGTGAGGTCCGGGTAACACGCCAACTCGGGACCCAGTTGCGGTAGCCCGAACCGCACCGCATTGGCGCTGATGAAAATACACAAGGTGTCGTGGCTTATAGCAGGCGCAACCGCCCGCTCCGAAGGTGGTATTGCTTCGATGGTCATGAGGGGCATAACCCGTGTTTGAAAGCCCTCGTGCTGCAGAGCTTTGGACAGTCGCTCGCTGTCCGTCTGCGGCCGGGTTAGAACGACCGCCGTCATCCCCTCGCCGCGCGAATCAGAGCCTCCGCTCCCTGAGAGAGCAGCATCTCTGCAACGCTCTGACCCAACTGATCCGGGTCAGCGCCTCGCGCCTCCGCCTCGATGAGGCGGGTACCATCTGTCGCGCCCACACGGGCGCGCAAACACAAACCGTCAGCGTCAAACTCGGCGAAGGCCGCAATCGGTACATCACAGCCACCATCGAGTCGGCGGACTACCGCCCGCTCGGCAAGCACGCGGGTGGCCGTATCCTCGTGATGAAGGGGCGCCAGAAGGTCACGAACCCGTTGATCCGTCTCGCGAAATTCAATCCCTACCGCACCCTGGCCTGCCGCCGGCAGCGACAGATCAGGGTCGATCGCCGCACCGATGCGGTCCTCGAAACCCAGACGAATCAAACCCGCGCAAGCGAGGATAATGGCGTCAAATTCGCCGCCGTCGAGTTTCGCAAGACGTGTGTTAACGTTGCCGCGCAAAAAGCCGATCTCGAGATCGGGGCGGTGCCGGCTCAACTGGCAGCTGCGACGCAAACTCGATGTGCCGAGGCGTGCGCCCTGAGCAAGCTGGTCGAAGTCCGCACAGCCGACCAACGCGTCGCGAGGATCCTCGCGCTCACAGATCACACCCAACGTCAGGCCATCGGGCATCAGCATCGGCACGTCTTTCATGGAGTGAACAGCGATATCGGCGCGCTCATCCAACAAAGCGGTTTCCAGTTCTTTCACAAACAGGCCCTTGCCACCGACTTTGAACAGGGGTTTGTCGAGAAGCTGGTCACCACGCGAGGTCATGCCAAGTAGCGATACCTCAATACCCGGGTGTGCTGCCTCAAGGCGTGATTTCACATGTTCCGCCTGCCACAGGGCGAGCGGACTCTCCCGTGTAGCGATCACGATGTTCTCAGACACGATATTCCCCTTATTTATGGCCGCAGTTTAGCATGGGGCGACATTTCACCGCTCTCAAACAGGGCAGTGGCAAGATGTCCAAGGTAGAATCGCCGGGCAATGATTCGGAACGATGACAGATCATGAGCGATCGAAAGACGGAAAACAGTCAGGAGTTGTGGGGCGGGCGTTTCAGCGAGCCCACGGACGCCTTTGTCCAGCGGTTTACCGCATCGGAGGCCTTTGACCGTCAACTCGCTGTCTACGACATCGCAGGTTCCAGGGCCCATGCCGAGATGCTGATGTCGACGGGCGTCCTCACTGTAGACGAAAATGCCGCGATTCAGCAGGGTCTCACCGATATCCTGGCCGAGATAGAACAAGGGGCCTTTGAGTGGTCCGTTGCACGCGAAGATGTGCATATGAACATCGAAGCGCGGCTCACCGAACTGATTGGCGACGTCGGCAAAAAGCTGCATACGGGCCGATCGCGCAACGATCAGGTCGCGACCGACCTGCGTCTATACCTCCGCGCCGCACTCGATGCCATCAGCGCAGAGATGACCCGCCTGCAAACCGGCATCGTGATGCTGGCAGAACAGCACGCCAGCACCGTCATGCCAGGGTTCACCCATCTGCAGGTGGCCCAGCCGGTGACGTTTGGCCACCATCTTTTGGCCTGGAACGAAATGCTGGAGCGAGACTACGGTCGCCTGGTGGACTGCCGGCGGCGATTGAATGTCTCGCCGCTAGGCGCCGCTGCACTGGCGGGGACCACCTTCCCGATTGACCGTGACGCTACCGCTGACATGCTCGGCTTTGATGCGCCCACACGAAATTCCCTCGACAGCGTTGCGGACCGGGACTTTGCGATTGAGTTCTGCGCCGCCGCCGCACTGTTGATGAACCATCTCTCGCGTATCTCAGAGGAACTGGTGCTGTGGACCTCGGCGCAATTTGGATTTATCA
>CAJXDE010000118.1 GCA_913052635.1 uncultured Halieaceae bacterium
GTCGGTGAGTGTGACCGTGCACCATCAGGGACACGTCTGCGTCGCGCATGGCGGCGCTCACGGCATTCTGATTCACATCCATTATGTCTTCAGGTTTGTTGCTCGCCGCATCAATGCTCATTGACCGCAGTTGACGGGCCAGGTCACGGCGCTCATCGAGTGATTTCGCCATCATTTCTGCCCGCCACTCGGGAGAGTGAACGAGCTGTCTGAACTGCTGGTAGTCCACATCGTCCGTGCACAGTGTGTCGCCGTGGAGCACCAGTGTGGAATGCCCTGCAACGTCCAAGACCGTTTGATCTGGCAAAAGGGTGCCGCCAATGTCGCTGGCGAACTGCTCCCCTAGCATGAAATCGCGGTTACCCCGCGTGAAAAGGATTTCGGTGCCCGACTCCGCGAGTGCGCGCAGCACTGACTTGACGCGGTCAGCCAGCGGTGAGTCGTCGTCGTCGCCAACCCATGCCTCGAAAACGTCGCCCAGCAGGACGAGAGAGTCGAGAGGAGACTCCTGTTTCAGTAGCCCAGTAAAGGCCTCCTCGATGTCGGGGGTGTCGTCGCTGAGGTGTAAATCGCTGACGAAGAGGCGGTGCACCTAGAGGCCCTTAGTCGGCGATGACCGTCACGCTTTCGATAATGATGGGCTCGACGGGGACATCCTGATGTCCGGCTTGGCTGCCGGTTTGTACGCATCGGATTTTGTCGAGTACATCCTCGCCGTCGGTCACTTTACCGAACACGGCATAACCCCAGCCCTGCATATTTTCACCGGTATGGTTCAGGAAATCGTTGTCCTGAACATTGATGAAAAACTGTGCGGTGGCGGAATGGGGGTCCTGTGTGCGTGCCATGGCGATCGTGCCGAGGGCGTTCTCGAGGCCATTGTTCGCCTCATTTTCGATCGGAGCCTGTGTTGCTTTCTGCTCCATATCAGCCGTGAAACCGCCACCCTGAACCATGAAATTCTTAATAACCCGGTGAAAAATCGTGCCATCGTAAAACCCGTTCGAGACGTAGGACAGAAAATTCTCTACCGTCTTGGGGGCATTGTCTGCGTCGAGCTCCAGGGTCATGGAGCCGACAGTGGTGGTCATCAGGATATGCGCAGCTGGCATGGGTGCCTCAGGGATCTACGTCGGGAGGCCGCATCCTACCTGAGATGACGAGCGGTTGCGATGCCGAATTTTTGCGGTAAGTGGGAATGCTCCCATGCCAAGCTTTATGCCTAATTGGTATAGTACGCGGCTCATTTTCGGGGCTGATAGCCCAAGGTACGGGATGTCCGCGGAGCCTCGCAGTAACTTCTTACGCACACAGATCCAGGCTGATCTGGAGGCGGCGCGTGTCGATGCCTTGGTCACGCGATTCCCACCGGAACCCAACGGTTATCTTCACATCGGTCACGCGAAGTCAATCACAGTGAATTTTGGCCTTGCGGAGCAATTTGGTGGGCAGTGCCATCTCCGTTTCGATGACACCAACCCCGAGAAAGAAAGCCAGGAGTTTATCGACTCTATTCAGGAGGATGTCCGCTGGCTAGGGTATCAGTGGGCGGGAGAGGTGCGCTATGCCTCCAGCTACTTCGAGCAGCTTTACCAATGGGCGCTATACCTCGTCGGTGAGGGACTTGCCTATGTCTGCGATCTGTCAGCTGAAGATGCGCGCGAGTATAGAGGTACGTTGACGGAGCCCGGGCGCGATAGCCCATTTCGTGACCGGAGTGTTGATGAGAACCGCGATCTATTTGAGCGCATGCGCCGAGGTGAATTCGCCGACGGTGAGCGGGTGTTGCGCGCAAAGATCGACATGGCCTCCAGCAATATGAATCTGCGTGACCCTATCTTGTATCGCATCCGACACACGACCCATCATCAGACGGGTTCAGAGTGGCCAATCTACCCCACATACGACTTTGCCCATGGACAGGAGGACGCGATTGAGGGAGTTACCCACTCTATCTGCACGCTAGAGTTTGAGGACCACCGGCCGCTATACAATTGGTTCATTGTAAATCTGCCGGTGCCCCATCAGCCTCGACAAATCGAGTTCGCGAGATTGAATACGAGTTACACCATTACCAGCAAGCGCAAGCTTAAGCAGTTGGTTGATGGGCAGGTCGTGGCTGGATGGGACGACCCACGCATGCCGACCATCGCGGGACTGCGACGTAGAGGATATCCCGCCGCTGCGATCCGGCATTTCTGTGAGGAGGTCGGTACCTCCCGCTCTGACGGGACCGTCGATGTGGCGATGCTGGAGAGCGCGGTGAGGGATCATCTCAATCAGCACGCGCCCCGGGCGATGTGTGTCATGCGGCCCCTGCGCCTGACGCTAACCAACCTTGCCGAGCCGCTGGTGCTGACGATGCCTAATCACCCGGCTGATTCAGCGTTTGGCAGCAGAGAGTTGGTGATGGGCAGTGAACTCTACATCGATCAAGCGGACTTTCGCGAGGAGGCAAACAAGCAGTTCAAGCGGCTGGTGTTAGGCAAGCGGGTCAGGCTGCGAGGTGGGCTGGTGATTGAAGGTGAGAGCTGTGAGAAAGATGCCGACGGCAATGTCGTCCACGTACTGGCCCGATGTGTGACCTCTGTCCCCGGCACCGACCCTGAGGACGGCGTGAAACCCAAAGGCGTGATCCAGTGGGTCTCTGCCGAGCACGGCTTGCCTGCGACGATCAGGCGCTACGACCGCTTATTTGCAGTGCCCGAGCCGGGTCGCGGAGACGATACGCTGGCTGCGCTTAATCCCCAGAGCCTCGAGTTGGTGGCGGGGGCGATAGTGGAGCCCGGGTTGCGCGAGGCTGAGCCAGAGCAGGCTTTTCAATTTGAGCGGGAAGGGTATTTCGTCGCGGATCGCTACGATCACACTTCAGAAAACCCTGTTTTTAATATGACCATTGGCCTGCGAGACACCTGGTCAGCAACCAATGCCTGAGTTGCGTCTCCACAACACCTTAACCGGAGCTAAAGAGGTCTTTACGCCTCGGGAGCCTGAGCGCGTGACCATGTATGTGTGCGGCCCCACGGTCTACAACTACGTGCACATTGGGAACGCGCGTCCTGTTGTGGTGTTCGATTGCCTTTACCGATTGTTAAGCGCGCTCTATCCGCAGGTGGTGTACGCGCGCAACATCACCGATATCGACGACAAGATCATTGACGCAGCATTACATCGCGGCACGGATATCGCTGAAGTCAGCACGGAATTCACGCGGAAGTATCGCGAGGATATGGCGGCACTTAATGCGCTCGCGCCCACGATTGAACCGATGGCCACAGAGCACATCGATGACATGATTGCGTTGACGGAGCGACTAATCGCCGATGGACACGCCTATGAGGCCGACGGCCACGCTTTGTTCGCGGTCGAGTCCATGCCCTCCTATGGTGAACTCAGTGGGCGGAAGCTTGATGACATGATGGCAGGCGCGCGGATCGAGGTTGCCGATTACAAGCGCCATTCTGGCGATTTTGTGCTCTGGAAGCCCTCTACCGATCAAGAGCCCGGTTGGGACAGCCCATGGGGCCGCGGGCGACCGGGTTGGCACCTTGAGTGCTCGGCGATGATTCGAGCGCACTTGGGGGAGGCTATCGATATTCATGGCGGCGGTCGCGATCTCATTTTTCCTCACCATGAGAACGAGCGTGCCCAGAGTTGCTGTGCGTATGGCGGCGATTTTGTGCGCTATTGGATCCACAACGCCTTTATCGATATGGATGGTGAGAAGATGTCCAAATCCCTAGGTAATGTTCGCACGGTGAGAGAACTCCTCGCGCTTTTCCCCGGAGAGGTGCTGCGTTTCGCGCTGCTCTCGGCCCACTATCGCTCGGCGCTCAACTTCTCTGGCGAGCTCTTGACCAGCGCTCGAGGTGCGCTGGATACGTTTTACGGTGCACTTCGCCGTCACTTGGCCATTGAAGCTGCGGCGCTAAACGTCACAGACAGCCGCGTGCTCCTAGCCTTGCTCGACGACATGAATACCCCCGAGGCTATCGCCGGGCTGCATGCAGCGGCGGGTACCTTGAATAAGTCCGATGACCCTCAAGAGATCGCGATGGCCAAGGCGGAGCTCATAATAGGTGGCCGATTGCTGGGCATACTGGATGCCGACCCTGAGGCATGGTTTACCAATGCAGTGGGTGAGGAGGGGCTTGCCGCTGAAGAGATCGATGCGCTAATCGAGGAACGCACCGCCGCTAAAGCAAGCCGCGACTTTCACCGCGCGGATCAGATTCGAGATGACCTCGAGGCTCAGGCCGTGGTGTTGGAGGACGGTCCTAAAGGCACCCAGTGGCGCCGTCGAAGCTAAACCTTTAGTGCAGCGCTTTCTCGCCTGATTCGACGGTCTGTTGAATCAGCGTATTGATGGTCATCGGACCGACACCACCGGGTACAGGCGTAATCGCGCTGGCCCGCTCGGCTAGGGGGCCCAGCTCAATATCCCCAACTCCGCCGGGGTGATACCCGGCGTCGACTACCACGGCGCCATCCTTTATCCAGTCTGCCCGGATAAATTCGGGACGGCCCACTGCGCCCACTACCAGATCTGCCTGACGCACATGGCTCTTAAGATCGCGCGTTCGGGAGTGACAGATGGTGACCGTGGCGTTGGCCTCAAGCATCATCATGGCCATGGGCTTGCCCAAAATGGGGCTCCTGCCAATGACGACGGCATGTAAACCCTCCAGATTGATCTCGTAGTGTGCGAGTAGCCGCATAATGCCTTGCGGCGTCGCACACCCATACGCGGATTCGCCCATCGCCATGCGACCAAAGCCCAGACAGGTCACACCGTCGACATCTTTCTCGAGTGCGATCATGTCGAAACAGGCGCGTTCCTCGATCTGCGAGGGCGCGGGATGCTGCAAGAGAATGCCGTGCACATCGGGATTCTCGTTGAGTTGCTCGATTTCTTTTAAGAGGTCGTTGGTGCGGGTGGAGGCGGGAAGTTCGATCGCCATGGACTCCATGCCGACCCTACGGCAAGCGTTGCCCTTCATCTTTACATAGGTCGCCGACGCGGGATCATCACCCACCAGTATGGTGGCAAGAACCGGTGTCCTGCCATCCGATTTTTCCTTGAGTGTCTCGACTCGCTTACTGAGTTGCTCTTCTGTGAGTTGGGCAACGTGTCTACCATCCAGAATGACTGCCGTCATGTGAAATCCCCCGTAAAATCGGGCGCGATTCTGGCAAAGATCAGTCAATGTGGGAAGCCGTTTTGTTTCGCATTGCCGACTATTCGCAATGCCGGTAAACTGCGCGCCGCGCGGGGGCTCAACCCTCCGTCATCGGGGTGTAGCGCAGTCTGGTAGCGCGCCTGCTTTGGGAGCAGGATGTCGGGGGTTCGAATCCCTCCACCCCGACCAACTCCTTCCGGTGATGCCACAAGGAAGGGGTTAACCTTCGGGTCAGTGCGGCAGACTCTTTGCTTGCGCTTCTTGATGGTGGCTGTAGCTCACCAGGTAGAGCACCGGATTGTGGCTCCGGAGGTAGCGGGTTCGAGACCCGTCAGCCACCCCATTTTAGCCTCACAGAATCAATCGCTTACGAAGCGAGGCCCGTGATCACGCCAAAATCACACCAAATCTGAGCGATTTTTGTCCTCATGGAAATCTCTAGCAGCTATCCATCCTATTAGACACCTTTCCTTTATTTCTAACGCTGAGTCTGCTTCAATTTGACTAAATAAATTATTGGGATTTACCGGCATTGTTCTCATTTCTACTAAATTAGCCGATGGATTATCAAGAATAAGTAGTTGATTATTATCTGCTGTGAATTTTTCCCATTTAGGGCCTCTAACAAACTCATTTGGATTGCCATACTTAGCAATATTAGCCCAATAAGTCATCATTAAATCACTAAGAGCCAGCCTGCCCTCTTCAGAAGTATCGGGAAACAAAAATGGTTTTACGTAAAACGTAATAGGGCCTAAATCAAAGTCTCCTGTTAAAAATGGTATTTCAAGACCATGCGCTGCACCTACAAAAAGCTGGTAATTTCCTGCGAATGACGAGTCACTCTGCTCATCCCAATCAAACCTGTAGGAATACAGGTTTGCATTAGACTTTGACATTCTTCTTAAAGGCTCTTCAGCTCCTTTGAACCGCCAAATATCACTTCTATACTTAATCCAACTTTTTAGATTTTCTTCGGAACGTTTCAGACGCAATACTACTCCTCCCGTAGAGTTATAGAAATAATCCGATCTGATATACCAATAATTCATTTCGTCTTTATTAGTTCCGGCCACTACCACTAAATTTTCATCAATAGTTTCAAGACTTTTATAAATACCTGACTTAGGAACAACAATTCCATCTTTTATGGTGATAGGCGTTATTGGATAAATATGCTCTTCAGCCTTGGCTACATATTTTTGATAAACCTCTTCAGAAGAAAGACTCCTTAAATAATCAGCAACCTCTGCATCACTCACTAAAAATTTTGTTTCTTCGGCAAAAATTTTCTTGGAAGATAATTCTGATTCCTCTTCGGCAAATTTTTGGGTATAAGAGGAAACATAACCTGATTGTGAAATCGCTTTATGAAATAGTCCTTCACTTAGTGGTGAAGCCAACAAAGTTAGTACATTATGACCACCTGCTGATTCACCGAAAATCGTAATATTATCCTGATCGCCACCAAAAGCAGAAATATTTTCTTGTACCCACTCAAGTCCTTTTATTAA
>CAJXDE010000119.1 GCA_913052635.1 uncultured Halieaceae bacterium
CCATTAAGGTGTGCAACGCATTATCGCTGGAGATGGCCTGCTCGGCTGCGGCAAGACGGGCGGCCGCCAGTGCCGCTCTGTGCTTTGCGGGCGTGCGACCACCATGGTCAGCCACTGCAATCTCGGCGCCGACAGCTTTCCCCAAGTGCCGGGTGAGCGCCTGCGCCAGCTGAGCCGGGTGACGTTCGTTTAGCAAGGTTGCGTCACACTCGGCCAGATGGAAGTTCAGGTGCGCTCCCTTCACCTCGCCCAGCTCCAGATTCAGAGCGATGTTGTGCAGGATGCCGCTGAACTGAAACGCCTCGAACAGCTCGGGCCAAGTCTCCGTCGTGAGCTCCGCTAGGCTCACCTGTCGAGAAAGGGCCTCGTCGGTCTCTCCCTCCGGCGCCATCTGCACGGGTTCCGCTGAGATGCCAGCTTGGGATGCGACGGCCATGCCATTTGTCGACGGCGGCTCCCGCGGCGCACTGACTGGAGGCTCACGAAAAAGGTCTTCGGCCGCGGTACCCTCCTCTTCGGACACTGCCTCCTCAGCGGGCGTACTCGCACTCGCCTCTTTACGCTGCGCGGTCTGGGTCGCCCTGCCATGAGATTCAGAGGCTTCCGGGCTATCTGACGACGTCTCTGACGCTTTTGGCAAAGCCTGCCCGTTGAGCGAGGACTCGGCCGCTGGCTCTGCCGGCGAGCGCATTGTTGAGGACGTCTGCGCCGAGTGCTGAGTATCGGGATTCGGGGTTGCTTCGGGCGTCACATCGAGAGCCACCGGCGCTACCGGTGGTTCAGGCTTTTTTGCCGGGGAGTCTCCCGCCGAGGTTTGCGACTGAAAAACCGTTGCGGGCCGGAAGGCAATCATCCGCAGCAAAATCATCTCAAGCCCCGCCCGGGCAGATGAGGCGAGATGCACTTCTCTTCGCCCACCGACGGCCATCTGCCAGAACAGCTGGGTGTCATCAATCGTGGCCCGTGCGGCGAGCTCAACGATGCGCGCCTGGTCCGGCCAGCTGGTGTCTAGGGCATCGGGCACCGTCTGGGCAATCGTCATCTGATGCAGGATGTTACTGAGCTCATCCAGCGTTGAAACAAAATCGGGCGCGTGCTCGGCAATCTGCGACACTAATGACAGCACCGCAGCGGGATCTTCATCCAATATGGCGGCCACCACATCCAACACCTTGCCGCGGTCCACAGTCCCCAGCATTTCGGCCACATCAGCACCGACCAGCTTGCCTTCGCCGTAAGCGATGGCCTGATCAGTGAGACTTAGCGCATCGCGCATGGAACCATCCGCGGCACGGGCGATCAACGCCAACGCTTCGGCGTCTGCGCTCACCGACTCTGCCCCCAGAATATGCCCCAAGTGCGCAACGATTTGCTCAGGCTGCATATTCTTCAGGTTGAATTGCAGGCATCGGGAGAGGACCGTTGCCGGCAGTTTTTGCGGGTCGGTGGTGGCCAGAAGGAACATCGCGTGGGGTGGCGGCTCCTCGAGGGTTTTCAACAAGGCGTTGAAGCTGTGGTTAGACAGCATGTGCACCTCGTCGATCAAATAGATTTTGTAGCGCGTATGGGTCGGCGTGTACTGCACGTTTTCTAAAAGCTCACGCGTGTCCTCGACCTTAGTCTTGGATGCAGCATCGACTTCAATCAAATCAACAGATCGGCCCTCGGCAATTTCCGCGCAGGCACCGCACTCTCCGCAGGGCGTCGCAGTTACGCCGGTGTCACAGTTGAGACACTTGGCGAGAATGCGCGCAACGGTGGTCTTGCCCACGCCCCGCGTGCCGGTAAACAGGTAAGCGTGATGCAGTCGACCGGATTCCAGCGCGTTCACTAACGCTTGCAGCACATGCTGCTGCCCGACCATCTCGGTGAAGTTGCCGGGTCGCCACTTTCGGGCGAGAACCTGATGAGACATGCCAGACCATCCGCGATTAAAGGAGGCGACTCGGACAGCCACACCTCGGCACCCGAATCAGTAACTACCGTTGCTCCCTTCCGGGCCTGGCGGGGTTCATCACTTATCGCTGCGAGGGGACCATCCGAGTCACCACAGAGCCCGCCCACAGACGGGGCCAGATAGTGTCGCGAAAACCCTGCAGACACGCAAGCTGGGAGGCCAAAAGCTGCTTCTTGTCCAGAATGTGAATCAGATTTACATTTAATGTGAATCCGATTAACATTACACCCCGTAACAGATCCCGTTATGACATTCCGAGACCCCTGTTTTGAACCCGAATCTTCTTAAATCCCTGTGGGCCGTCGCTTTGGCCATTGGCCTCAGCCTGGGTGGGACTGCGCTGATCAAGGCTAATAAGGTTACCACCACCTCGGTCGAGCGCACGCCGATGCCGGTGGCAGCGACGGTTTATACGCTGCAGCCGGCATTCACCCGCGACGCCAACTACCTCGGCGTGATCAAGGCCGGCTCTGACAGCGCGGTGGGATTTGAAGTAGGGGGAGTATTAACCGACTTGCCCGCCACCGAGGGCATGCGCGTGTCCCCGGGCGACGTGCTGGCCCAATTGGGCACGGATCGCAGGCAGGCGCGCCTCGACGCCGCTGCCGCTGCGTATAGGCGGGTCATGGCTGAACGGGCTCAAGCCGAAGCGCGAGCTGAGCGGATCGCGTTGCTGGTTGAGGATGGATCGGCATCCCAACAGAATTACGATGACGCAAGATTTTCGGCACAGGCACTAGCTGCGGCAGAGAAGACGGCCGACGCTCAGCGTCAGTCGGCACAACTAGAGCTGGATAAAAGCACGCTGCGCGCACCCTATGAGGCCGTCGTGGCTGAACGAATGGTGCAAACTGGGGCGGTTGTCGCACTTGGCACGCCGGTACTGAGATTGGTGACCGCTACGGGCCGGGAAGCACACGTGGGCGTCCCCGCTGATGTGGCACGGAGACTGGTGCCAGGCAATGCTTACACACTGGTATTGAAGGGAGAATCTTTCTCCACCGAACTGCGCTCTATTCGGGATGACCTCGACCCCATCACGCTCACCGTTGGCGCTGTATTTGATCTCCCTGCAAGTACTTCAGTGGCAGTAGGCGAATCAGCGGTGTTGCAGATTGCCGAGGAGGTTGATTCTGCTGGAGGCTGGCTACCCATCTCGGCACTATTGGAAGCCCCCAGGGGTCTTTGGGACGTGCTCACTATCACACCGGACGCTGATGGCAGGCACCGTGCGCAACGTGAGAGTGTCGAAATCCTATACACCCGCGGCAACGAGGTCTTTGTGCGCGGCACCCTCGCAAATGAGGCAGCCGTGGTGGCATCGGGGTTGCAACGCATCAGCCCCGGTGACCTGGTTGAGCCTATTTTCGATAACGCCGCGCCCAACACCATAGCGGCGCCGGGCTCATGATTGCAAAACTGCTCCAGGCCAATACGCGCTATCTGGCGCTAGTCATCCTGGCCATTATGGTGGTCGGCTACACCAGCATGAGCGGTATGGCGCGTAAGGAAGACCCCGCCATTACGCCGTGGTTTGCCAAAATCCAAATTTTCTTTCCTGGCGCGAGTCCCGCAAGAGTCGAAGCGCTGATTACCAAACCCATGGTCGATGCCCTTCGGGAAGAGCCAGATGTCATGGAGGTTGATGGCACGTCCGCGTCCGGTGTGTCGCTGATTTTTGTAGAGGTCGACTACAAAGCACCCCCGGGCCGACTCAAACAGATCATGGCAGAGCTGCGGGATGTCGTTGACCGTGTGGCGATGACGTTCCCCGCGGGTACCTCACCACCTGACTTCGACGACGAAATCTGGACTGAATTCGTCAAGATCATTGCAATAAGCGGTGCAGACGGCCGCGAGCTGTCGCCGGCTCAACTTCGGCGCCAGTCGCTGCTCTTCGCCGACGCAGTGCGCGGCGTGCCGATGACAAGACGGGTCAAACTCTACGGCCTGCCCCATGAAGAGGTACGAGTTGAGCTCGACGAGACAAGGTTGTCGATGCTGGGCATTTCAATCGGCGAGGTCTCCGCAGCGCTCGCTGAGGCCGACGCTAGGGCCCCTGCGGGCCAGCTAACCGGAGCAGGCGCCGCCTTGACGGTAGAGCTGACCGGAGAATTTACTGACCTCGAATCAGTGCGCAATGTGATCGTGCGCGGCCTGCCCGATGGACGTGCGATTCGCATTTCCGATCTCGCTGAGGTGCGCAAAACCGAACTCAAACCCTTTGAGAGCGTGTCACTCTCCAATGGCCAGCGCTCGGTACTGATCGCAGCCGAGATGCAACCGGGATATCAGGTTGACCGATACGGTGCGACATTCGATACCTTCCTCGAGTCCTATCGTGCCACTGCCCCCAAGGGCGTGAGCATTGAGACCAGCTTTGATCAGGCGGGCTACACGACTGACCGATTGCAAAGCGTGGGTAAAAATCTGTTGATGGGTATTGCACTCGTGCTCATGGTGTTACTGGTAACTCTAGGCTGGCGCGCCGCGCTCGTGGTAGCCGTGATCCTGCCGCTGTGCACGTTGATGTCGATGATCGCCCTCTTCTATCTGAAAATTCCGATTCAACACATGTCGGTGACCGGGCTCGTCGTGGCGTTGGGCCTGCTGGTCGACGGCTCCATTGTCATGACCGACGAGATTCGCAAACGCCTTTTGGCGGGATTACCTCCGGTAGAGGCGATGCGCGGTGCGGTGACACGCATGCGGATTCCGCTGATGTCCTCCACTCTGACGACAGTCTTGGCTTTTATTCCCATGGTCTTGCTTCCGGGCGCGGGGGGCGACTTCCTCGGCTCCATCGCCGTAGCGGTCGTGGCCATGTTGGTGTCTTCTTTCGTGTTGGCGGTGGCCGTGACACCGGTTCTGGCGTCTCGATGGCTACCCTCAGGTCTCGCGCTTGAGCGGCGGTGGTGGCGCGCAGGGGCCGACAACCAAAAATTGAAGGATACATTCCGACGCTCACTAGATTGGTCTATTCGCAACCCACTAGGCGCCTTCGCCCTCGCCCTGGCACTGCCGATGACCGGGTTTCTGAGCCTCGGCACACTAACCCTGCAGTTTTTCCCCGGGACCGACCGCGACCAAATGTATCTGGACGTCAAATTGCCCGAGGGCGCATCGATTGACGATTCGCTGGCACTGGTCACCCGGGTCGATGACAAATTGCGCGCGGAACCCCTAATTCGCCGGGTCGACTGGTCGATTGGCGAAAGCCCACCCGAGTTCTACTACAACCTGCGCGCCAATGTGAAGGGCGTACCGAGCTGGTCCCGGGCGCTGGTTTTGACCACCGACGAGAACCAGACCGACGCGCTGATCCGACGGTTGCAAATGGAGATCGATCGGGAATACCCGCAGGCGCAGATCCTGGTTCGCGGTATTGATCAGGGTCCACCCGTGGAAGCGCCACTGGAGGTGCGGCTCTATGGTCCCAGCACGGGCATCCTAAAGGAAATTGGGGAACAATTCCGACGACGCGTAGCAGCACTGCCCGATGTCACACATACAAAAGTCTCAATGGCTCCGGCCCCGCCGAAAGTGGTTTTTGATCTCGACGAGTCAGCACTGAAACGCGCGGGGCTCAGTAAGGGCGAGGTTGCGCGGGGAATTGAAAGTGCCTTGAAAGGACGTATCGGCGGCGAATTACTCGAGGGCACCGAGCGGCTGCCGGTCCGAGCGATCCTGAAGCGGGAGGAATGGGACAGCACCGATGACCTCGCCAATATCCGCATCCCGGTGCAACGACGAGACGACGGAACACTGGTCCCCGCAATACCGCTTAGCGCTTTGGGCACTGTTGCGCTCGTTCCCGACGAGAGCCCCATTGCGCGTAAAAATGGCGACAGACTGAATAGCGTGCAAGGATTCCTGAAGCGTGGCGTGCTACCCGAGGAAGCCTTGAAAATGCTGGCGGCTGATTTACAGGCCAATCCGATCGCCCTCCCCAGCGGTTACTTTCTGGAGTTCGGCGGCGACAGCCAGGAGCGTGGCGAGCTGGTTCAGGACCTGATGGCACCGCTGGGCACGATCGTTGCGGCCATGCTGGCGACCATCCTGCTGACCTTTAACTCCTGGCGACTGACCGGCATTGCCATTGGCGTCACCGCTTTTGCCATGGACTAGCTTGAAGATTTACTTGTGAGCCGCAACAGAGAACTCTTACAGCATATCGTTGATAAATTCACGGAAGACGGCCATACTGGGCCAGGTCTGACGTTCTGGCTACCTAGTCTATCTTATGGAGGCGTTTGCGCCTTGCTCGGTCTCCTGGCTGGACTGTTGACCACTTACTACGGCCCAGGTGCCTCGGGCTCTGGCGTCGCCGAGCTCATCGGCTACATGAACGGCATCAACTACCCGGATTTCATCGGCGTAAACACTCAGATTACCAAGGTGCTCGGCGTCACCATGGCCGTCGCGAGCCGCCTCTGCATTGGTAAGGAGGGCCCACTGGCCCACATCGGCGCCATTTGGGGCGCTGCCGCCTGCTACTTCCCCGGCCGCGACTTCCAATTCCTACAAAACGACGAGTTCAAAAGACAAATTATTGCAGCAGGTGCCTCTGCCGGTGTCAGCGCAGCCTTCGGTGCACCAATTGGTGGTACTCTGTTCGCCTATGAGATGTCGAAGCCGACTGTGTTCTGGACCTTCGAGATGATCTGGAGGACATTCACATGCTGCTCTGTCGCCGTGCTCGTTTTG
>CAJXDE010000120.1 GCA_913052635.1 uncultured Halieaceae bacterium
CTTGCTTTACCTCAAAGTTGCTGGGGTCGCGCACGTACTCGAGACCCGCGGCCTCAACCGCCGCGCGGAGTGTCACCGACGGTACTTGCAAGAACGGCCGGAAAACGCGCCCCTTACCGCAGGGTCGTTGCTGTGGGATCCCGGCCAAACCGCGGGGGCCCGACCCCCTCAGTAACCGCATCAACACCGTCTCCACCTGATCATCGACGTGGTGGGCCGTGAACAGCACCTCATCCTGTTCCAGCACTTGCTCAAAAGCGCTGTAGCGTTCGCGGCGAGCGTCAGCTTCAAGGCCACGACCGGATGACAGAACCTTGCAGGCGGCGATAACCAGCGGCACTCTTAACGCATCCGCATGTCGCTGGCAAAGTTGACTCCACTCGCCGGCGTCTGGGTGCAGGTAGTGATTCACGTGGATCGCATGGATAGCAGGAGTAGATTGCTCAGCAGAGAGTGCCACAAGCGCATGGAGCAAAGCGACGCTGTCAGCGCCGCCTGAGAGCGCCACCCACCAGCGAGGGGCCGATATCACCGAGTCAGGTAAGGCGATCAGGTACTGGCGCATAGGTCGCGCATCGGGCGTTAATTGCCGTAGGACATCAGCCTTCGGTAGCGCGCCTCAAGCACGGCATCTGTGTCCATCGACGACAGTCGGTCCACCTGCTTCAGCAAGTGCTGCTTCAACCGGGCGGCCATCTCAACAGGGTCGCGGTGAGCACCACCGAGTGGCTCGGGAATCGTCGCATCGACGATACCCAGCTCCTCGAGCTTGGTTGAGGTCACCCCCATCGCCGCCGCCGCATCCGGGGCAAATTCGGAGCTCTTCCAGATGATGTTTGCACACCCCTCCGGCGAGATCACAAAGTAAGTGGCGTATTGCAGCATGGCCAGATGGTCACCAACGCCGATCCCCAAAGCACCGCCTGAGGAGCCCTCGCCAATAACAATGCAGACCAGAGGTGTCCTGAGTCGCGACATCACGGCGAGATTCTGCGCAATCGCCTCAGAGATTCCTCGCTCCTCGGAATCGATGCCGGGGTAGGCGCCGGGAGTGTCGATGAGCGTAATCACCGGCATCTTGAAACGCTCAGCCATTTCCATAAGGCGCATGGCCTTTCGGTATCCCTCTGGTTTGGGCATCCCGAAATTCCGATAAACCTTGTCTTTCACCGCACGGCCCTTCTCCTGGCCGATCACCATCACCGGCTTCCCGTCGAGGCGCGCGACGCCTCCGACAATCGCCTTATCGTCTGCGAAGTGGCGATCACCATGGAGTTCGTCAAATTCGGTAAAGATCTCGGGAATATAATCGAGGGAATACGGTCGCTGCGGATGACGCGCCACTCGCACAATGTCCCAGGCGCTGAGGTCGGTGTAAATCTTTTCGGTCAGCGCGGTGGATTTTTGACGAAGGCGATCAATCTCGTCGGCCAGATTCAGGTCAGCGCCCTCACTGACTCCCTGCAGCTCCTCGATTTTCATCTCGAGTTCCGCAATGGGCTGTTCAAAGTCGAGGTAATTGGGATTCATAGCAGGGCACTAACCGTAAATGGGGTACGGCAAAAATTGGTGTGCCGGAGTCTACAAAGGCCCGCGCCCGACGTCACGCCCACTGTTAAAAAGTCAGGTATATAGCTACCCTGCCGGCCATGACCGCACCGCAAGGCAATATACCTCGATTGATACTCGCTCCCATGGAGGGGGTCCTCGATGCGGTGATGCGCGACCAACTCACCCGCCTTGGCGGTTATGAGCGATGCGTAACTGAATTTGTGCGCGTGTCTCAAACACTTCTCCCCAAGCGCGTTTTTATCCGTTATTCACCTGAGCTACAGCAAGGCGGAGTTACTGCCTCCGGCACCCCGGTGTTCTTGCAGCTTCTGGGCTCTGACCCCGAGCTGATGGCCGCCAATGCAGAGCGGGCCGCCCAGTTGGGCGCACCCGGCATTGACCTCAACTTCGGATGCCCGGCCAAAACGGTAAACCGTTCACAAGGTGGCGCAGCGTTATTACGATCACCGGACCTGATCAGATCGATTTGTGAGCGCGTGCGGGAGCGGGTGCCGCACGGGACTCCCGTGACGGCAAAAATCCGTCTGGGGTATGACAGTGACGAAAACTTTGAGGAAATTCTCGATGCGCTCGCGGCGGTCGCACTCACCGAAGTCACTATTCACGCACGCACGCGGCGCCAGGGCTATCGCCCTCCAGCGCATTGGCAAAGACTCGGCGATGCCCGGAACCGACTCCCCTTTCCGGTGATCGCAAATGGAGAGCTCTGGACCCCTGGCGACATTGCCCGCTGCGCTGAAGTCAGTGGCAGCAGCGCCTTCATGCTTGGCAGGGGCGCACTGTGCCGTCCTGACTTGGGCGCCGCGATCAAGGCCTACTACCGCGGGGAGGCACCCTCGTCGTTTGACTGGCAGGATGCCCGCGAACTGCTGATTCATTTTTTAGAGCAGAACCGACGTCTGTATGACCCGCGCTATGCGGTCAACCCGGTGAAGCAATGGCTCGTTTATCTTAAAGTCTATTACCCACAGGCCGCTGCGTTGTTCAGCGCAGTGAAGCGCATCACTGACGCCGATGAGATGGCTTCAGCGCTATCGCGTGCCGGACCGCTAGCGGCAGCCGCGTGATGCATACTGGCGTCGCCGTTCAGGACCTTTGCCTTCGTCACTTTGCTTGACCACCACATCATGAGAACGATGTGCGACTAATCAGGACGCTAAGAACATGACGTCGACAACCACTGGAACCCATGGCGATCTGTGGGGGCACCCCAAAGGCCTCTATATCTGCTTTGGCACCGAACTTTGGGAGCGCTTCTCCTTTTACGGGATGAAGTACCTGTTGCTTCTGTACCTCACAAAATACCACCTGTTTTCAGACGCGGCCGGATTGGGTGTGCTGGGTAGCTATGCATCGCTGGTCTATGCCATGCCGGTCCTGGGCGGGCTGATCGCAGACCGTTTCATCGGTATGCGCAACGCGGTGACGTTCGGTGGCCTGCTCCTGGTGGCGGGGCATCTGGGCATGGCCTTTGAAGGGGAAGCCGCGCGACAAACCAGCGACGGCGTTCTCCGGGATGAGCAGGCGCTGTCGATTTTTTACCTGTCGCTGGCGCTCATTGTGGTGGGCGTGGGGTTTTTAAAACCCAATATCTCCACTGTAGTGGGCAAGCTCTACCCCGAGGGTGATGCTCGGCGCGACGCCGGCTTCACCATTTTCTACATGGGTATCAATATCGGCGCATTTACCGCCACCCTCCTCTGCGGCTGGCTGGGCGAGGTCTATGGCTGGTCATGGGGGTTCGGTGCGGCAGGGGTCGGCATGCTGCTCGGGCTAATGCTCTTTAAGTGGGGTCACAAGTATCTGCTGGGCCATGGAGAACCCGCAGAACCCGAAAAGCTCAGTCGAAGTCTCGGGGTTCCGGGGCTTACCATTGAACGGTCAATCTATCTGGGAAGCCTGCTGATGGTAGCGGTGGTCTGGCAGCTGGTGCAGCTCACCGATACCGTGGGAACGCTTCTGGATGTGCTGTCCGCTGCCGTGCTTGCCGGGCTGGGCTGGTTTCTGTTTTTCCGATGCAACAAAGTCGAGCGCGAGCGCATGTTTGTGTTGATCGTACTGACGCTGTCGACGGTCATCTTCTGGGCACTTTTTGAGCAGGGTGCCGGGTCGATGACGCTCTATGCAGATCGAGTGACTGACAAAACGCTGCTGGGCATCTCGCTCACCGCCGCGCAATTTGGCGCTGCCAATGCCTTTTTCATTTTCTCGTTGGCGCCACTCTTTGCGGTACTGTGGACCCGGCTGGCACGGCGCGGATGGGAGCCCAGCACGCCGGTTAAGTTTTCGCTCGGCATTGCCCAGGCGGGTCTCGGATTTGGCGCTTTGGTCTACGGCGCACAATTTCCCGATCAGGCGGGCTTGGTGTCAGCCTGGTGGTTGATCCTCGCCTACCTGCTCCACACGACCGGCGAGCTCTGTTTGAGCCCGGTGGGGCTATCCGCAGTGACCAAGTTAGCGGTGCCATCGGTCGTTGGGGTCATGATGGGTACCTGGTTTCTGGCATCGGCCTATTCATCTTACGTCGCGGCACAGATCGCCACAATTGCGGCGCGACCGGCGACAGAATCCACACTGGACCGTGCCGGTGCGCTGGCGGGTTACACAGAGCTGTTCGGGCAGTTGCTGACGATCGGACTCGCTGGCGGCGCAGTGCTCATTGTGTTGTCACCAGTCTTGAAGAGGCTGATGCACGGCGTGCGCTGAATCAGGCGCACGGAGAGATGGCCTCAGCGGCATCAGTCGCGGCACAAATGGGTGAGATCAGCGAGTCAGCAGACCTGTCATACAGGATGAGTTGATAAGCTTATACCGGCGGGCCGTTGTCGGTCTTAATAAATCGCACCAGCAGACTACGGGGATCGTATGAAAATTCTGAGCGTTTTCTTGGTTCTTACGTTGACGACTCTGGGAGGTTGCCAGCCTACCGACGATAATACCGACGCAAGCCCTGCGGGTTCTCCGCCAAATGTCATCCTCTTGATGGCTGACGACATGGGTTGGGCGCAAACCAGCTATTACGGTCATCCCATTTTGAAAACTCCCAGCCTCGACGCCATGGCAGCTAACGGCCTTCGTATGGATAGGTTTTACGCCGGTGCACCGAGCTGCACGCCCACTCGCGCATCGGTGCTCACCGGCCGCACCAATGACCGTACTGGTGCATTCAGAGTGGGTCAGTCCATAAACAAGCAGGAGAAAATGCTGTCAAATGCGTTTCAAAATGCTGGTTACGCCACAGCTCACTTTGGCAAATGGCATTTGAATTACAGCGGCGTTGGCCTAGAGCATCCACTGGAGGCAGATGATCCACATAATCCCGGTGAGCTCGGTTTCAGCTTTTGGCTCAGTCACACCAGCGGCTTCGATTTTTTTGAGAGCTCGGGCGGCGCGTTTGAACTGAGCCGCATGGGACAGCGTGAAACGTTTAGGGGTGATGGCTCTGAGGTAATTGTCAACGAAGCGCTGCAATTCATCTCAGATCAAGTGCAACGAGATAAGTCGGTGTTCGTCGTTATCTGGTACTCATCGCCACATGGTCCTTGGAAGGCGACAGCAGAGGACATCGCTCCGTTTTTGGGGCAAGTTGACCGCACATCTGCGAATATGCACGGAGAGATAGTTGCAATGGACCGCTCTATCGGTGCACTGCGGCGAGGTCTTCGAGATCTCGGGATCGCGGACAACACGCTCGTCTGGTTCACCAGTGATAATGGCGGCTCTGCTAATATCGATACCGGCGTTACCTACCCTGATGGCAAGGACAGGCCGCCAGTAATCGAATATCCCTCTGACTGCAGTGACTCGGTCGATCCCAATCTGACTAGCGAGGAATCAGTTGCTCTTGGTTGCATTCGTGGGGCAAAACCAGACAGTACCGGCCACTTACGCGGATTCAAGAAAGATTTTTACGAAGGCGGTTTACGGGTCCCAACCGTAGTGGAATGGCCAGTAGCTATCAAACCTCGGGTCACCAATTTCCCATCAGCGACCTACGATATTTTCCCAACTCTCATGGATGTCGCCAGCTTGGATCCGGAGTCGATAAACCCGGTGTATGACGGAATGTCGATTGTCGATGTTTTTCACTCGGATCCCCCACGTCGGGACAAACCTCTGGGTTTTAGGGCGAGTGACGGCCGCATGTGGATGGATAACGATTGGAAGCTCGTACAGAACGTCTCGTTCACAACACAAGGGTTCGTAACTGGGCCATTTGAGCTGTTTAACATAATCGGAGATCCAAGCGAAGAACAGGATCTCATCAACGTTTATCCAGAGCGCGCCTTGCAAATGCAAAGAGAATTAGAAAAGTGGAGCGTATCCGTCAGCCGAAGTGCGTTGGGTGCTGACTATCCAGAGGGATATGTATTGCCGACAGGGCGCAAGTTTGACCCGGTAGTTGATGAGAGACGCGAGCGCCGCTTTGCACAGTGGGCAGAGGAAATTAGGCTGGCTAACAGTGAATAAAAAAAGCGGGTAGCTTGCGAGCATTTGGACTCAGACCTTCAACAACACTTGGCACCGAGCTCAAGCGCTGCAGAGGAGATCGTTAAAGCGGTTATCGCACAGGTGAGGAAAGGCCGAGCATGTCTCCTCTCCGATCTGCTCATCCACGGCGGGCGTCTATCAACTAACAGCAACTGAAGAGCTTTTTGGAACGCCTGAACCGCTTCACGGTGGTTTTCCGAGACCTCAAATAGTCAGAGTGCTGTGGAAACTAATTCAATCTCGGTGCCTTGGCAGGATCTTCACCCAAAAGATGGGCTCCATCCCAACATTTTGGGACTGTCGAATGCGGGAAAGTGGCGTCTGTTCGCGCTCGGCTCCAGAATCTCTTCCTCATTCTTGATGATAGGAATGTGCGCGCTCGACATCTAAGATATTAGGCAATGGAAGAAATCATTGACCCCTCTGCTGTCAACACTTTACGGCTAGCCAACGACGCACAGATGCCTGCTGCAGCATTTGGCACGTTTCACTCCGACTGGGCACAAGCCAAAATCAAGCAAGCCACGGTCGAAGCGATCCGGCTTGGGTGGCGCCACATCGACACCGCGC
>CAJXDE010000121.1 GCA_913052635.1 uncultured Halieaceae bacterium
CGCATTGAGCGTCTCCCGCCCTACGTCTTCAATATCATCGGTGAATTGAAGCAGGCCGCGCGTGCTCGCGGAGAGGACATCATTGATTTCGGCATGGGCAATCCTGACCAGCCTACACCGCCTCACATCGTCGAGAAATTGTGTGAGGCGGTTGGGCGCGGCGATACGCACCGCTACTCACAGTCCAAAGGTATACCCAGACTCCGTAAAGCGATCTGCGACTGGTATCAAAATCGCTACTCGGTATCCCTTGACCCCGAAACCGAGGCTATCGTCACGCTGGGCTCTAAAGAGGGTCTGGCGCATCTGGCTCTGGCGACAACCGGTGTCGGCGACGCGATTCTGGTGCCGAACCCCAGCTACCCGATTCACCCTTACGGGTTTGTGATCTCGGGTGCCGACCTGCGCCACGTGCCGATGCAGAGCGAAGACGGTTTCCTTGAGGAGTTGGAGTCCGCGATTCGCAATACATACCCCAAGCCCAAAATGCTGGTGCTGAATTTCCCTTCCAACCCGACCGGACACTCTGTCGAGCTGCCGTTCTTTGAGCGGGTGGTAGAGATCGCAAAACAACATGATCTTTGGGTGGTACACGATCTCGCCTATGCCGACCTGGTTTTCGACGGATATCAGGCGCCCAGCATTCTGCAGGTGCCCGGTGCGCGAGATATTGCCGTGGAGTTCTTTACGCTTTCCAAGAGCTACAACATGCCGGGAT
This sequence comes from uncultured Halieaceae bacterium, assembly GCA_913052635.1. GTDB lineage: Bacteria > Pseudomonadota > Gammaproteobacteria > Pseudomonadales > Halieaceae > Luminiphilus. The sequence continues at coordinate 719 of CAJXDE010000121.1, forward strand.
GGCGCATCGGTTTTTGCTGCGGTAACCCCGAGCTTATTGCCGCACTGACGCGCATCAAGTCTTACCTCGACTACGGCATCTTCACGCCCGTGCAGGTGGCGGCAATTGCCGCCCTTGAGGGAGACCAGCAGTGCGTTCGTGATATTTGCGACATGTATCGGCGCCGACGTGATGTGCTGTGCGAAGGCCTCAACGAGGCGGGTTGGCCGGTTGAGCCGCCCAAAGCCACCATGTTCGTATGGGCCCAAATTCCAGAGGCGTTCCGCCACATGGGATCAGTAGAGTTCAGCAAGCTACTTTTGCAGCGGGGCGGCGTGGCGGTCTCGCCGGGCGTGGGCTTTGGCGAATATGGCGAGGGTTTTGTGCGTTTTGGCCTGATCGAAAATGAGCACCGTACCCGTCAGGCCATCCGGGGAATCAAGAAGGTTTTGCGTCAAGGTCCGCCGATGAAGGCGGAAGGTCTGTCCGCATGAGCCGTAAACCGCTCAGGATCGGCGTCTGCGGCGTTGGCACGGTGGGGTTGGCGACGATTGAGATCCTGCGAGATCACTGCGAGACCCTGTTGGCGCGATCCGAACAAGAGATGGTGGTGAGTCATGTCGGTGCGCGACGCGAGCACCCCAACCATGATTATGGAGAGGCCCGTGTCAGTCGCGATGTATTCGATGTGGCGCGAGACCCCGACGTCGATGTGCTGGTAGAGCTGATCGGCGGCACAACCATCGCCCACGATCTGATCAAGCTTGCTATTCAGCAAGGCAAGCATGTTGTGACCGCCAATAAGGCAGTGATTGCCGAGCACGGTAATGAGCTGATTGCGATGGCAGAAGCGGCCGGGGTGCAGATCCGCTATGAGGCTGCTGTGGCGGGGGGTATACCGGTCATCAAGGTGTTGCGTGAATCGCTGGCCGCCAATGTGGTGACCGAGGTGGCGGGCATTATTAATGGCACGGGTAACTTCATCCTGACTGAGATGAGCACCAAGGGACGCGCCTTCGATGACGTGCTCTCTGAGGCACAGGCACTGGGGTACGCAGAGACGGATCCCACTTTTGATATCGATGGTACCGATGCCGCGCATAAACTGGTGATACTGGCGTCGTTGGCCTTTGGTATTCCCCTAAGCATCGATGCACCCATGAGGCAGGGTATTCAGGAGGTCGCTCCCGAAGATCTGGAGTACGCCGCCTCGATGGGATATCGCGTCAAGCATTTGGGTATCGCGCGTCGGACCGAGCAGGGCATCGAGATGCGCGTGCACCCCACGCTCATCCCTGAACGCAAGCAAATTGCCACGGTCGATGGCGTTCTTAACGCTGTCATGATCTCAGGTGACCCTGTGGGTGAGGTGGTGCTGGTTGGCCCCGGTGCAGGGGGTGCTGCCACCGCCTCAGCGGTCTGTGCAGACCTTGTAGATGTCGCACGTAACCCTGCGGGCTCTGGCCCGGCTCTCGGTATCGCCGCAGTTACCTTGCAGGCTCCGAGCTGGGTGCCGGTGGAAGATATCGCCAGCGAGTGGTATGTGCGACTCACTGCCACTGATCAATCTAGAGTGATGTCCGAAATCACGCAGATTTTAGCCAGCCGCGATATCAGCATTGAATCGATCATCCAGAAACCGCCGACCTCCGGATCAGACAAGGTTCCCGTTGTGTTATTGACCCATGTGGCACCGCAATTCGTAATGACTGGCGCATTGAATGAAATCACGGCTTTGGAAGGGGTCGAGGCTGATACCGCGCTCATGCGCGTCGAAGCTTTTGATCGCTGAAAATGGCGTATGACCGATATCACTTTCATGGTGGATAGACTGCAGTGAGCCTTCAATATCTCAGTACCCGCGGCCACGCACCCGTTCTCGATTTTGAAGGGGTGCTACTGGCAGGTCTGGCTCAGGATGGGGGACTTTACCTCCCTCAGTCGCTGCCCAGCTTCAGTGAATCGGAACTTCAGGCCATGCGAGGTATGTCCTACACCGAGTTGGCGACTACCGTGATTGCGCCTTTCGTTGAGGGCAGCATCGATCGCGAGACGTTGATAGGACTGGTCGAGGCCTCATACCGCGACTTTCGACACCAGGCGGTTGCCCCAGTTCTGCAACTGGATCACGACCAATGGCTCCTTGAATTGTTTCACGGCCCAACACTGGCCTTTAAGGATTTCGCCCTCCAACTGCTGGGGCGGTTGCTCGACCACGTGCTGACCCGACGCGGTGAAAAGGTTGTGATTATGGGCGCAACATCCGGGGATACCGGGAGTGCAGCGATCGAAGGTTGTCGGCATTGCGAGCACGTGGATATTTTCATTCTCTACCCCGACGGCCGGGTCTCCGACGTGCAGCGTCGACAAATGACCACGGTTGACGGTGACAACGTTCACAACTTGGCGATTCGGGGTAACTTCGACGACTGTCAGGCGCTAGTAAAAGCGAGTTTTGTCGCTGACGCGTTCCTTCCCGAGGGACGCTCTCTGGTCGCCGTCAACTCCATCAACTGGGCGCGCATCATGGCCCAGATCGTCTACTACTTTTACGCCGCTTTTGCGCTGGGTGGCCCGGACCGGCCGGTCAATTTCTCAGTGCCCACCGGCAACTTCGGCGATATCTATGCGGGGTATCTGGCGCATCGCATGGGTCTGCCGGTCAATAATCTGGTGATCGCGACTAATCGCAATGACGTGCTGCACCGCATGCTGACCACAGGCACCTACGCCCGGCAACCGATTGAGGCCTCACTGTCCCCGAGTATGGACATCTCGATCTCGTCCAACTTTGAGCGACTGTTGTTTGATCTCTATGACGGTGATGCCAGCCAAATCACACAGCTGATGGCTGATTTTTCCGAGGGCGAGATTAATCTGACGGATTCCGCACTCGCGCGAGCCCAAAAGCTCTTTACCAGCGCCAAGGTCTCTGACGAGGAAACCTGTGAGGAAATCCGCCTCGCATGGCAGAAAACCGGACAGCTTTTGGATCCCCATACTGCGATTGGCACCCGCGCGGCGCGGCTGTGCGCGCGCGACGGCGAGGGCCCGATGGTGACTCTGTCCACTGCTCACCCCGCTAAATTCCCGGCAGCTGTGGCACGGGCAGAAACAGGTCAAACCCCCTTACTGCCAGACCATCTGGCCGATCTTTTCGATCGCGAGGAGCGGTTTGATACTATGGACAACGATATCGCGGCGGTGCATGCCTTCATGACGGCGCAGTGTCGACGCTAAGCCCACCCACCATCCGTCGGCGCCAAGCCGACATTTCCTCTGCTCTCCAACACGCGGCGCTACCAGAAGTATTGAAGCGGGTATATGCGAGTCGGGGGATCATAGACCCCAGTGAATTGGCGCTCGGCCTCGATCAGTTGTTACCGCCGGCCAGTCTCAAGGGCGTGGCGGATGCCGCCGAGTTGTTGGCGGACGCCATAGAAGGTGAGGCCCGAGTGCTTATTGTCGGCGACTTTGACGCGGATGGTGCCACCAGCTGCGCGATGGCGGTCTCGGTGCTGCAACAGATGGGGCTCCGCGAGGTGGCGTATTTGGTCCCCAATCGCTTCGAGTTTGGTTACGGGCTGACACCCGAGATTGTCGAGATGGCGGCCGCGCAGATGCCGGATCTCATTGTCACGGTCGATAACGGTATTTCTAGCGTAGAGGGCGTGTCAGCGGCTCACGCCTTGGGTATCAGCGTATTGATTACGGACCACCATCTGCCCGGGGATTCACTGCCCACGGCAGATGTCATCGTGAACCCCAATCAGCGGGACTGTCGGTTTCCCAGTAAATCGCTTGCCGGCGTGGGGGTCATGTTCTACGTGTTGAGTGCTGTGCGCGCAGCGCTTCGCGACAGAGGCTGGTTCAGCGCCGAGGGCATTGAAGAGCCCAATCTCGGTGATGCGCTCGATCTGGTCGCGCTCGGCACTGTGGCTGACGTAGTGCCGCTCGATCGCAACAACCGGATTCTGGTCGCCGCAGGCTTGGCGCGCATTCGCGGTGGCCGTGCAAGGCCCGGCATCGAGGCGCTATTTGAAGTGGCAGGGCGTGACTACCGGCAGGCAAGTGCGAGTGACCTCGGCTTTATTGTTGGCCCCAGGCTGAATGCAGCGGGTCGTCTCGACGATATGTCGATCGGTATCGAGTGTTTGTTGGCAGAGTCCTCTGCATCGGCGCGAGGCTTTGCCGAAAAACTGCATCAGCTCAATCGCGAGCGGCGAGATATTGAGCAATCCATGCAGCAGGATGCACTGGCCCAGCTGGAGTCCATCGATTTGGAGAATGATGACTCACTGTTTGCTATGACGCTCTATGATCCTGCGTGGCACCAGGGCGTGATCGGTATTCTGGCTTCCCGAATTCGGGAGCGAGTGCATCTCCCGACGTTGGTGTTTGCTGACGCAGAGGAGGGCATGCTGAAGGGTTCAGGGCGATCAATTGTGGGTCTTCATCTCCGCGACGTGCTCGATCAGGTGGCGACCCGGCATCCTGGTTTACTGACGAAGTTTGGCGGCCATGCGATGGCGGCCGGCCTGAGCTTGGCGAGGGGCGATCTGGATCGTTTTAGGCAGGCGCTCAACGACGCGGTGGCCGACGCTTTGGGTCATACCCCGCCCGAGAGAACTGAGGATAGTGACGGTGCGCTGGCCCCCGGCGACTTTGGACTCCTGCTGGCAGAGCAGTTGGCGAGTGGAGGACCCTGGGGTCAGCACTTTCCAGAGCCACTGTTTGATGGGCAATTCTCTGTCCGCAGCCATCGCATCGTCGGTGAGAAACACCTCAAGCTCACCCTCGATGCCAACGGCACAGAAATCGAAGGTATCGCCTTCAACATCGATGTGTCGGAATGGCTGGCAGCACCTCTTGAGACGTTCCACGCTCTCTATCGCCTTGATGTGAATGAATATCGTGGTGAGCGTCGCGCGCAGTTGGTCATTCAGTCTTTTTGGCCTTGTTAGCGATCCCGCAGCCCTTGAGGATATGGCGGTCCTGCACACAACCCGATAGACTCACGCCCCTCATTTCAATGGTTCCCTGGCGGGGATCGACAAAATTGGAAAACCCTTGGAAATAGCGCCTCTTATTAATCAAATCAAAGATATCCGCGCACGTACTGACGTGCTCAGGGGGTATCTTTGACTGCGCTGTCAAACAGGACCGGCTGAAAGAAGTCGAACTCGAACTGGCCGAGCCCAGTGTCTGGGATGATCCCGAAAAAGCTCAGGCGTTGGGGCGCGAGCGGGCCTCTTTGGAGGCCGTTGTGACGACCATCGAAGTGTTGGATGCCGGCTGCGACGATGCCAGTGATTTACTGGATCTCGCCGTTGAGGAAGACGACGAAGACACCGCGCAATCCGTAGAGCAAGATCTGGCCGGGCTAGAGAGTGAGCTCGAGAAGCTAGAATTCCGCCGTATGTTTTCCGGTGAAACCGACCCTAACAACGCCTATCTCGATATTCAGGCGGGCTCAGGGGGCACTGAGGCTCAGGATTGGGCCGAGATGTTGCTGCGGATGTACCTCCGTTGGGGCGAGGACAAGGGGTTCAAAACGACCCTAGTTGAGGCCTCCGCAGGTGAAGTGGCGGGCCTCAAGAGTGCGACCATCCAGTTTGAAGGGGAGTATGCCTTTGGTTGGTTGCGCACCGAGACGGGCGTGCATCGTCTGGTGCGCAAGTCACCCTTTGACAGCGGCGGGCGGCGGCATACCTCCTTTGCCTCCATTTTTGTGTCGCCGGAAATTGACGACAATATCGAAATCGAAATCAATCCAGCGGATCTGAGAATCGATAC
>CAJXDE010000122.1 GCA_913052635.1 uncultured Halieaceae bacterium
GGGGGGGGACCGGACGGAGGGCTGACGAGTGTCTTTTGTTTTCTCACCCAATACAGAACGAAGAAGGCACCTATCGTTCGCTGGTACTCCTCACTCATGGCTGGATGGGAGGGTTCATCAGCGGCCGCCTCCGGCCTCTTCTCCGCCTTCGTCCCCGCCTTCGTCCCCGCCTCCCTGTCCGCCTCCTTGTCACTCTGCGTGCTGCACTTGTGCTGCGTGCTGCACTTGTGCGCGGCGCGGTCGCTGTTCACGCTGCTGCGGCGGCGTGTGCAGCTCTGGTCGCTAGCAGATAAGCAGTGGAGCTCCGGGAAGGCTGCGACGACATCGTCATGGTATTGGCGGAGCGTGTAGCTCCGCTCGCGAATCCGACCCGCGATGCTTTGCGCGAGAGAAAGGTCAGCGGCATGCAGATCTGCGAGAATCTTGACCCAGGGCCGCTCGTCTGCTCTAAGGGAACCGCAACCGCAATCGCAACGGAGGTGGGCCTTGACGGGGCGCCAGATCGGGCTGTCGACCCTGCCAGGGCCCGCGTCACCATAGGTGTATCTCGGCGACGACGCGAACGGGCTTCTGAATACACTGTCAAAGTCGGAAAGGGAGCTCTCTCTGCGAAGGGTGGAGTCCATGGCGGTTGATGTCTCCCTGAGGCGGGTCATGTCCATCTTGGAGACGACCGACTCCTCACGCAGCGGCAAGATCCGCGGCGCGGATGTCACGGACATGACCGACGAACTGGATTTTAATGAACTGGATTTTAATGACTAGTTACATACCAGGTACCCAGGTACCCTCTCATTAGTTTTTTTATATCCTGGACGAACCACTTTTCAGTCTGACACTCGAACCTTTTTGAAAAACTAGTCTGACACTCGAAGTAGGTCAAAGTTTTAGATGTGTATTGTGTCACTTAAGACTCCGAAACTGCCCCTCTTTTTTTTCCTTCATAGTAGTTCGACGGCGGCATGAGGACCTCGAGGCTCCGCCATGCGTGGCCACGGCTGGCGTCGCGCGCGTTGTGCGATGTGGCGCGCGAGCTGCCGCCGGCGCCTCTGAAGTGGGGCGAGACCGCCTCGAGCTCTGCCGCGCCGCCGCGTCTCAGCAGTCTCTGCGAGCAGTACGACCATCTCTGCGATGTGGGCTCGTTGCAGCGCGATCCCGAGCAGCGCGCGCTGGTGGTGCGGCTGCAGTCGCTGCGAGAAGAGCTGCGCGCCCACAGCCGACAATACCACGCATACACCCTCGCACTCGACCGCTGGCACATGGCAGTACGAGACGCACGCCAACGGAGAGCCGCCGAGCGCCGCCGCGAGCGCGAGCGGCTTCTCCGCCAGCTCGAGCACCTCGGCGCGCGCGTGGAGCACCGGCACGAGGTCGCGCTCGTCGTCGACGAGGCCGGCGGTGAACTCGATTAAGTCACCCTCATGAGTCACTGCGAGAGCCACGGCTTTGGCCAGATCCATGGACGAGCCGCCACCGAGCGCAACTACGCCGTCGCAGTCCGCTTCTCGATATATTGCCACAGCTTCTTCAACCGCCATTTGAGTGGGGTTTTCCGGTGTGCCGTCGAATATGCTCAGGGCCGCATCGTTGCCCAGTCCGGCTGCCAAGTCGTCGACCATACCAAGACTAACAAGTCCGCGGTCGGTGCATAAAAGTGGCCGACGAATACCATGTTGGGCCAGCACTTGGCCTAACTGCGCACTGGCTCCATGGTCGAAGATTGTATGGGTCATAAAAGTCAGTGTGGCCATGAAAGTTCCTTTGTTTATTTAATGTTTATTGAAGTTAATCTCTAAGTTACCAACGCTATGCTGTAAAATGTTACAACATAACAAATTGATCCTAGAGAAAGAAAAGCAACCGTCTCCTGCGGGGATCTTACAAGACATTGCGATGAAAACTAACGATCTCACAGAATTGCGAAATACTGTTCCTGCTGTAGTTGCCGAGTTTGCCCAGCAGCTCGTGGTGCAGCGTCGTCTAGGCAAAACGCTAGAGGCAGAATGTACGGTTACAGATGGACAGCTTGGCGGTTTGCATACTCGCGTACGGAGTTATGCGGACCTCGACGGATATGCAGACTTTTGCGCCTGGGTGGACTTTTGGGCGATGGAATTTGCCCGCCGAGCTGAGGCTGCTGTTGTGCACGTGTCTATGAGTCATTCGCGTCAGCCCACGTGCCCACGCTTTCATGTAGATAACGTGCCATTACGTTTCATTTCGACACTGCATGGGTCGGGCACCCAATGGCTGCGCGCTCGGGATGTCGAGCGCACTGCTGACAACGCAATTAAGCAACAGGTAGATCCGCAGATAATTCAGCAAATGCCCTCGGGTAGCGTAGGCTTCTTCCGTGGCGCCTGTGGTGAGTCCGCGTCTGTTGGTGGAATCGTACACAGGTCACCACTTAACGAAGAGGATCGAGTGGTCTTGAAAATTGATAAGATCAGATAAGGTGCGATTCTAAGGTCTTTACGCGAAACACTATGCCAAACTCAGCCATTCCAATTACCGTTCTCACGGGTTTCCTAGGCAGCGGTAAGACCACGGTCTTGCGTTATCTTGGTGACCTTGGCGTACTTGAGCGGACGCTTGTTCTAGTGAACGAGTTTGGCGAAGTCGGCTTAGACCATGAACTGCTGGCGCCGATAGATGACGATACGTTGGTCGCGGTAGAAAGTGGGTGTATTTGCTGCACCATTCGTGCGGATTTGGTGCAAACCCTTAGCGAGGCACCTTGGCGCTACGCGCGTGGCGGTTCGCGTTGGTTTGATCGAGTAATCATTGAGACCACGGGTATTGCCGATCCAGCGCCAATATTGCAGACAATCCTCGGCGACGAAAAAGTGTCGGCGCAATATTCGCTGGCCGCGGTTTTAACGGCGGTCGATGCGGTTAATGGCTTACAAACACTGGATCGGCATTACGAAGCAGTAAAGCAAGTTGCCGTAGCTGACCGTATTTTATTGACTAAGGTGGATTTGCTAGACGCTACTGACCCTAAGCTGGAAGACGTCCTGCGGAAACTCGCGCCCGCTGCTCCGGTTAGTCGCATTGTTGATGGTGCTGCAACCGCAGAGTGGTTTTTCAGTACCGGCGTTTACTCTGCCGATGGTAAGGCGACTGATGTAGAAGCATGGCTTGCTGCGGAATTAGATCAGGCTGACGCCCATCATGGGCATGATCACCACAGCCACGATTTGAATCGACACGGTCAGATCGAGGCGAGTTGCATCACATTTGAGCAGCCTGTTGATGCTGCGCTGTTTGAATCTTGTTTGACCATGTTGATGGAATTCAGAGGTGCAGATTTATTGCGGGTAAAGGGCATCGTAAATGTTGCAGGCATGGATCGGCCGATTGTCATTCACGGCGTCCAGCATGTTTTTCACCCACCGGAAATCCTAGCGCAGTGGCCAAGCGCAGACAGAAGAACAAAGATTGTCATTATCGCCCGGGACCTTGCTAAAGACGATATCCGAAACTGCTTTGCAGCACTTGGTTTGGAGGCGCAGTAACTGTTTGTCTTGTCCGCGCCTTTGGGTCGGGAGTTGCGGTAATGGGCGACGGGGAAGATGTCTGCCAGTTTTTGCCGGATAATAGCCTAAAAACTGAGGGGCCAATATGACTAGACTTTTAATCGTCGCTCTGGGGTTGGTTGTCACCCTAAACTCTGAGCCAGCACTTGGAGAAAATAATGATGCGACTGCAAAAAATATTGTCTTTGTCATCTTAGATGACCTGAGATTTGATGGACTAGGCTTTTTGACGCCGGAGGTGCAGACCCCGAATATCGATCAACTGGCCGCTGAAGGCGTGTATTTCTCTAACGCTGTGGTTACTACTTCACTCTGCTCGCCTAGCAGAGCGACGATACTCACGGGACTTACGACTCAAAATCACAGAATTGTCGATAACAATGATACGACAGAAGAGGGGCTCGTTTTTTTTCCACGCTATTTGCAAGAGGCCGGTTATGAGACAGGTTTCTTTGGTAAGTGGCATATGGGGCGAGCAAATGACTCACCGCGCGAGGGGTTTGACCGGTGGGTGAGTTTTGCCGGCCAAGGACATTATTACCCTGTCAGAAGAAGCGACGGTAGCAATAACGTGATCAATGTTGATGGCGTTCATGTCGAGCAGCGGGGCTATATAACCGACGAACTAACGGAATACGCAATTGACTGGCTAGAGAACCAGCGAGATCCGAACAAGCCCTTTTTTCTGTATCTCAGTCACAAAGCCGTGCACTCGGATGCAGCTCCTGCGCCGCGTCATCGGGATCAATACAAAGATACGCAGTTCAAGCTGCCGGAGACGGTGGCGATTACCGATGATTACATCAGCGGAAAGCCCATGTGGGTAAAAAACCAGCGAAATAGTTGGCACGGTATCGACTTTTTCTATGCCAGTGATCGAAAAATGACAGATTACCTTCGCGACTATTACAGTGCTCTGTCTTCCGTAGATGAGAGTATTGGACACTTGAGATCGTCTCTTGAAGCTGCTGGGCTGGATGACGACACTGTAATTGTTTTCTACAGCGATAATGGATTCCTTATCGGTGATCACGGCCTTATTGACAAGCGAAACGCTTATGAGGCCTCCGTGAAGGTCCCAATGATTGTTCACGCTCCGGGGACTGCTGAAGCCGGGAAAGAGAATACGACGCGTGTCCGTAATTTAGATTTAGCACCGACCTTCTTGGATATTGCGGGTGTAGCAAAACCTGCACAGTTTGAGGGGAAAAGTGCCTGGCCTCTTGTCACCGGAGAGAAAAATCGAGAGGCATGGGGCGAGCCTGATTTTTTATATCAGTATTACTGGGAATGGTCTTTTCCAATGACACCCACCTCGCTTGCGATAACAAGAGGAGACGTCAAGTATATTCAATACCATGGTGTATGGGACTTAGAGGAACTCTACGACTTGGGTATCGATCCTGAAGAGACGGTAAATCGCATCAACGATCCTGCCTACTATTTCATTCGTCAGGAGCTGCGAGAGGCTCTATATGCGGGTGCTGCTAACCCGAGTGGAGAGAATGCGATTCCGTACACTCCCAGACTTGCGGAGGGAATGAATTTGCGAGATCGAAATGGGCCATCCGCCGCCGCGTTTCCACATTCGTGGCTAGTGCAGCCTAATCGCCCCGACAAATTGATGGGTTTAATTCCTGATGTTCCAGCTAAGAAAAAAGCGCTCGATGAGGGACGTTTGTATATGCCTTGGCTTCAAGGGCCCGAGGATGAGTAAGTTCGCGACTGTGCTCCGAGAATCTCTTAAGGGCTGTTAAAACCAACCGCCAAATAGGCATAGGTATCTCTAAGATGCTATTCAAAATGCCCAATCAAGACGAACGGGCGGCTGAGTCTGAGCTGGCGTCTAGTTGAGGCGCAGATTGCTATTTCTGTCGGGCTGTTCGTGCGTCAGAATAACGAGGCGTGTTGTCCGCCGTCGATGACTATATTTTGGCCCACGATAAACCGCGCTAATGGACTGCAAAGAAATGCCGCCATTGGAGCCAGATCATCCGCGTTACCAACAAATCCAGCTGGAATGTGGTTGTTGGCTCTAAAATGAGCGCCGACCGCCTCTGAGGTATGCTCCAGACCAAAGGCATCCGCGTAATCGGCCATGATTTCGTTGGCTCCCTCTGTAGCGAACATTCCTGGCAGTAGGTTATTGATGGTAACCCCGTGCTTAGCAATTTCTCGAGATACGCTGGCTGTATAATTTATAAGCGCCGATCTCGCCGGCCCCGACATTAGTCGCCAAACCATGGGGTTTTTCGCGGAAAACGTCGCGATGTTTACGATTCTTCCCCAACCCATATTCGTCATGTGTGGGATGTACTGGCGCATTAACTCTATCGGGCCTATCAGGGCGGTATCAATGGATTCGCGCCACATCTCCGGCGTTACCTTTAGGAAGTCGCCATTGGGCGCCGGAGGTTTGATGGTAATCGCCAAAATGTCGGGATCCGGACAGGCCTCTAGTAGCATTGCTCGATCCTCAGCCTTTGACGAGTCAGCTACGATTGGTTCGACAGTCACTTTGTATTTAGTTGCTATTTCCTCGGCCGCTTTTTCCAATCTTTCTCTGCGTCTCGCTGTAATCACCAGTTCGACGCCTGCTTCGGCTAATCTCTCCGCCGTAGCTCGGCCCATTCCCGCGCTGCCGCCCGCCATTATTGCTCTTTTACCTTTTATCTTAAGGTCCATTCACTCTCCTCGTTAGGTAATACTTTTAGCTCTTGAAGACTATCACCTTACAGATCATTGTGCGGCCGTGGACTGCTTGGTGGGGCTTGTTTGGAAGGTTACAAAAAGCGTCTATTTTTGAGACGCGCTGCGCTTTGAAATCGTTAGCTATGCGATGATAAATCCTGCTCCTCTCCCGC
>CAJXDE010000123.1 GCA_913052635.1 uncultured Halieaceae bacterium
GGCCTCAGCGTTGGTGACAATTCCAACCTGCTCGCCCTCTTCGTTGATCAGGCGGACGTTATCCGCGGTGATCTGATCGTTGGTCAGCGCCTTTTTACTGTTGCTCTCGCTCTTGATACTGCCTCTCTCCCATCAAGGTTTTGCGGTTGGAGGCGGTTATCCGGGCTACTGAACACAATCGGGCACTTCCTCCAACGCAAACAGGAGCGCGAGTTTACTGCCCGAAAGGGGGATTCACAAGGGGAAAGAAGGGCGACAAATTGCGCCTCAGAGCGCTATCAGGCGGTTATAGCCAGTCGCATCCAATCCCGCGGCGTGCAACCGAAGCGACGCTGGAAGAACCGGCTGAAGTTGTGGGAGGTGGCGTAGCCCAGTTGCTTGGCGATCGCCTGCATTGGGCACACCCCGCTCTCCAGCAGTGGCAGGCACATTTCAGCCCGCACATCATCGACCAGATCAGAAAAACGACAGGACAACTCACGCTCGAGAGAACGCTGCAGGGTGGGCTTATTGCAGTTGAACATCGGCACAACCTGCAAGGCATCGGCAACCGTCTTTGATCGCTCGATCAGGGGTGCCATGACGTCACTCTCCTGGTAATTCTGCGCGTCAGCGAGCTTCAGTAAGAGGAGGTTGGAGTCGGCGCAGAGCGCATCCAAACACTCTGCGATGTCAGGCGACATGGGCATTGGGCAACAGCTGCTGTATCGGTGCGGCTTTACCCTTGCGAGACGGTACTTGCCCTTTTTGGTAGACAGAAAATGACGGGATGGTAAAACACTGATTCAAGCCACGAGACTGAGCGGGTGGGGTCACGCAAAGCCGCTGGACTGAGGCATACTTCGCCCTGAGATGGCTCTGGATGGTTGCAATGAACCCAAAGCGTGCAGATCAAGTGGACCCATGCCCCCGTATATTCCGCAACCTGCGCCCGGGACTCATAGCGATCTTCAGTGCGGTGCTCACACAAGCCGCCGCCCAAGCCCAGACGGCGGCAGGCGCCGACCGTATCGGCATCGACTACGGTTTCGTGACCCAGCACTACCAAACTACCTGGTCCGACCCCACGCTGCCTGCGGGCGTCGCAAGGGGTATGCCGCCCTCCGCCATGACATCTGCCATCGATAGTGTCAGCGACAACAAGGGCGAATCGTCCATGCCTGCCGACACCACCATTAAAGTGAACTCGACCGGGACCGCCGACAACAGGAGTGAAGCGGCGGTGCTGTATGCGATTGATTTGGGGGAAAATGGTATGACAATGGTGGTGAGTACCAAGACCTCGCTTCGACCCGGCGACTGCGCTGCCGTGGAGCGTTCGGGCACCTACTTCAACCTGCGAGGTGTGAACGCCGGCTTTTGTGATCCGACCAATCAAGCGATAATAACGGGCCTTCGATCAGTTAATTTGGCCGCAGCACGGCGCTGCAAGCTGGCGCGAGAAAAGCAGGAGGTGTTGGCCGTTGACGAGAACCAGCCCACTCCACCGAGCGACCTCGGGATCCTGTGCGATGGCAGTTGAGTGAGTAGATCGTCTGATCAAGCGCGCCGTCAGTCAGCTTCGACACGCCCTTTACGCGCGACCTCACTGGCCAGCGTCTCAAGCAACGCGTCTTGGGTGAGAGACCCCAGGTCCTGACCGTGTCGCGCACGGACAGAAACCTCGCCCGACGTCATCTCCTTATCGCCGACAACCACCACATAAGGCACCTTTGCCAGCTCCAGCTCGCGGATTTTGAAGCCAATCTTCTCGTTGCGGAGATCGGTCTCGGCGCGGAGGCCCGCCGCCTGCAGACGCTCCGCCACCTCTGTCGCATAAGCGGCATGCTTGTCCGTGATGTTCACCACCACTGCCTGCCTTGGGGCCAACCACAAAGGGAAAGCGCCTTCATATTGCTCAATAAGAATACCGATGAAACGCTCCAGTGAACCGAACAGAGCGCGGTGCAACATGACTGGGCGCCGATTGCGATTACCATTTTCGTCGACATAAGCTATGTCGAACCGTTCAGGGAGATTCATATCCACTTGCAACGTGCCGCATTGCCAGTCACGACCAATGGCGTCTGTCAGAACAAACTCCAGTTTAGGTCCATAGAAAGCACCCTCTCCAGGGTACACCACATAGTCGAGACCCATTGTGCCGAGGGCTCCGGTCAAAGCACCCTCCAGCTTGTCCCAAATTTCGTCGCTGCCGATACGCTTCTCTGGTCGCGTAGACAGCTTGATGACAACATCCTCGAAACCAAAATCGCGATAAATATCCAGAATCAGCTCTACAACGTTGATGCACTCCTGCTCCATTTGCTCGTCAGTGCAGTAAATGTGTGCGTCATCCTGAGTAAAGTGCCTCACGCGCATCAAGCCGTGTAGTGCACCCGACGGCTCGTAGCGATGAACCTTGCCAAATTCCGCCATTCTTAACGGCAGATCTCTGTAGCTCTTCAGACCATGCGCAAACATCGATACGGAGCCAGGGCAATTCATGGGTTTCAATGCATAGACTCGTTCGTCTTCAGTCTGAGTCGAGAACATGTTTTCTCGATAATTCATCCAGTGCCCCGATGTCTCCCACAAGCTCCTGTCCATCACATCAGGTGTGTTGACCTCCACATAACCCGCTGCCTCTTGCCTGCCCCGCATGTATTCCAGTAGCTGCCGAAATAAGGCCCAGCCTCGTGGGTGCCAGAAAACAGACCCGGGGGCATCCTCACTAAAGTGAAAAAGTTCAAGCTGGCGCCCGAGTTTGCGGTGGTCCCGCTTCTCCGCCTCGGCGATTCGGTTAAGGTAGGCCTTGAGCTGTTTTTTGTTGGCCCAGGCGGTGCCATAAATCCGCTGCAACTGCTGGTTATTAACGTCGCCGCGCCAGTAGGCACCGGCCACCTTGGTTAGCTTGAAAGCCTGCAGCTTGCCGGTGCTGGGCACGTGGGGCCCGCGGCAGAGATCCATCCACTCACCCTGCTTGTAGATGCTGATCTCTTCGTCGCCCGGCAGGTCTTCAATGATCTGCACCTTGTAGTGCTCACCCATGTTGCGAAA
Organism: uncultured Halieaceae bacterium; assembly: GCA_913052635.1. GTDB lineage: Bacteria > Pseudomonadota > Gammaproteobacteria > Pseudomonadales > Halieaceae > Luminiphilus. The sequence goes on from CAJXDE010000123.1 coordinate 3,040, forward strand.
AATTTCGATCGCCTTGTCGCGGGGGCTGACGATGCGCTCGACGGTCAGATCATCAGCGGCGATCTCCGCCATGCGCTGCTCGATGTTCTCAAGATCCTTGAGCGTAAAATTGTGGCCCGAGGCAAAATCGTAATAAAAGCCATCCTCAACCGTCGGGCCTATAGTGACCTGCGTACCGGGGAAGAGTTGCTGTACCGCCTGCGCCAATAAGTGGGCAGTAGAGTGGCGAATAATCTCTATGGCCGCCTCGTCACGATCCGTGAGAATACTTAGCGTGGTGTCGCCCTCGATTACATGAGAAATGTCGACCTCGCGGCCGTCCACAACGCCAGCGAGCGCGGCTTTGGCGAGACCTGCGCCAATACCAGCGGCGACGTCGAATACCGTGACCGGGGCTTCAAAAGTGCGTTGGGATCCATCAGGGAGAGTAACAACAGGCATGGGGCGCTCCTTATACAGTGGCGACCGTTACCAGAGGCCGCATACGGAGGCGAGGATTGTGTCAGAGCGCTCTAAAAAATCAACGTGCAAAGTTACGCGAGGTATTAGCACTTAACTGCAGAAACGGAGGCTCGGTAGCACAGGCAAAGCAAGCGGCTCCGATTTGTCTGACGTAACCCTAGCGGCTATCCCGCGAATGCCACCTGCTTCAGCTCGGCCACCTCATCTCGGAGCGTGGCAGCTTCCTCGAACTCGAGATTCTTGGCGTGCTCGAGCATCTTTTGCTCCATGTCGGCAATCCTGCGACCCAGCGCCGCGGGGGTTAGGTGGCTGACCTCAGCTGAGAGCGACGCGCGGTCACCCTTCGCAGGACGCGACTTGCCTCCTTTGGCCTTGGTGGGCATGCGTCGGGCACCCTCCAGAATGTCCTGCACAGACTTGTGGATACCCTTGGGCGTGATGTTGTTTTCCTCGTTAAAGGCCAGCTGCTTGTTTCTGCGGCGCTCGGTCTCGGCCATGGCACGGGTCATTGAACCGGTCTGGTTGTCGGCATAGAGTATGGCGCGCCCGTTGATATGCCGCGCGGCGCGACCAATTGTCTGAATCAGGGAGCGATCGCTTCTCAAGAAACCCTCTTTATCAGCGTCGAGGATCGCGACCAAAGACACCTCTGGCATATCGAGGCCCTCGCGCAGCAGGTTAATCCCAACCAGCACATCGAAGTGTCCCAGGCGGAGATCGCGAATAATCTCGACGCGCTCAACCGTATCGATATCGGAGTGCAGGTAACGCACCCGCACCTTGTGATCGTCCAGAAACTCGGTGAGATCTTCCGCCATACGTTTGGTCAGTGTGGTCACCAGCACCCGGTCGCCCGCCTCTACCGTGGAATGAATCTCACCCAACAGATCATCCACCTGCGTGCTGGCGGGGCGCACTTCGACTACCGGATCCACCAACCCTGTTGGGCGGACTACCTGCTCTACCGTTTGGCCGGCGTGATCGTTCTCATAAGGCCCAGGTGTGGCCGACACATATACAGCTTGAGGACACAGCAGCTCCCACTCCTCAAACTTTAGTGGCCGGTTATCCAGCGCTGAAGGCAGACGGAAACCGTACTCAACCAACGTCTCTTTGCGGCTGCGATCTCCGCGGTACATGCCACCAATCTGTGGGATGGTCACGTGCGATTCATCCACCAACACCAACGCGTTGTCGGGGATGTACTCAAACAAAGTTGGCGGTGCCTCACCTGGCGCGCGGCCTGAGAGGTAGCGGGAGTAGTTCTCGATGCCCTGACAATATCCAAGCTCGCGAATCATCTCGACGTCATACCGGGTGCGCTGTTGCAGTCGCTGGGCCTCCAGGAGCTTCTCCAACTCCTTGAGTTGTTTGACCCGCTCCTCGAGCTCAGCCTCAATCAAATCGACGGCCCCGAGCATCGTGTCCCGTGATGCCACGTAGTGGGTCTTGGGGAAAATCGTCACCCGCGGCAGACGCTCGTCGATCGCACCGGTCAGCGGATCAAAAGTGCAAATGTTTTCGATTTCTTCATCGAAGAGTTCTATGCGGATGGCCAGTTCATCCGATTCAGCGGGGAAGATATCGATCACGTCGCCGCGGACGCGGTAGGTGCCGCGCTTGAAATCGATGTCGTTGCGGGTGTATTGCAGTTCAGCCAGTTGCCGCAAAATTCCCCGCTGATCGATGATCTCACCTCTGGAGAGATGCATGACCATCTTAAAGTATGACTCCGGGTCACCCAGGCCGTAAATCGATGACACGGTGGAGACTACAAGGCAATCCTGTCGTTCCAGTAAAGCCTTGGTCGCGGAGAGCCGCATCTGCTCGATATGGTCGTTCACCTGCGCGTCTTTCTCGATATAGGTATCAGATGACGGCACGTAGGCTTCTGGCTGATAGTAGTCGTAGTAGGAAACGAAATACTCCACCGCGTTGTTTGGGAAGAACTCTTTGAATTCGCCATATAGCTGCGCAGCCAGCGTTTTGTTGTGCGCCATCACAATGGTTGGCCGCTGCAGTGCCTGCACCACGTTGGCCATGGTGAAGGTTTTTCCTGAGCCGGTCACACCGAGCAGAATCTGCGAGGCAAGACCCGACTGCACGCCTGCAATCAGTTGCTCGATCGCGGCGGGCTGGTCACCCGCCGGCGCATAATCAGACTGTAGTTCGAAGGGTCGGCTCACTGGAGAGAGGGTCGTGCAAAAGCGCAAGGATAACGGATCTTTAGGATGAGCGAGATTTACCGGATCCGCGGTTGACGGTCCGAAAACCGGATGTGTACACTTCGCACCCTCTTCGGAGACCTTTCCGCCTTAGCTCAGTTGGTAGAGCAACTGACTGTTAATCAGTGGGTCGCTGGTTCGAGCCCAGCAGGCGGAGCCAAATTCTGAAAGGCCGCACGCTGTGCGGCTTTTTTATGGCCGGTTTAGTTAGCGCGAGCGGGGAAATAGTCAGCTTGCCCCTTCATCCCCACCCATTTCTCTAGCCCCACCTCAGCCCTCCGATACTTGTGAGTCAACAATCTGTTCAGAGCCTTTTCCCCCTTGAAATACATTAGTTTCTCTTGCCAGCTCTAGCGAAATCTGTTGGGAGAGCATTCCGCGTAATCGCTCCTATCGGTAGACTCTTCTCCTTTAAGGGCGTCACCGCGTGGGGTGCTTTGTGGAAACCATTTCCTGGCAGGATTTTGAGCAAGTAGACCTGCGGGTCGGCACCATTGTCACCGCCGAAGTGTTCGCGGAGGCCCGCCGACCGGCCTACATTCTGCATGTGGATTTTGGTACCGATATTGGTGTACTAAAGTCGAGTGCGCAGATTACCGACTTCTACCAAGCCGAAGGCTTGGTGGGTCAACAAGTGATTGGCGTGGTGAACTTCCCGCCCAAACAGATTGGCCC
>CAJXDE010000124.1 GCA_913052635.1 uncultured Halieaceae bacterium
AGATCTTTCGGCGATGATCCAGTACTCCGTTCGATGGGCAGTGCCTTTTATCTTTTTAGTGATCGCGACCTCAGCATTGTTCAAACTCTTTCCCAATCACCTCACGCGGTGGTTTTTTCGGAATAGGCGCTACCTCGGGCTGTGTTTTGCGGTGGCCATGGCATGGCAGGGCGCCTTTATTTTTATCGTATCTTTCTCGCATTCGGCTCATTATTACGGCGAAATCTACCTCCTGCGTGACGAGCTTGAGGGCAGCAGTGGTTACTTATTTCTCGCTGCGATGACGTTAACCTCGTTCGGGTTTTTTCGCCGGCGTATCTCCGCGGAGCAGTGGCGCTTTTTACACCTCAGCGGCGTGATTTTTCTGTGGGCTTACCCCTTCAGTGTTTATTGGTGGAATGTCTTTTATTACCAGACACAGCACTGGTTTGACTGGCTTTTTTACATGCTGGGCTACACCGCATTTGCATTGAGAATTTTGGCGTGGGGCAAGGAACGAGGTGGAGTGCCTGGTGCCGGAATACGACTGTGGATAGGCGGCGGCTTGGTGCTGTTGTCTCTCGTGCTCGCGGTTTCCGGTCACGTGTGGCAGCCCGCATTATCGACCGCCTTGTTAGCGCCGCTGTGGTCTGCTGAGTTAGAGCTGTGGCTGCCTTTTTGGCCATTTGAGCCCTTCCTGCCTCTACTTGTCATGGCAGTCGGGGTTTGGACGACCATAAGTGAGACGGCTTACAACGGCTCGCTTGAGCGTGCTACTGCGTAATTAAACCCGCGCGGGCTGCAATGTTGCACGGTTGGTGGCCTATAGGATCAGTGGTCATGCCGACGACACGCTCGTTAAGGTAACAATCGAATCGGCCTGCGGACCCGCGGTTAATTGCGCAGGTAGCGCCGCATCACATGTGATCAGGAGAGCGACAGCGAGGCATATGGCGGATCAGGACACGATCATTATTGGCGGCGGGCACAACGGCCTGATTTGCTCCATTGTGTTGGCGCGTGCGGGTCAGCGGGTCACCGTGCTCGAGGCCGGCCCCAACTTGGGGGGCATGGCGGCCGAGCGGGAGTTTCACCCCGGTTTTAAGTCTGCCCTAGCGCAAACACTCTACGCTATGCCGCGCTCTCTGATTCACGAGCTGGATTTGGCGGCTCATGGGTTGGAGTTTGCTAGTGAGCCGCTTCCTATTAAACCGCTATCTGTAACTGGTACCCCCCAGTCGGTTGCCGCCTCATCACTTCAGGGCGCAGACGGCGACGATACAGCGGCTTATCCGAAGTACGTCGCCATGCTGGCGAAGTTTGCGGCAGCGCTGGCACCTTTTTGGGAGCGGACAATGCCCAGGGTGGGTGCAACCGGCGCGTCAGACCTCATGACGTTTGGAAAGCTGGGCCTCAAACTTCGCCTGTTGGGCAAGGAAGATATGTTGGAGTTCTTTCGGGTTGCGACGTTGCCCATGCGCGACCTGCTCGATGAGTATTTTTCGGATGACCGACTCAAGGCGGCCCTGTGCTGGGATGCCTTGGTGGGTTCCCAAATGGCGCCTCGATCGCCCAACCAAGCCGTCCTCACTTTGCTGAACCGGATGGCGGGGAAGGACGCTGGTCAGCATATCGTCCCCAAGGGAGGGATGTCGGGTCTGGTGCGCGCTCTTGAAAATGCTGCAGTTCAGGCAGGGGTGACCATCAGGACAGACTGCACCGTGAAGTCAGTGCAGATCGAGGGTGATCAGCATGGCCAGCGATGTAGCGGAGTGGAGCTCGAAAGTGGCGAACTGCTTCTGAGCGATCGCGTGGTATCGAGTGCAGATCCACAAACGACTTTTCTGAATCTAGTTGGTGCGCAGCACCTAGAAATTGAGTTCACCAATCGCATTCGTCGTCTGAGGAACAAGGGCTATGTCGCCAGAGTGCATCTGGCGCTATCGGGGCTGCCCGCTTTTCAAGGACTCGAGACACCCGAGGGAAGGCTCATTATTGCGCCCACCATGGACAGCATCGAATTTGCGTGGGACGCCGCGAAGTACGGAGAGTTACCGGAGGCCCCCGTGATGGAGGTGTTGATCCCTTCTCTTCAAGAGCCAAATTTGGCACCTCAGGGACAGCACGTGTTGGCGGCTAACGTGATGTATGTGCCGCATGACCTGAAGTCGGGGTGGACGCCTGAGAGCCGCGCCGAGTTGCTGAACACAGTGTTGATTGAGCTGACACGATATGCCCCCGGCATTCAGGATCTCGTTATCAGCAGCGAATTGCTCACGCCCCAGGATCTTGCTGCGCAGTACCGCACGATCAACGGTCATTGGCATCATTGTGAACCTGCTATCGATCAGTTGTTGATGATGCGGCCTACCTATGAGGCCGCGCAGTACGCGACCCCCATTTCTGGACTTTACTTGTGTGGTGCTGGATGCCATCCCGCTGGCGACGTGAGCGGGAATCCCGGGCGTAACGCCGCCAAGGAGATCTTGGCATGAAGCGCTATGACGCCATTATTATCGGTGCCGGACATAATGGTTTGACGGCCGCGGCCTACTTAGCCAAGGCTGGTTTGCATGTCGTCGTGCTGGAGAAGAACGATTATATCGGGGGGGCTGCAGTCACTCGTGAAATGCATGAGGGCTGGTTCTACTCGAGTTGCTCCTACGTTTGCTCAATGATGCGGCAATCGATTCATCGCGATCTGGATCTCACCCGACATGGGCTACTGTTGGTCCCTTATCTGGGCACGGTGAACTTCAGTGACCGTGGTGATCGGGTGTTAATTGACTACCCCGATGAAGAGGCAGCTTATCTCGAGCTGCGCCGTCACTCACCCCACGACGCGGACGCAATGTCGCGTTTTCAGGCTGACCTTGGCAGGTATGCGCAGTTGATCCGCAAAACCTTGCTAAGAACGCCGCCAGACCCCAGCTCGTTTAAACCGCGGGACATTCAGGAACTCCTCTGGATGGCCAAACAGTTCTGGAATCTCGGTGAACGTCAGCTCTACGAATACATTCGCTTCTTTACAATGAGCGCGGCCGACTTTCTGCATGACTATTTTGAGGATGACTTGATCAAGGCCGCCATGGCGAGTCCTGGCATTATCGGCACAGCGCTTGGCGTTTATTCGCCCGGTTCTGCGTACATTCTGCTGCATCACGTCATGGGAGACGTAGACGGCAACGTAGGTGCTTGGGGCCTAGCCAGAGGCGGTATGGGCGCGATTTCGCACGCATTGGCGGGCGCGTTAAAAGAGCACGGCGGAGAGATCCGCACCGAGGCGCCAGTGAACCAAATTTTGGTCAAGAACGACGCCACGGTTGGTGTGGCGCTTGAAAATGGTGATGAGGTATTTGCCGATATCGTGGTGTCTAACCTTGATGCTAAACGAACCTTCACCAAAATCATGGACCGCGCCGATCTGCCCAACGGTATTTACGAGCGTGCGAAAAATTTCAAGATTCGCGGTTCTTCAGGCAAGGTCAACATCGCACTCTCGGGCATGCCCAAATTCACCCGTGTACCTGACAATCGCTACATCAATCGTGGTGGGCAGGGGTTTACGGGATCCATGGAAACGATGGAGCGCGCGTATGACTGCTGGAAGCGCGGTCGGTGGTCAGATGATCCGTTCATCGAGGCAGTGATTCCCTCAGCCTGGGATCCCACTGTGGCGCCACCGGGTTGTCATTGGATGTCGACATTCATCCAGTACTGCCCACCCAAGCTGACCGATGGCGAGTGGACCCCCGAGAAGCGCGATGCCTTTGGCGCCACCGTCATCGATAAAATTGAACGCTACGCGCCAGGATTTAAGGATCTTGTTGTGCATGCCGAAGTGAGAACGCCGCATGAGATTGAAAACGAGATTGGCCTTACCGAGGGCAATATCTTTCAGGGCGAGCTCACAATAGATCAACTGCTCTTCAATCGACCATTTCCCGGTTATGGGCAGTACCGGATGCCGCTAAAGAAGATGTACATGTGTGGCTCGTCCACCCACCCCGGCGGCGGTGTCTCGTCAGCGTGTGGCGCCAATGCGGCGCGAGAAATTCTGCGTGATCTGCGCAAACCCAATACGGTGCCAGAGGACGACTTCTATGATGAATAGCACCAATATCCTCAGAGAAGACGCCAGTGATCCCTTCGCGGGAGAGCGCCTTAAGGTCTCCTACTTCCATGACCGAGTGAAGGTGCTGAACCTTCGAGAAGCGTGGTCGTCATGGAACGGCTTTAAGTTTGCTGACTATTACTATGATGTCGATTACGAGTATTTCTGCATTCGCAATACCTGCGGCACCTATGACATCTGTCCGATGCAGAAATATTTGGTTGAGGGTGAGGACGCCCTGCCTATGCTCAATCGCATGGTGACCCGCGATTTGAATAAACTCAGGGATAATCGCGTGACCTACGTCGCGTGGTGTACCGACTCCGGCAGATTGATTGACGATGGCACGGTGTTCCGTCTTGGTGAGAACCGCTATTTGTTGACCTGCGGCAGTCCCTGTTTGGCTTGGCTTCGCAAAAGCGCCTTTGGATTTGCCAACGTTGAGGTCACAGACGCGACAGAAGACTACGCGGCGCTATCACTGCAAGGTCCCACCAGTTTCGCCGTGCTGCAGCGGATGGGCCTCGAAGGGGTTGCCGCCTTGAAACCCTTCGATATTGGTCACTTCCCCTTTATGGGCGGTTCGCTCATGGTGTCTCGCACGGGATTTACCGGTGACTTGGGTTACGAACTGTGGATTGAACCAGAGTTGGCTTTGCCGTTCTGGGATGCCTTGTATGCTGCGGGCGCCGACTTTGGTATCCAGCCCTACGGTGAATCAGCAACGAACATGGCGCGCCTTGAAGCGGGATTCATCATGCCCTATATGGAATTTAATGAGGCACTCAAAACGGTCAATTTTGAGTACGATCAGACGCCGTTTGAGTTGGATCTCGGATGGCTGGTGGATTTTAAAAAACCTCACTTCAACGGAAGAGCGGCGTTGCTGGAGCAAAAACGCAATGGCCCCAAAGTGCTTCTGACGAAGTTGAATATCGAGGGCAATAAGCCGGCTGAGGAGTCGATCTTATATAGCGATAAGAATTGCTCACGCGAGATAGGCTATGTGACCTCTGCGATGTGGTCGCCAGCGGTCAAGGCCAACATCGCATTGGCGATGATTGATACTGCTGCGCTGAAGGGTGAGATCTGGGCAGAAATTTATTACCAACGCGAGTTGCGACATCACCACAAAGTGGTGCGATGCACTATCCAAAGTAAGCCTTTCTGGTCTCCAGACCGGGCAAGACTCACCCCTCCAGGGCTTGTCTAACTCAATAGCAAGGCAACTCTCTCCAGTCAGTTGGTGCTGCTGGTCTCTCCCTTGGGCGTTGTCGACTGAGCGATCTCTTTTCGCCAATCAGAGAGGTTCATGCCGATTGCCATGAACCCGAGAATCCAGAGTGCTTCGTCCCAGGCAAATATCCAATGTCCGCGGTAAGCCCAATAGGCGGCGAGGCACCACAAGATGCCGTAGAGCACACCCTTGGTGGTCGTTGCGAAGGAGAGCAGTCGACTGCTGCTGATACCGCGATCCTGCAATCGGATTCGGAGTTCTATGCAGAACAGGATAAATAGCCAAACGACTACCTCAACAAGGTCAATCCAAGCGAGTTCAAGCTCTATGGTCATGCCCGCTGCGTCGCTAATGACCTGTCCTTGGGAAAAAATGTAGAACTCGCTGCCGGCAGATAGCGTGCCGCAATTGCTGGCATCGAGCTCCCAATACTCTAGGTTGCGCGTAAACGACAGGCTATCGCTTGCGAACGCGCACAGTGCGGCGTCGACATGGTGAGTAGCCTCTGACAAATCGACAAGGTACTCCCCAAACGCAAAGACCGCGTGGCCGATCGCCAGGTAGCAGATCAGGCGAATCGCGGTCATCGCAACGATACGACGGCGTGTAAAAGCATCGTCTGAAAGCACATAGGTTTCCAGTTCGAGGAGAAAAAGCAGCAGGAACCAACCAAGTTCATCCAGTGTGGTGGCGAAGTTACTGGTCCAGTCGTACCAACGCCATCCGGAGTGGAAGGTGTGTTGCGCCTGCTCGATATCGTTGCCGATGTAGTGGGCAAAGTTGATGAGCAATAGAGGATAGACGACAAGCTTCAATCGCTGTTTAACGTCAAGCAACTGCCACCATGTCCGCTGTGTGCTCATGTGCCCAATCCTTTGAATCTTGTCAGTGAGCCTTTCGTTCTCGGGAATTTTGGCATTGTTCAATGCGCGTGACGATTCTGAAACGCCCTCTGCAACCCTACTGGACTGACAATGAGTAGCTATAGCGCCCGATAGGCTCAAAGAATCGGGAAAGGTTGCTTAGGTTTGGTCATTCAC
>CAJXDE010000125.1 GCA_913052635.1 uncultured Halieaceae bacterium
AATATGGTGGAGGCGGCGGGAGTTGAACCCGCGTCCGCCAGCACTCTGCCTTTGGCTCTACATGCTTAGTTTCCGTTAATTGATTTAACGGACAACAGCCCAACGGTCAGGACGTTGACCGCGAGTCTCGAAAAATTTAACCGTGACAGCCGAGACATCAGTCACTGCGATCCAGTTCTATATGACAGTCAAAAGCGCGGTACTGGCACCTTGCTTAGGACCGCCAGGGCCGAAGCACCTGGATGGTGTTACAAAGGGCTACTTACGCAGCCAGTTGTGCACCGTAGTTGTCGTCATTGGCAACTAATAGTTTGCAGCTTTGGATTTACGTGATTGGCTACCATCACGGCATGCACCGCAGGTTTCGTTACCGTCGTCGAATCCGTAACGCCCCCATATTGGAGTCGCGTAGTGTAACGCATAAGCGGGAATGTCCATTCAGTAATAATGCGCAGTCGCGTAGTTCTCGCAAAGCCTTGCTCCAGCAACACTTGCGCCGCCACAATGCCCTGATCGCTTTGGATTAGTTGGAGGAGGGGACGATGGTAAAAAGGCTAGTGCCACTGTGGGCTGTCATCCTTATGGTCGCTGGCGTGCGCGTAGAGGCGGCGGCAGATCCTGAGGCGTTGCTGGCGGATGCCGAGTCGATGCCCGGTTTCCTGCCGCTCTATTGGCATTCGGATAGCGGTGATCTGCACGCAGATATCGGCGGCCTCGACGGGCCACTCATCTATTACACCGGGCTCTCGCAGGGCGTCGGCTCAAATGACTTGGGATTGGACCGTGGCCGCCTTGGGGATACCCATTTGGTGCAGTTTGAGCGCGTGGGTAGCAAGGTATTGCTCAAAGCCCTCAATACCCGCTATGTGGCCCGCAGTGAGAGCGCCGCAGAACGCGCAGCCGTCGCGGAAGCGTTTGCCCAGTCGGTCCTGTGGGGGTTCGAGGTTGCCGCGGAAGGCGACGGGCAGCTGATTATTGATCTGACCGACTTCGTGCAGCGTGATGCGATGGCGCTTGGACGCTGGCTGAAGGCGCAGGGCGAGGGGAGCTATCGCGTTGAGCCCTCGCGCTCGGTGGTCCATTTGCCGAGAACCCGAAGCTTTCCCGATAATACCGAGATCGATGCGTTGCTGACCTATACCGGTGAGCCGCAGGGCAACTTACTCGCCACCGTCGCACCCAATGCATCGGCGGTGACGGTGCACAGCCACCATTCTTTTGTCCGCCTGCCCGATAACGGTTACGAGCCAATCGCCTACGACCCTCGCGCCGGGTTTATTGAGGATGGCGAGGCCACGCTGGTCTACGACTACGCCTCACCGATTGAGGCGCCGATCAAGAGCGCGTACGCCCGCAGGCATCGATTGAAGAAAGCAGACCCAACGGCGCCGTTAAGTCCTGCGGTTGAGCCGATCGTCTACTATGTCGATCCCGGGGTCCCCGAACCCATTCGCAGTGCGCTGATTGAGGGTGCCAGCTGGTGGAACCAAGCGTTTGAGGCAGCGGGATATCAGGACGCGTTCCAGGTGCGGTTATTACCGGAAGGCGCTGACCCGATGGACGTGCGTTACAACGTGATCCAGTGGGTGCATCGCTCCACTCGCGGCTGGTCCTATGGCGCCAGCATTCGTGACCCGCGCACGCAGGAGATCATCAAAGGCCACGTGACCTTGGGCTCGCTAAGAGTTAGGCAGGATTACTTAATCGCGGAGGGCTTGCTGGCCCCCTACGACGACGACCCGCAAATCGACCGGCTGAAGGCCTTTGCGCTGGCGCGTATTCGGCAGCTATCGGCCCATGAAGTGGGGCACACCTTGGGTCTCGCGCATAACTTTGCGGCGAGTACCCAAGATCGCGCGTCTGTCATGGATTATCCCCATCCATTAGTTACGATTGATTCGAATGGCGAGATCGACGTTACCGATGCTTATGATGAAGGCATTGGTGACTGGGACAAGCGCGCCATTCTCTGGGGCTATCAGGATTTTCCACCCGAGGCCGATAGCGACGCGGGTAGAGCGACGATCATGGCTGATACCTTGGCCGCGGGTTTCGAGTTCGTGGCGGATGAACATGCACGGGGTAGCCAGCGATCAGAGGCAGGCCCTGCGCATCCGCTGGGGAGCTTGTGGGACAACGGCAGTGACCCGGTGGCCGAATTAAATCGTGTTATGGCGGTGCGCGCTGCCGCGTTGGCGGGTTTTTCGGAGCGGGTGATACAGGTGGGTGAGCCCATGGCGCACCTTGAGGATGTCCTCGTGCCCACCTACCTGATGCATCGGTATCAGGTTCAGGCGGCCGCCACCAAGCTGGGGGGGCAGCACTTCACCTATGCGATGCGGGGTGACGGGCAGCGCTCGTCGCAGCCGGTGGCCGCCGCGGCCCAGCGAACCGCGCTCGCCAGCATGCTGGATACCCTCTCGCCCGAGACACTGATGTTGCCAACCGAGCTGGTCCTGTCGATCCCCCCAAGGCCGCCGCAATCTGGGGTGAGCAGAGAGCTTTTTCCCCGTGAGACAGGGTATGTGTTCGACCCTGCTGCGGCTGCCGCCACCGCGGCACAGCTGACAGTGGGTGAACTGTTGGACTCCCGGCGCGCCGCTCGGTTGAACAACCAGAGCATGGTCACTGACACGCTACCCGACTTTGCCGAGGTGCTGCGGGAGGGCAGGGCGCACATATGGGCTACGCAAAGCAACGGTGCTCTTGGCATCATGGAGCGCCGCGTACAACTGACCTGGGTCAATCAACTGAGTGCGTTGGTAAACAACGAAAACGCCGCCGCGCAAGTGCGTGCCGATGCCATGCTGTCGTTGACTGAGATTGCGGAGGATGCGCAAAAACAGGCGCGCTCCAGAGATTCAGGCTGGCGTGCTCATGGCCTGCTGATTGAACGCTTGATCCAGGGCGTCATGGCCAGTGACCGACCATTGCAGGTCGCGCCGGTCAAGGTGCCACCGGGATCGCCGATCTGAGGCTCTGACTTGCTTGCGGGCCGCGGAGCGTCGCTTGCTTGTGTTTGTGTGGGGGCAGTGACGCTTTCGCCTAGTGCTGCTTCCTGCTAAAACAGCTGGTCGCTATCAAGAGAGTTTTACCGCCATGTCGCGTTTACTGATTTCGTTCTTCTGTTCATTGGCCTGGATTGGCTCGGGGTGGGTGTTTGCGGAGAGCGACACCGCAACGCTGGAGTCGGTCATCGAAAAGTACCGCGCCGATGTGGTGCTGGCATCAAGTGGCAGTGCCGAAGCCAGCCCGCTGTTCATGAGTCGGGCGGAGCGGCGGATCGCTTTTGCGCATTTTGATGCGTTGTATCCCACACGGGTGATCCGAAGTAGTGGCATAGCCAGCCCACTTCCTGCGGCGCCGGCTGATCTGGGCGGCGTCCGCTTTACCGTGAATGAAAGGGATATGACGGTCGCAGAGCTTCTCGATAGTGCGCACCTGATGGGCTTTCTGGTGGTGCAGGACGGCAAGGTGTTAATGGAGCACTATGCGGTCGATCATGGGGCTAACGTGCCGTGGGTGACCTTCTCGGTGACCAAGTCTGTGACCTCGCTGCTGATCGGAGCGGCCGTTCACGACGGCTATATCGACAGCGTGGCTGATCCGATTGTGAAGTACCTGCCGCGTCTGGCGGGCTCGGAGTATGGCGAGTCGAGGGTGCAAGACATCTTGCAAATGGCTTCAGGTATTGCGTGGAACGAAGATTATGAAGACCCCGAATCTGACGTGGCCCGCGCGGCGGCACTGAACGGTGTGGCGCTTACGGATTATCTCACGCAGCTACCGCGGGTGGCGCCTCCAGGGACTCGCTTTAACTACAACACTGCCGAGAGCAACTTGTTGGGAGAGGTGCTGCGGTCGGCGATTGGCATGAATGCGGCGCCGTACTTGAGTCAGAAGATCTGGCAGCCCATGGGTATGGAGTCTGACGCCAACTGGTTGCTGTCACTGCCCGAGGATCGGGAAACCGGGGGTTGCTGCATCAGCGCGACCCTGCGCGATTATGCGCGGCTCGGCTTGTTGGCGCTGGCGGATGGTGTGCTCCCCGATGGTACGCGGGTCCTGCCGGAGGAGTGGATGGCCGCCAGTACCGCGCCTTCTCATGGTTACGAGGGTTACGGTTATAAGTGGTGGCTTGATGCGGACGGGCGTTACGGTGCTTACGGTATCTTCGGGCAGACAATCGCCGTTGATCCCAAAACGAGGCTGGTGATCGCAGTACACAGTAACGGTCAGGCTGCCTCTGGCAGTGCCTATGGTCAAGAATTAGAGGCAGCGTTGGACGCCATCAGCGAGCACTTGCGGGGCGGCTAACCGGTTTGAAATAAGACCCAAGGTGGGTAGGCTATCCGCCTGTTGCATCATTCTCTTCAAGCTTTACCGCTTCAGTCTGGTCTTCAATCACTTTGACGCGACCAATTCGGTTGCTGCTGCTTTGGTGAATCAGCAGGTCTTTATTCCGCGTCACCCACACGTGACGGATGATGCCGATGCCCGAGGGAATCTCCCAACTTTGAAAGGTTTCTGTGGCTGGGTCGAATCGGACCAAGGCATCCGGCCGTTGCCCCGACTCGTTATACCAAACAATGTCATCGATCACAGCGATGGCGTAGGGGTGGGATTTGGGGCCGCTGGGTGAATCCCATTCGCGCACCTCACCGGTCTTTGGATCGAGGTGCCCGATTTTGCCGCGACTGGAGTTGACGTACCAAATGGTGCCGTCACTGGCGATGTCCAGCCGTCGGATGCGGGTGTCCTCATGGGGGATGGGGAAGTAATTGATCTCGAGCGTCGTGGGATCCACCTGCCCAATCGCGTTTTCACCGTTGAATGCCACATACAGGTATCCATCGGGGCCCAGTTTGATGCCATAGGGCCGTGGGCTCGTGTTTATAGAGAGGACGTCTCCCGTCGCGGGGTCGAGTCTGGCCACGGCTCCCGTGTGCTGCGCTGTGAAATAGAAGTAGCCATTGGGGTGAAACACACCGGTATGAGGATCGGTGAGACCGGTTTCGTATTCCCTGATCTCGCCGTTCAGTGGATTGAGCTTCCCCACAGTGCCATTCGAGTTACCCAGATACCAAATAGCACCCTCGTCATCGGGCACGATAGAGTGGGGCCGCGCCGACGCTGGCAGAGGGTACTCTCGGAACTCACCGGTGAGAGGGTCGAGGCGACCCACGAGAGACGCCCACATCCCGGTCCACCAAATCGCACCATCAGGCGCCTCTACCGGATCGCGGGAACGCTGCCCCAACGTAGGGACCATCCATTCCTCAATCTCGATCTCGATTGGGCCTTCAACCAGCGTGGGGTAGAGCTCCGGCTTGGACTGAAAGTGCTTCGCCAGATATCGCGCAATGATGTCGGCTCGGGGTTCATCCAACGCGATCATCGTCGCCATGAGCTGGCGCCACTCGCTCGCCGTGTCATAGCCCTGGGCTCTGTTCAGGATTTCGGGACGGTGGCAGCTCGAGCAGTGCTCTCGCACCAGACTTTCACCTTCACCCGGAGGCAGGGCAAACGCCAAGGGCGATAGCCAGACCGATACCACTATTACAACGAATAGTTTCCTCATGGCATTTCGCTCCCACATCATGAGGGAAAGCATACCGATAGCATAGCGATTTGCAGAGGAGAAAAGAGACCAGCGGCCGGGGGGATGAGTCCGGCCGCTGGCGAATGGCGGGGAAGACCCCACCTAGGAGTGATACAAGGTCAGACCGTGACCGCGTTGCCGCGGAAGATCTTGGACAGGTATCGGCTCTCACTGGGAGAGGGTGCGGGTACAGCACACTGCATGACCGCGTGCACCAGGCGCGTCATTTCTTCAGCCAGTTCCTGATCGTTTGAGGGTTCTTCGGTGTGCGCTCGACGTGTCAGCTGTACCTGATTCACTGCAGGTACCGTTGGCAGTCGCTCACCTTCAACGCCCAAAGTCACCGTAAAGGCATGGAGAGAGTTCTTCACAAACAGCGCCAATGCGAATTCTTCCCGCGTTGATGCCAGTGAAGTGTCAGGGGTCAGCAGGACAATCTGGCAGTTGGGTACCAGTGCCGAGATTCTTGCTACCCGGAAGTGATGAGTGAGTTGGTCATTGACCAGGTCGCGGAATTGCTGATCGCTCAGCACCCGATCCCAGCTCTTGTGACGCTCACCCGCTAGCGCATTAAGCGGCAGTCTCTCAAACGGACTGCTCACCACGACATCGTAGCCACCTTCGTCACGCAAAATGTGATCCAGTGCGCTCTCGATATCGTCGCCGACACAACGCACATCGAACGCCACGGAATCCGTGGCGTCGATGGCGTGTTGAAGCTCACGGGCGCTGTCCTCTGAACG
>CAJXDE010000126.1 GCA_913052635.1 uncultured Halieaceae bacterium
TGCAGCAACCGTTGCACTCCAGCAGCTGTGTTTATTCGCCAGCGCAGGCCAGTAAAGAGCGATTATGGGACAGGCGACAGATCATGAAATCAAGGAAGCCCTCGAGCGAAAGGGTCACTACGCGCTCAACTGGGAAGATCTCGACAAGATCGAGCTCCCCACCGGGGTGATTTCATCGATGTACCGCGTCGGCGACCCGACTCGGGCAGAGTCTCCAACAGTGTTTAAGGTGTTCTATCCGCCCGGCTGCACGATCGAGGCGCACACCCACGACTGTGACTACACCGAGATCATTCTGGAGGGGTCACAGCGGGTCGGCGCGACTTGGCATCATGTCGGCGACATCCGTATCGGCTTGGCCAACCGGGGGTACGGGCCGCTGGTCGCCGGCCCTGAAGGCACCACGGTGCTGTTTATGTTTGCCACCGGGGCCTGGCCCGCGATCAAGCTCGGCAACAACGACGGCTCGACGCTGGGCAGTGAGATTCTTGAGGCGCACTTTGAGAAGGTGCAAGCGGGCGAAAACAGCTAGCGCATAGGGGCCGGGTGAGCTGTTAACACGGATCTACTCTGGCAACGAGGCCGCAAATGCAGCGGGTGGCGCCTCCAGTTCCGTATTTAGCGTGCCGTTCCAGCGATTCAAAAAGCCATATAGCGACAATACGGCCACGATCTCAACAACCTCGCGATCTGAAAAGTGCGCCTTCAACGCCTCAAAGTCTTCATCCGTTACTGCATTGGGCTGCAGTGCCCCATGCCAGGCAACGCGAAGCGCCGCGCGCTCCGCATCGGTAAACAGCGGCGAAGTCTCGAACTCAAACACCGCGGCGATTTTCTCTGCATCGACACCCAACTGATTCGCGCCATAACTTGAGTGGGCGGTGCAGTAGGTGCATCCCTGGGTACGACTACTGATGATGCCGATCAGTCGCTTCAGGGTGGGGTGAACTTCCCCGGTTTGCAGCACGGTATGCACCAGACCGCCTAGACTTTGCATTAGCTCGGGCCAATGGCACAAACTCAACACGTCGTTGGGGAGATACCCCATCGCGCGCTCGGCCTGCTCTAAAAGGGGGGCGAGCTCGAGTATGGTCGAGGGCGCGACCGGCGGGACTCTGGACATGACTTGTACCTCAGTAGTTCAGAGCCTGACGCGTCGGTTGGGATGACAGACCGCTAGCCGAATACGTAAGTTCCACAAAGCCAACCGCCACTCAGTTTTGCTTCCAGTTCTCGCCGGCCTTATCGAAATGGTCGTTGCCGCTTTCGGAGAGCTGGTGTGAGGCCACAATGGCTCCGATAATAATGATTAGTACTGCCCCAAAGATAACGCCTGACTTCAAGATGTCGCCCTCGCTAACACACAGCGAAAGAGTAGCTGGCTTTGCTGAAAAAAGCGAAAGATCTTGAGTGGCGCTTAGTTTGGGGGGTGATGCCAGTCATCGGCGCATCAATAATCCCCTAGCGCATTGCTTATCGCGAGCCAGTGTTTGCCAGTGTTTGCTCGATTTGGGGTTTCAGCGTCGGGATCTCGTTGTACCCTCGCAATATGCTGCGCAAG
The DNA here is from genome assembly GCA_913052635.1 of uncultured Halieaceae bacterium. Classification (GTDB taxonomy): domain Bacteria; phylum Pseudomonadota; class Gammaproteobacteria; order Pseudomonadales; family Halieaceae; genus Luminiphilus. Next base: position 1,562 of record CAJXDE010000126.1, read on the forward strand.
ATCATCCATATCGATGCCGATTGTTTCTATGCTGCGATCGAGATGCGCGATCACCCCGAACTGCGGGGGATCCCCATGGCGGTGGGGGGTAGCGCTGAACGGCGCGGCGTGCTGACAACCTGCAACTACGACGCCCGTGCTTACGGTGTTCGCTCGGCGATGCCCACGGCCCAAGCGATGCGGCTCTGCCCGCAGCTGACGGTCGTACCACCTCAGATGCACAAGTACCGCAAGGCCTCCAAAGTGATGCGCGGCATCTTCGCTAACTTCACTGAAATTATTGAGCCGTTGTCCTTGGATGAAGCCTACCTCGATGTCAGCGAGATATCCGATGAGGAACTGACTGCTACCCGGATTGCCAAAGCCATTCGGCAACAGGTCCGCGAAGAGCTCGATATCACTGTTTCGGCCGGCGTATCGGTGAATAAGTTCATTGCTAAGGTCGCCTCGGATTGGAAGAAGCCCGATGGCCTGACGGTGGTGCCACCTGATGAAGTAGATGCCTTTGTCGCCGCGCTGTCAGTGAAGAAAATTCCCGGGGTGGGTGCGGTGACAGCCGACAAGATGCATCGTTACGGACTGAGAACCTGCGCCGACGTTCGGGAGTGGAGCCTGCATGACTTGCGGCGCCGCTTCGGCAAGTTTGGCGTGGTGCTTCATGAGCGCGCACGGGGTCGCGACGAGCGCCCCGTTCAGCCGAGCCGGGTACGTAAGTCTGTGAGTGTCGAGCGGACTTTCGCCGAGGATGTGAGTGGCCCGGCCGAGTGGGAGCCGATTATCGAGCGACTCTACATTAACCTGATGGAGCGCATCGAGGCGGCCAAAGCTTGGCATGTCATCGACAAGGCCTTTGTGAAATTAAAGTTTAATGATTTCACGACGACCACAGTGGAGCGGGTGGGTACGAAGGCTGTCGAAGCCGACTATCAGGACTTGTTAGCCGAGGGCTGGGAGCGTAAGGCCAAACCTGTGAGGTTGATTGGTTTAGGTGTGCGGTTGGTAGACGATACAGATCATATTTCGGAGCCGCTCCCGTTCTCCGAGACATCATTTTCGGAGAACGACGCTAATTCTTAATTATTGGCAGAGGCTATGCCAAAACTCCCTGAGGGCCGTATAGTTATGGTCGAGATATCATTTTTAACGCGGCCCGGCCGACAATGCCGATCCGCCAAGGTTTTGAGGAATCCCCGTTATGTTGACACTGCACTTTGCTCCCAACAGCCGCGCCAGCCGCTCCCTCTGGCTGCTTGAAGAACTCGGCCTTGAGTACGAATTGAATCGCATGGATTTTCATCCGAAGGACCTCAAGTCCGACGAGCATCGCGCACGACATCCGCTGGGCCGTATCCCGGTTTTGGATGACGGTGACGTGTCGATTTACGAGTCGGGGGCGATCGCTGAGTACATCCTGGAGTGTCACAAAAATGGTGGGCTAAAGCCCGCCTCAAATGATCCGCGCTTCCCCGAGTATCTGCAGTGGTTCCACTACTGCGAGGGGATGGTGATGCCACCGGTCAATACCATCGTTGTGCACACCATACTGCTCCCACCAGAGCGCCAGGATGAGACTGTGCGCGGTCAGGCGGAGCGGTTACTGGCCAAGGCCTGGGCACCGGTGGAGACTGCTATAGAAGGGCGTGAGTATCTGATTGGCGACTTCTCGGCAGCCGACACCATGCTGGGTCATGCCTGCATCATGTCCAAGCGTCTGGGGATTGTGACCGATGAGGCGTTCCTCAATCTCAGCGCCTATGCGGACCGCCTCATGACCCGGCCGGCCTGTGCCAAGGCGTTTTCTGCCTGATTTTCACAAGCGTTCGCCCCGGGGTGCCTGCGTGATACGGTGACCGCCTCATAGGTCACTGACTCAGGGAGTGCCGCCCGACATGAGCCTTTACTCTGGGCCCGAGCTCGACAAGAACCAGGCAAACTTTGCGCCGCTGACCCCGGTCTCGGTGCTGAAGCGCACCGAGCGGGTCTATCCCGATCTGCCGGCGCAGGTTCACGGCAATATCCGCCGTAACTGGGGGGAGGTCGCCGACCGCTGTAAGCGTCTGGCGTCTGCGCTTTCTCAGCGTGGCGTCGGCAAGGGCGATACCGTGGCGCTTATCGCGCCCAATATCCCGGAAGCCCTCGAGTGCGCTCTGGCTATTCCTCTGCTGGGTGCTGTGCTGAATGCCAACAACGTCAGGCTCGATGCGGCCACGCTGGGTTTTATTCTCGAGCACGGTGAGGCGAATGTGCTACTCGCTGATACCGAGTTCTCCTCGCTGGCGCGAGAGGCGGTCACCCACTCTGGTCGCGATCTGTTAGTTGTTGATATCGAGGACACAGAGGGGCCCGGGGGCGAGTGTATTGGCGAGCTGACCTACGAGAAGTTATTGGCGGAGGGCTCACCCGACTTTCCTTACACCCCGCCGGATGATGAGTGGGATGCGTTGGCCCTTAACTACACATCCGGCACGACCGGGCAGCCTAAAGGCGTGGTCTATTCCCATCGCGGTGCTTGGACCAATGCAGTCAACAATGTGGTGACCTGGGAGATGCCGCACCATCCCGTGTATCTGTGGACGCTGCCGCTATTTCACTGCAACGGTTGGTGCTTTCCCTGGACGATCACGATGCTGGCGGGTACCCACGTTTTTATGCGTAGCCCCTCGGCTAAAGGAATCTATGGCGCCTTTGCGCAGCACGGAGTGACCCATCTCTGCGGCGCGCCTATCATCATGTCGATGATCGCCGGTGCGAACGACGTTGAGCGGCGATCATTCTCTCAGTCTGTGCGCATGATGACGGCTGCTGCGCCGCCACCGCCCCAGACCATTCAGGCGATGGAGCAAATGGGGATCTCCATTACCCATGTTTATGGCCTGACAGAAGTCTATGGACCCGCTGTGGTCTGCGCGGAGCGGGCGACCTGGTCGACGCTCAGTGACGAGGAGCAGTCCAAGCTGAAAGCCCGACAGGGTGTGGCGTATGAACTGCAAGAGGATGTGCTGGTGCTGGATCCCGACACCCGCACCCCAGTGCCCTGGGATGGTGAGACCCAGGGCGAGGTCGCGTTTCGCGGCAATATCGTCATGAAGGGTTATCTCAAACAGCCCGAAGTCACTAGAGAGGCATTCGACGACGGCTGGTTCTGGTCGGGCGATTTAGCGGTGCAGCATCCCGATGGCTACATCGAGATCCGCGACCGCTCAAAAGACATCATCATTTCAGGGGGCGAGAACATCTCATCCATTGAAGTGGAGAATGCCTTGTATAGCCACCCGGCCGTGGTGTGTGCGGCAGTGGTAGCCATGCCCGACGAGAAGTGGGGCGAGGTGCCCTGCGCTTTTGTTGAGCTGTCTGAGGGCAGTGAAGTCTGCGAGGTAGATTTAATTGAGCACGCACGCGGGCAACTTGCGGGTTTCAAGCGCCCAAAGCGCATCGTTTTTGAGGCGCTGCCCAAGACCACGACCGGGAAGATCCGAAAGAATCTGCTTAGGGAGCGTGTTGCTGACTTGATCTAGCGTGAGTTGCCCTCAGTCTCAAAGAGCCACGTTTTCAGAGGTCGTATCTGGGGAGCGATCGACCTAATTCTGCGAGGCCCACTGCACTGACGACCTGCAAAATCATCCACTAGTCATTGAGTTTTCTGTCGCCAACCGCCAACCCGTAATGCGCTCCGCTGACCACTGACCCGAAGTAGGGTATTCACGCAGCCGTCGTTTCGCCTGCGGTGATCTGCTTTTTAGGGTCGTAAAACGGCTTGGGGATGATCGTTCCGCTCCGCGTCTCGCTGGGCAATTGGACTTCGCAGGTGGTGCCAACAGCGCTATGGGCACTCGCCACCATTGCCAGCGCAATATTCTTTTTCAGGCGCGGCGAGTACACCGCGGAGGTGACTTTACCGATCACCTCGCCGCTTATCTCCACGGGCCAGAATCGCGTGTTGGGCCCGGGTAGCGGCTCACCGTCAATCTCGAGACCGATCTGCTGCCGGGAAACCCCTTGCTGCTGCACCTGTTTCAGTGCGGCTTTACCTATGAAGTCTGCCGGCATCTCAAGGTCAACGAGTCTGTCCAAACCGAGCTCGAAGGGGTTGGTCTGGGCATCCATGTCGGCGTGGTAGGAGAGCATGCCGCCCTCAATTCGCCGAATCGACGACGTATGACCGGGCTTTAATCCCAGCGGCTCACCCACCGCCATCAGCTTTTCCCAAAGTGCCCCGCCTTGGCTACCATCGAGGAGGTAAAGCTCATAGCCCAGCTCACTGGACCAGCCGGTGCGTGAAATCACCAGCGGAATACCATCGAGCTCGAAATGATCGAGCCAGTAGTACTTGAGGTCTCGAATCGACTCGCCAAACAGCGCCGCCATGATGTCGCCGCTCTTGGGGCCCTGAAGCTGAAGCGGGGAGACATCGGGCTCGCCAATCGTGACGTCGAGGCCCGCGTGGGTGGCAACGCCCTGTGCCCACATCAGCACATCGCTGTCGGCCAGTGATAACCAAAAACGGTTCTCATCAAGGCGTAACAGCACCGGGTCGTTCAGAATGCCCCCGGCTTCGTTGGTAATTAGCACGTACTTGCACTGACCCACCGCGCACTGCGACAGATTACGTGGCGTGAGCAATTGCACGAAGGCGGCCGCGTCTGACCCTGTAATCTCGACCTGACGCTCCACCGCCACGTCGCAGAGG
>CAJXDE010000127.1 GCA_913052635.1 uncultured Halieaceae bacterium
AGCCGCTGTATAAGTCGCTCCCGCGTTCGCTGGGAGGTCATACCGATACCCTGCTGGCTCACGCAGAGGCACCCTCGTTCGTCAGCAGCGCCACCGCATGGCTGGCAATACCCTCTTCCCGACCCACAAAGCCCAGTTTTTCAGTAGTGGTTGCCTTCACGTTTACACTGCCCACTGCCACTCTGACGTCAGCGGCGATGCGTTCGCGCATCCCATCAATGTGCTCGCTCAATTGCGGCGTTTGGGCGATCACGGTGAGATCGACATTAACTACTGTCCAACCGGCTTCATCCAGCTGTGCGACCACTGCGCGCAACAGCGTTCGACTGTTAGCATCGCTAAAGGCCGGATCGGTATCGGGAAAATGCCGGCCGATATCACCCAGGCTCGCTGCACCCAACAGCGCATCACAGAGCGCGTGCAACACCACGTCCCCGTCGGAGTGCGCAATCAGTCCGCGCTCGCAGGGGATCTGAACACCGCCTAATACGACAGCATCGCCTTCGCCGAAGGCATGTACATCGTAACCGTGGCCAATACGCATCATGTCACTGCCATCCTCTCTTTCTCAGCACCATATCCGCAAACGCCAGGTCTGCTTCAACGGTGACCTTAATGTTGCTCGAGGGCCCCTCTACCACGTGAACAGGCTCACCCGCCCGCTCCATCGCCATGGCTTCATCAGTAACCGAGAGGCCTTCCTCCAGACACCGACCCAATGCCGCACGTAAAGCGAACAGGGGAAATAATTGGGGCGTCTGTGCCCGCCAGAGCGACTGGCGATCGACTGTACCTGAGATCTGCCCGCCCTCACCGACCTGCTTCAGGGTGTCTGCGACCGGCTCGGCGAGGATCACGCCCTCTCCCGACTGCCGAGCCTGTTTAATTAACGCGGTCAGGGATTCAAGCGGCAAACAAGGACGCGCGGCATCGTGAACCAGCACCCAATCGTCTTCTGAATCTTGAGCGGCCAATAGCTCCAGCCCTGCCATGACGGAATCCGCGCGCTCGGCGCCACCGGGTGTGGTTTGCACGCGCACGTCCGCCAGGCTGTCAATCACATCGGCGCGCCGGTCAGAGGGATCGAGCGCTACCACAATGCCGCGAATATCCGGACTCTCCAACAATGCGCGCAGGGTGTGCTCCATCAGCGGCGCACCGGCGATTTCGCGATATTGCTTGGGAACCTCACCACCAAGGCGACGCCCCGACCCAGCCGCCGGCACCACTGCCCAGATGCTGTTCACGGCGCCTTCGGCTCCTCTACAAATTGATAATAGACCTCACCTTCTTTGATCAGGCCAAGGTTCTCGCGCGCATTTCTCTCGACCGCCTCTGTGCCACCCTGCAAGGCGATGACCTCCTGTGTGAGTGCCGCATTACGCGCCGTCAGCTCGGCGTTTTCTGCCTCGGCTTCCTCGAGCTGCACCTGCAGCCGGTTAGCTTCAGCAAGACCGCCCTCTGCAAACCACAGCCGGTACTGCAGCAGCAAAAGAAGACCCAATAGCCCGCCTATGAGCCAGCGCATCAGGCCCTCGAGAGGATGTCCCGGCCAGGATACGGCGCGGTGAGGCCGAGCTCAGCTTCAATCCGCAGTAGCCGGTTGTACTTGGCTACCCGGTCTGAGCGGCTCAGCGAGCCGGTCTTGATCTGACCCGCCCCGGTCCCGACAGCCAGATCTGCGATGGTGGCGTCCTCGGTCTCACCGGAGCGATGCGAGATCACCGCCGTGTAGCCCGCGGCCTTGGCCATGGCAATCGCCCGCAGTGTCTCTGTCAGCGATCCGATCTGGTTAAATTTAATCAAGATGGAATTGGCGATGCCTTCGTCAATCCCGCGCTTGAGAATCGCGGTGTTGGTGACAAACAGGTCGTCCCCGACCAGCTGAATACGATCACCCAATTTTTCTGTCAACACCGCCCAGCCTGCCCAATCCGACTCATCCAGCCCGTCTTCTATCGAGACAATGGGATGGTCCGCCGTCAATGCAGCCAGGTAATCGGCAAAGCCTGCACTGTCATAGTCAGCACCGTCACCCTGCAGATGGTAACGGCCGTCCTTGTAGAACTCCGAGGCGGCGCAATCCAAAGCCAGCGTGATGTCATCGCCCAGCACGTAGCCAGCGTAGGCTACCGCCTCGCCAATGACTTCCAATGCCGCAGCGTTAGAAGGCAGATCGGGCGCAAAGCCGCCCTCGTCCCCGACCGCCGTGACGAGCCCTCTGCCAGAGAGCACTTTTTTCAGGTGATGAAAAATTTCGGCGCCCACCCGCAATGCCTCGGCGAAGCTCCCTGCCGACACGGGCTGAATCATGAACTCCTGAATATCCACATTGTTATCGGCGTGCTCTCCCCCGTTAAGGATATTCATCATGGGCACAGGCAGAGACATAGCGGTACACCCCGAGAGCTCGGCTATGTGCTGATAAAGCGGCTTTCTGGCTGACAGGGCCGCGGCTTTGGCAGTCGCCAGCGACACAGCCAGAATGGCATTGGCACCGAACTGCGCCTTGTTATCTGTCCCGTCTGCCTCAATCATGCGCTGGTCTACGCCGGCTTGATCGAGGGCGTCGTGGCCCACCAACAGTTCGCGAATGGAACCATTCGCGTGCCCTACCGCCGTCAGCACTCCCTTGCCGAGATAGCGCGACGCGTCGCCATCTCGCAGCTCCAACGCCTCGCGGGTACCTGTGCTCGCTCCTGAGGGCGCGCAAGCACTGCCGACACTGTCATCATCCAATGTGACCTCGGCCATGACGGTCGGATTCCCGCGGGAATCCAATACCTCAAAAGCACGCACATCGACGATTTCACTCACAACACGCTCCTGATTCAACACGACTCATTGGATGGTCAGTTCAGGTTGAGATTTGACCAGTGCATCCACCGCTTTGACCTGCTCGAGAAAGGGCTGCAGCTGCGCCAGCGGCAACGCACTGGGGCCATCGCAGAGGGCTTCATCCGGATTCGGGTGGGCTTCCAAAAACAGGCCTGCAATGCCCACCGCTGCCCCCGCCTTGGCCAACTTGAGCACCTGGTCACGACGCCCTCCGGAGGCGGCCTCGCCGGGGTCACGGCGTTGCAGCGAGTGAGTCACGTCAAAAATGAGTGGGCAGCCCGTGGTGGCCTGGCTCATCACCTCAAATCCCAACATGTCGACAACCAAATTGTCATAGCCAAAATTGCTGCCACGCTCGCACACCATCAGCCGGTCGTTGCCACACTCGCGAAACTTCTCAACGACATTGGTCATTTGCGCGGGACTCAAAAACTGGGGCTTCTTGATATTGATCGCAGCACCCGTGCGGGCCATCGCCTCCACCAGATCCGTCTGGCGGGCGAGAAACGCCGGCAGCTGAAGGATGTCGCAGACCTCTACCAAGGGCGCCGCCTGTTCCGGTGTATGAACATCGGTCAGCACCGGCACGCTGTGGGTTGATTTCACGTCAGCGAGGATTTTCAGGCCGGCGTCCAGGCCAGGTCCCCGGAAAGAATGAATCGACGAGCGGTTAGCCTTGTCGAAAGACGCTTTAAAGACATAGGGCAGTGACAGCTGCTCACAGACACGCACAAATTCAGCAGCGGTCTCCATCGCCAGCTCGGCACTCTCGAGCACATTGATACCACCGATCAACACCATCGGGCGATCGTTGGCAAAGGTGCGGCCCGCTACCTCAACAGCGCGATGGTCTCCCGTCACGCGGCATCACCGCACTGCTGAGCGATTGCCAACGCAGCTTCGATATAGCTGGTGAACAAGGGGTGTCCGCCGCGGGGTCGGGACTTGAACTCCGGGTGGAACTGACACGCCACAAACCATGGGTGGGCAGGCAGCTCGATGATTTCGACCAGCTCATCATCCAGCGACCAGCCGCTCATCTTCATGCCCGCCTCTTCCAGCCGGGAAACGTAGTTGCTGTTCACCTCATAACGATGGCGATGCCGCTCGGAGATCTCATCGGCCTTATAAATAGCCTGCGTCTTGGTGCCCGCTACTAACCGGCAGGGCTGCGCACCCAGTCTCATAGTGCCACCCAGATCCGACTCCTCGGAGCGCTGCTCAACCACGCCATCTGCGGTCTGCCATTCGGTGATCAAAGCGATAATGGGATGCGGGGTATCAGACTGCATCTCGGTAGAGTGCGCGCCATCGAGATGACAGACATTGCGGGCGTATTCGATGAGCGCCATGTGCATCCCCAAACAAATACCGAGGAATGGAATGCCCTGCTCCCGCGCATACCGCACCGCTTCAATCTTGCCTTGAATGCCGCGATCACCAAACCCGCCAGGGACAAGGATAGCATCCAGATGCGACAACAATCCCACACCCTGAGCCTCAATCTCCTCGGCATCAATGTAGTGGATCTCTACCCGAGTATCGGTTTGCAAGCCCGCGTGGTCGAGAGCCTCATTCAGCGACTTATAAGCGTCTATCAGATCGACGTATTTGCCGACCATGCCCACACGCACCGTGCCCTTGCGCTCGCTAAATTCGCGCCGAACCACGTCGTCCCACTCCGACAGATCAGCCGCAGGCTGGACCAGCCCAAAGCGCTCGAGAACATAGTCGTCGAGTCCGCTCTCCTTGAGGTGACCGGGTATCTGATAAATCGAATCGGCATCCATCAGCGGAATCACCGCTCGTTCGTCAACATTGGTAAACAGGGAAATCTTGCGGCGAGCGCCTTCGTCCACTTCGACAGAGCAGCGGCACAACAGCACCTCGGGTTGCAAACCAATCGAGCGCAATTCCTTGACCGAGTGCTGGGTCGGTTTGGTTTTGATTTCACCGGCAGTCGGAATGTAGGGAATGAGCGTGAGGTGCATGAGCAGCGCATTGGCCGAGCCCAGCTCCAGCTTGAGCTGACGCACCGCCTCGAGGAAGGGCTGGCTTTCAATATCGCCCGCGGTGCCGCCTACTTCCACCACGGCGACCTCGGCATGCCCCGCGCCCTCGACGACCCGATGTTTGATCTCGTCTGTGATGTGCGGAATCACCTGAACGGTGCCGCCCAGGTAATCGCCCCGGCGCTCCTTGCGCAACACCGCGTCGTATACGCGGCCCGCTGTAAAGTTATTGGCGCGGCTCATTACGGTGCGCGTGAACCGCTCGTAGTGACCCAGATCGAGATCCGTCTCCGCGCCGTCGTCGGTGACGAAGACCTCGCCGTGTTGGAAAGGGCTCATCGTGCCGGGATCGACGTTGATGTAGGGGTCTAGCTTGAGTAGGGTGACTTTGAGGCCGCGCGCTTCAAGCACAGCCGCAAGGGAGGCGGCAGCGATCCCTTTACCCAGGGAAGACACAACACCACCGGTAACGAACACATATCTCGTCATGGATTCCACCAAAGCGAAAAACTACCCGACGCCTATTTTGACGTCTTTCGGGATCGTCTCTCCGATGGACGATCAGTCTAACAGGAAGCCCCCTTGGGCTCAATTCATACGGTGTTAAAAAGACGCCACACAGGACGCAAGCCACCTTCCGACCCCTCCAGTGCATCGGTCGCTTCAGGGCCCAGAGGCCCTGCGCGCACTAGCCATACGGGCTGGTTTTGTAAGGTGAGCACGGGCAGATACGGCCGCCACCACGGCGGTATCCTCAGCTCCTGGCACCAGTGTTTGAGCGGTTTTTGAGGGCGATTCAGCGGTGTGACCCGATCCAGTTCGCCGCTCAGCATGCATTGAAGCCGAGCACCCCGTCTCAGCCCGGGGCCGGCGATGGCAGGCTCCCAGCTCAACTCGCCCCAATCGCCCGATATCGCCTCACCCGCCACCAGCTCTCTGGGGAAACTGTCTGCTAGCGCGGGATTACCCGCGCGAATCACCAAGCCACCCCAGACCCTGAGGGTGTGTTCACCCCAGACCAGCTCTGGAGATCGGTCCTGTTTTGCAGTGAGCGCTTGCCGCGCCAACTCGACCAGCCGTTTTTGATCAGGGCTCTCAATATCGCTTTCACCCAGCCATTGGTGCATTGCCGCAGCCAACTGGGGCGGATCCAATGCGTCATCTACCGCCAGCGCCGGCTCGCCCATGGCCGTTTCAGTCCGCTCAAGCGGCATCGTGCTAAGGCGCCGCTGGGTCAGCGCCTGAAGCGCCGCGGCGCGCGTCACGGTCTCTCGATAGGCCGGCCACCGTTCGGCAATCGCGGGCAAGACCACCTGCCTGAGATAATTTCTGTCTTGCTTTACCTCAAAGTTGCTGGGGTCGCGCACGTACTCGAGACCCGCGGCCTC
>CAJXDE010000128.1 GCA_913052635.1 uncultured Halieaceae bacterium
CAACTCATAACTACTCAGTGCATCCCGGTCGCCTGTTTGATCGGCGATTTCCAGACCGAGTAGCAGCCCCCGCGGCTATTGCTGTGGAGAGACCGTCCTGTAAGTCCCATGATACCGCGCAGCTTCATTAGTATCACCCGCTTCGAGACGCAGAAAACCCATCTCCAAAAGCGCCACCGGATTGCGTCGATCAATCGACAGGGCTCGGGTAAAGGCCGCCTCAGCGCCCGCGTCATCCGCTAACTGAAGCCGACAGAGCCCCAAATTCACAAACGCCATGGGACGACCGCTGTAGAGCGTGTCCTCCGTAACGCGATAAAACTCGCGCTTCGCCTCGATATAGCGCCCTTGAGAGTACAGAAAAGCCGCGTAGTTGTTGCCTGCTCTGGACAGTGTCGGTTCTGCCTTGAACGCAGCGCGGAATTGGTTCTCTGCCATCTCGAACTCGCCGGTGCTCTGATAGGCCAGCGCAAAGGCCTCAAAGATCTCGGCATTGTTGGGATCCACTTCCTGGGCCAATTCGAGGTTGCGTTTGGCGTTTTCCCAGTCGCCCACACCAATATATTGCCGGGCGAACACGACACGCTTGTCTACTTTGGCGCCGGGGTCAGAGGACATCTGGGTCCCGCCGCTGTACTCCGTGACGCAACCGGCCATCAGAATCAGTAACACGGAGAGTGCGCTAACGTGCAACAGGCTGAAACCGCGGGGCGGCGCCGATCGACCCCTCAGTGAGCCAAAACCTCGGTTAATCCGTGACAAGCCGCTCGCTTTCATCAGTTTGATTCCAACAGGCTGTGATCGCCGCGTCCAGCCCGGTGACGCTCTGCACGCCGGGTCCGGTCTACCACCTCACCCACCAGCTGGCCACAGGCCGCGTCAATATCATCGCCCCGGGTCGTTCGCACTGTCACCACAAAACCGGCATCGGTCAGCACCTGCCAAAACCGACTGACGGCATTACCACTGGGTCGTTGATAACCCGAATTGGGGAAATCGTTAAAGGGGATGAGGTTGATCTTGCAAGGATAGTCATTCAACAACGTGGCCAGCTCTCGGGCCTGCTCGACGCTGTCATTGACACCTGCGAGCAAGGTGTACTCGATGGTCACCACTCGCTTTTTGTCCGGTTGCGCATCCAAATAAGCTTTGGCGGAGGCCAGCAACCGGGCGATGGGATATTTCCGATTGATGGGCACGATCTGATCACGTAGTGCGTCATTAGGTGCATGAAGCGATACAGCCAGACTGACGTCTGCCCACTCAGCGAGCCGATCCAGATTGGGCACCACTCCCGATGTCGACAGCGTCACCTTGCGCTTGGAGAGCCCGTAGGCCAGATCGTCACACATCAGGCTCATTGCGGACACGACGCTATCGAAGTTGAGCAGTGGCTCGCCCATGCCCATCATGACCACATTGGTCACGACTCGGCCTTTGCCGGACTGCCACGCATCGTAGGAGTTAATGGCCAGCCATACCTGACCGATGATCTCAGCCGCAGTCAAATCGCGTTGGAAGCCCTGCTTGCCGGTGGAGCAAAAGGTGCAGTCGAGGCTGCACCCCACCTGGGAAGACACGCACAGCGTGGCGCGGTCACCCTCAGGTATCAGCACCGCCTCGACCAGACTGCCTCCCTCGACCGCGATGGCCCACTTTCGGGTGCCATCCTGGGAGTCGTGCTGTTCGGCAATGGACGGTGGTGTGATCTCGGCAATCTCTCCCAACTGGGTGCGGAGTGACTGACTGAGGTCTGTCATCTCCTCAAAGTCGCGCACGCCGCGGTGGTGGATCCACTTCATGATCTGTTGGGCGCGAAATCGCCTCTCGCCGAGGTCAGTGAAAAAGGTCTCGAGCTGTTGCCGGGTCAAACCCAGCAGGTTGACCCGATTGGTTACCGGTGTGGTGGCGATGAGTTGGTCTGCTGCGGTCATGGCATCAGAGCCGGCCATGCCTCAGCGTGGGCAGATCTCGCTTGAGGCAAAGAAGTAGGCAATTTCACGCTCAGCAGAAGCGGAGGAATCCGAACCGTGGACCGCGTTGGCATCGATGGATTGGGCAAAATCAGCGCGGATGGTGCCAGCGTCGGCTTCCTGAGGATTCGTTGCCCCCATCAGCTCGCGATTGCGCGCGATCGCACCCTCACCCTCTAACACCTGAACAACCACTGGTCCTGAAGTCATGAACTTGACGAGATCCGGGTAAAAGGGGCGCTCTTTGTGCTCGGCATAAAAACCACCGGCGAGGTTATCCGACAGATGCAGCATTTTGGCCGCGACGACGGTCAGTCCCGCCTCTTCAAAACGGCCGATGATCTGGCCAATCACGTTTTTCCCTACCGCATCGGGCTTGATAATCGATAAGGTGCGTTCCACCGCCATGTTGCTCTCCGATTTATACTGATGAACTCGAGGCGCTTGCCTCGCGGGCGCGGAGTATAAGGGGTTTTACCCCGTAGTGTCATGGCAACAATGCCACCCCGATTGAACCGTATTCAGTGCCGCTCCGAGGCGTGGTTAATGGTGTAGCGCGGGATTTCGACCACCAGATCGGTGTCACGCACCTGCGCCTGGCAGGACAGCCGAGATTCGGGCTCTAGACCCCAGGCTTTGTCGAGGTAATCCTCCTCGAGATCATCGGCCTCTCCCAGCGAATCAAAGCCCTCACGCACGATGACATGGCACGTCGTGCAGGCGCAGGACATCTCACAGGCGTGCTCAATCTCGATATCGTTCCGCAGCAATGCCTCGCAAACAGTTTCACCCTGCTCGGCCTCGATCACAGCTCCTTCAGGGCAGATCTCGTGATGGGGTAATAAAACGATTTCTGTCAAGGTGTGGATTCCTCTACGACATCGGACTCAAGCTGCGAGAGGGAGACGCCCTGAAGCGCTTTTTGAATGCTGCGATCCATGCGGCGAGCGGCAAAAACCTCGCAGGCATTGCCCAGAATCTCGGTTGCCCCTCGGATATCGTCAGGCTGGTTCGCCGCCATCACGGTCTCGAGATTTTTCATATCGGACTGGAGCGCAGCGGTCTCGTCAGCGGACAGCAGGTCACCGTCGGCGGTCATCGCGGCCAGCAGCCCGTCGAGCAGGGCCTCAGCCTCAACTAGCGCTTCACCGAGCTGGCGCGCCAGCATGTCCTCGCTGGCATGCTCATATCCCGCTTTCAACATGTCGGTAATCTGTGCTTCGTCCAAACCAAAAGCCGGTTTCACCACGATGTCACTGCGGGCACCGGTCTGCTGCTCCACCGCCGAGACCGCAAGGATGCCATCCGCATCGACTTGGAACGTGACCTCAATGCGGGCAGCACCCGCGACCATTGGCGGGATACCCGTCAACTCAAAACGGGCCAGAGAACGGCAGTCCTCCACGCGCTCCCGCTCGCCCTGCAATACGTGCACGACCAGCCCGGTTTGGCCATCTCGGGCGGTGGTGAATTCCTGTGCCCGCGCAACGGGGATCGTGCTGTTGCGATCAACGATGCGCTCTACCAACCCGCCATAGGTTTCCAAGCCGAGCGACAGCGGGATGACGTCGAGCAATAGCGCTTCATCGCCCTGTCGGTTACCGACCAGGATGTCGGCCTGCCGTGAGGCGCCCATCGCCACCACCTGATCCGGATCAAGATTGCACAGCGGTTCCAGACCAAAACAGTCAGTGACCGCCTGTCGCACAGCCGGCGTGCGGGTCGACCCCCCTACCAGCACCACGCGATCGACGGTATCGACGTTGGCGTCTGCCAGGGTCTGACGGCAGGCGGTGAGAGTACGATCGATATAGGGGAACAGCAGTGCTTCCAGCGTCGATCGCGATACCGTGACCTCGCTTGCGGCTGTATCCAGTCCGCTCACATCGAGGTCTACCGATGTTTTGTCACTCAAGCGCTCTTTGGCGTTCCGCGCCAACGCCAGCGCAACCCGCCGCTGCACCACCGTGGGCTCATCAATCGACAGCTCATCGAGCAAATGGACAGCCAGCGCGCGATCAAAATCATCACCGCCCAGCGCACTGTCGCCGCCTGTGGAAAGCACCTCGAATAAGCCTGCGCGCATGCGCAACAACGAGATATCAAAGGTGCCACCGCCGAGGTCGTAGACTGCCAACACAGATGACTCTTCCGCCTGTTCATCGAGACCATAGGCCACCGCCGCTGCGGTGGGTTCATTCAGTAGACGCAGCACCTTGATGCCGGCCAGCTCCGCAGCTTGGCGGGTGGCTTGACGCTGCGCGTCGTCAAAGTAAGCCGGTACCGTGATCACGGCGCCGCTGATGGGCCCACTCAGTTGCGGCCCAGCTCTGTCTTTCAGGGCAGTGAGGATCGCTGCCGAAACCTCAACGGGGGTCTTGGTGCCTGCATCAGTCGCAAACGCTAGTCCCTCGCCTGGGGTGAGCTGTATGTAAGGGTCGTCTTCGAACTCTTCCCGAGAGCGACCCAACATTCTTTTGGCAGATGCGATGGTGTTACCGGGTTCAGCGCTCGCATACCGCTCTGCATCAGCACCCACCAGAGTTTGCGAATCGCCGTAGTACACTACCGAAGGCAGCGATGCCTGCCCCGTATCATCCGTCAGCACATTCAAATCGTTTCCGTCGAAGTGCGCAATCAGGCTATTAGTGGTGCCCAGATCAATGCCCACGCCGACCTGTCGCTCGGTTGAGGCCTCGGGTGCGGCACCGGGTTCGGCAATCTGCAACAGCACCATGGTCAGCTCACCCGCAACTTCGGTTCGCTAAGTAGCTTGGAGAGGTAGCACATCTCCTGCCAGTGGCGCGCCGCATCCAGCCGGGCATCAGTGGCCAGGGTGCTGGCAAATTGATCGCGGCTACCTGCGTAATGACCCTCGATTTCTTCAGTGAGCGACTGGCGGCCGGCGGCGTCGGACGGCTCCAGCTCTTCCAGTTGCTCTCGCAAGCTGATCTGCGTCATCAAAAAAGTGGATTCGACGCCCACACGTTCCGCCGCGACCAGATCAACACCCGCTTGCTGCAGCATGTATTCGGCACGGGAGACTTCATCGGAAAGAATGCGGTAGCCGCTGTTGATATCAGCGCAAAACTGCGCCGCCACCCGCTGCTCAACCTGTGGTTTACCCGCGTAGCGGTCGGGATGAAACTGGGTCAGCAGGGCATGATACGCCCGCTCAAGCGCCGTCTCGTCCAGCGCAAAATCGGGCTCCAATTGAAACAATGAAAAATAGTCGCGCGCCGTCGCGCCCGCGGTGGCGTTCACGCTCAGACCGTGAAGCTCTCACCGCAGCCGCACTCTCCAGCAACATTGGGATTACGGAACTCCAGGCCCTCGTTCAGACCTTCACGCGCAAAATCCACGATCGTGCCGTCGAGGTACACCAGACTCTTGGGATCGACATAGACTTTGACGCCGTCGGACTCAAAGAAGG
Source organism: uncultured Halieaceae bacterium (assembly GCA_913052635.1). Taxonomy (GTDB): domain Bacteria; phylum Pseudomonadota; class Gammaproteobacteria; order Pseudomonadales; family Halieaceae; genus Luminiphilus. The sequence goes on from CAJXDE010000128.1 coordinate 5,407, forward strand.
CGTCCTCCGGCTCCACCTGATCAACAAACTCCAGAACATAAGCGAGACCCGAGCACCCTGAGGTTTTCACCCCGATCCGAATGCCCTCGCCCTTGCCGCGACTGGCAAGCTGGCGGCTCACGTGCTCCGCTGCTTCACTAGTCAGGCTGATCGCCATCTCAGCCGTCCTGCTTGTCGCGGTAGTTCTGAACAGCGGCTTTGATCGCGTCCTCTGCCAGCACCGAGCAGTGAATTTTCACTGGCGGCAGCGACAGCTCCTGAGCGATCTCGGTATTCTTGATCGATGCCGCCTCATCCAGATTCTTGCCTTTAACCCACTCGGTCAGGAGTGAGCTCGACGCAATAGCCGAGCCACAGCCATAGGTCTTGAACTTGGCGTCCTCGATGACGCCATCGTCGTTCACCTGGATCTGCAGGCGCATCACATCCCCGCAGGCCGGCGCGCCGACCATGCCGGTACCGACGTTGTCGTCACCCTCGTCGAGCTTGCCGACGTTGCGTGGGTTCTCGTAGTGGTCAATGACTTTATCGCTATATGCCATGGTTCTCTCCCAAGGGCCTTTATGACAGCGCTAGTGCGCCGCCCATTCAATTGTGTTGAGGTCTACACCGTCCTGATACATGTCCCACAGCGGCGACAGCTCGCGCAACTTCTCTACAGCATGACGGACAGACTGCGCCGCGTGATCCACTTCTGCATCGGTCGTAAACCGCCCGAAGCTGAATCTCAATGAGCTGTGCGCCAATTCGTCATTCAGCCCCAACGCCCGCAATACATAGGACGGCTCAAGGCTGGCCGAGGTACACGCCGA
>CAJXDE010000129.1 GCA_913052635.1 uncultured Halieaceae bacterium
TTGTGGAGCTCACAAGCGAGGCGTCGAATCAAGTCGAGGACATTCTCGAAATCGCTTTGGTGGCCAACCCGATCATGCACCATATCCTGCTAGGCATTAACCCGGTTAACCTCGGGACCGCGCCCTTTGCGCTCACTACCAGCGACGCGATTGACACGCGCGCGGCGGAGATCGGTTTGAGCGCGCACCCTGAGGCACGACTGTACTGCCTGCCCTGCATCGCAGGACACGTGGGCGCGGATGCGGCCGGCGTGATTCTTGCTGAGGCACCTGATCGTAACAAAGAAATGACCTTGGTCGTCGATGTAGGCACCAATGCCGAGATCGTCCTCGCTAATAACAAGCGGCTACTGGTGTGCTCCAGCCCCACCGGCCCGGCCTTCGAGGGCGCCCAGGTCAGCAGCGGGCAACGCGCAACGACCGGCGCCATTGAACGCGTGCGCATCGACCGCAACACGCTGGAACCAAGGTTCAAGTGCATCGGCTGTGACCTGTGGTCAGACGAGCCGGGCTTTAGTGAGGCGATGTCAGGTACGGGCGTGACGGGCATCTGCGGCTCGGGGATCATCGAAGTCATCGCCGAGATGTACCTTGCGGGAATCATCACCACAGACGGTGTGGTCGACGGCGCTTTGGCTGAGCATACTCAGCGCATCACGGCCGATGGCCGCACCTTCTCTTATGTCCTGCACAGAGCAGATGATCCTGAGGCCTCTGATGTACTGGTCACACAAAATGACGTGCGGCAAATTCAGCTCGCCAAGGCAGCACTGTATGCTGGCATCAAGTTACTGATGGATGAAATGGGCGTGACGACCGTCGATCACATCCGCCTCGCCGGCGCCTTTGGTAGCCACATCAGCGTCAGCCACGCCATGGTGCTGGGGCTCATCCCCGACTGTGACCTCGAGCAGGTTACCTCGGCAGGCAATGCCGCGGGAGCCGGCGCTCGTATGGCGCTTCTGGACCGCGCAGCGAGAGTCGAGATCGCGGCGACGATTGCGAAGGCTGAGCGCATTGAGACGGCGGTAGCCGATGACTTTCAGGCCCACTTTGTGGGCGCCATGGGTCTCCCGCATCAGAGCGACCGGTTCCCAAATCTTTTCTCGGTGGTTGCCCCGCCGAAAGCCAAAGTGGTTGAATCACCTGACGCGCCCAAACGGCGACGTCGCCGCAATACCCGCGCCGGCGCCTGAACATCACCCGCTCGCGAGTTCGCTATGACCGCACCCATCGACACACTCCCCTTTCCCCCTGGCAGACCGTCTGACTATCTGCCTCTAGAAGACGAGCCCTCGTTCGTTGCGGGCCAGCATCTGGCGCTGGAAATGCCAACCGAAACCACGGACCTCGCTACTTTGGGATATCAGGAATCGGATCTTGAGGATTGCGCCTCCAGCTTTGCCGTCAGCAACGCCTTCCGCATTCTATCGACAGATGGCGTCGCCGCCATGCGCCATGTCTGCGATCAGATCTACCACAACCGGAACGCCAACGAAGGCACCGGCGCCAATCGTTTAGGCAGCTACGCGCGCGGCGCGGGTTACCGCTCGCAATTTATCCGCGACTTCTGCGATAGCCCCGAGCTAGCGGCACACCTGTCAGACATCGCCAGGATCCCACTTGGGCGCCATTCGGTGCCCGCCGTGGCCTGCGGCATCAACTATGCGCCCGAGGACATCTCCCGTGCGGTCGATACCTGGCACGTGGATTCGGTCGCTTTCGATATCGTCATGATGATCACCGACCCCAGCGTCTTGAAGGGGGGCGAATTCCAGTACTTCCATGGCACCAAGCAGGACGGTCAGGCGCTCTTGGGTATCACGGGCGAAGAGGGTGTCGACACGGCGCTGCCTGAGGACCGGGTCGTGACAATTCCTTTCCCTGAGGCCGGCTTTGGCTTTATGCAGCAGGGCACCATGATTTTTCACCGGGCCTGCCGACTCCTCGAGCGTGCCGATCGCATCACGATGATTCCCTCCTTTGAGGTGCTGCCCGCGAACGCCCCCGACAATACCAATACCCTCAATATGGCCGACTGGGATGACCCCGGCATCTGCCCGGAGCTCGCCCGCCATGAGATCTGGCGCACCCAGGCACGCCTGGAGAGCCTGCTAGGTGAGATCGCGCTAGAGGATCACCCCGCCGAACTCAGCGCCCGCATCAATGCGGCGATCGGGCGGCTGGTGAGCTTCAGCGACAAACTGGAGAATAAGTCGTCATGAGCCACAGCGCAGAGCTCGCGGGTAAGGCCGTACTCATCACCGGTGCCGCGGGCTGTATTGGCGCCTGGGTGGTCAAACAGCTACGAGAGTTGGGTGCCACCCCCGTGGTGTTCGATATCGCCGAGAATCGCGAGCGCCTTGATCTGATCATGCCCGACGCGGAGTCCGTCACCTGGGAGCGGGGCGATATCACTGATTTTGAGCGCCTGCTTGAAGTGGCAGAGACGCACAATATTGAGGCGATTATTCACCTCGCCGCGCTACAGGTGCCCTTTTGCAAGGCCGACCCTGTTGGCAGCACGCGCATCAATGTGATGGGCAGCATCCATATGCTGGAATTGGCGAGGCAGCGGGGCATTACGCGCATGAGTTATGCCAGCTCGGTCGCAGCACCCGCCATGGGCGACAATGACTGGCTGGCGACCCTTTACGGCGCGCACAAGATCTGCGGCGAGCAGATGGCCGCCGTGTACTGGCAAGACTGGGGTGTACCGAGCATTGGGATTCGCCCTGCCATAATTTACGGACCGGGTCGTGATCAGGGCATGAGCGCTGCGCCCACCATTGCGCTGATGGCCGCCGAGATCGGCGAGGCTTACACCATCCCCTTCACCGGTGACGTGGGTTTTGTTTACGTGGCGGATGCCGCCGAGCGCTTCATCGCGGCGGCCAGCCGCTCTTTTGAGGGCGCCCACGTGTTCAACCTCAACGGCACACCAGCCACCGTGACCAAGATGCTGGCATTACTGAACAATCATTACCCTGATGCCGCGATCGAGGCAACCGGCGACCCGATGCCGTTCCCCGCTGAAAGGAACAGTGGCGCGCTGGAGCAACTCATTGGCTTACCAGACTGTCGCCCATTGGAAACAGGTATTGCCGATACCGTTTCGGGTTTTCAGGCAGCAAAAGTGCGAGGGGTCGATCTTGCGGAAATGTATCAACACACCTTGGGGAAAACACCATGAAGCTGGTGCGATGGGGGGAAGCCGCTGCGGAACGCGCGGGTTTGGTGGATGCCAAGGGAACGCTCAGAGATCTGAGTGGCACCGTCGCAGACTGGTCGTGGCAAACGCTGACGCCCGAGACGCTGGCACAGGTCGCCGCCTTGGACACCGACACCCTGCCTGCACTATCCGCCAACACCCGTTTAGGGGCCCCCGTATTTCGACCCGGCAAAATTGTCGGCTGCGCGCTGACCTATGGCAAGCACGCTGCCGAGGCGGGCCTCGAACCACCCGAAGAACCCATGTTCATGCTGACTGCCGCCAGCGCCATCAACGGCCCCCACGATCCGGTGGTGATGCCCCAGGGGGGCACCCAGCTCGACTGGGAGGCAGAACTGGCAGTCGTGTTCTGCAAGGCGGGTGCGAATATTCCGATTGAGGACGCCATGAGTCACGTCGCGGGCTTTTGTGTGGGGAACGACGTCTCCGAGCGTGTCTTTCAACTCGAACGCGGCACCCAGTGGACCAAAGGTAAAAGCGCCGACACGCTGAAACCGCTTGGCCCTTGGCTGGTGACCACCGACGAAGTCGGCGACCCCAACCAGCTCGATATTTCACTGCACGTGAACGGCGAAGTCAGACAGCAGAGCAACACCTCTGACATGATGTACAGCATCGCCGAACTGGTCTCGATTATCTCGCGCTATACCAGCTGGCAGCCGGGCGACATCATGATGACCGGCACACCTCCCGGAGTCGGCTACGGCATGAAGCCGCCCCAGTACCTCAACGTAGGTGACGTGATGGAAGTCCGCATCGACAAGCTCGGCGTGCAGCGCAGCACCGTCGAGGCGTATAGCCGGCGGTATGCATGAGGCCAGCGTGAGCACACCGCGCGTCGTGATCGTGACCGGCGGCGCCCAGAACATTGGCGCGGCCATCGTCGCGCGCTTCCAAGCGGCCGGCGATACCCTGATCTGCGCAGATCTGAATGAGCCTGAAGCCGAGGGCGTCACCTTCATTGAAACCGACCTCGCCCGGGAAGCAAGCGTTAGAGACCTGATGACGCGGGTGGAGTTTGACTTTGGACACCTCGACGTGTTGGTCAATAACGCAGGCATCTGTATTGAGGAACCCATTGCCGAAACCCGTGAGGAAGACTGGGACCGGGTGATGGCTGTCAACGTGAAAAGCACGTTTCTCACCACTAAGCACGCCCTGTCCTTGATGCGCGCAGAAGGTGCTCAGCACCCCGCCATCGTCAACATCAGCTCAATAGAGGGCCTCGGCGCCAACCCCCTGCATAGCGTATACGCCGCCTCAAAAGCCGCCGTGGCGGCCTTCAGCCACAACACCGCGCTCGAATACGGCCCCTATGGCATCCGCTGTAACGCCGTGGCACCGGGCTGGATCAACACGCCCTTTAACGAACAATTCCTTGACCGATACCCGGATCGCGCCGCTGTCGATGCCGCCATCGAGGCGCTTCATCCGGTGGGTCGGCTGGGTACACCTGAGGACGTAGCCAATACTGTTTTCTGGCTGGCCAGCGCCGGTGCCGCCTTTGTCACCGGTCAGGAAGTGGTCGTAGACGGTGGCCGCCTCGCCAAGCTTCCCCTGCCGGCACTCTGAACCATGAGCCCTCCCAACGCATCGAGCGGACAACCCAGGGACTGTAACGGTCGCGTGGTGTTGATCACCGGCGCCGGGAGTGGCGTGGGCCTCGAGTGTGCGCGCGTCTTCGCCGCGCAAGACGCCAAACTCCTATTGGTGGGTCGCTCGGCAGACAAGCTCGAGGCCGCTGCAGCGACGCTCGCGGAAGAGACCAAAGCGCAGGCTGCGATCTGCACGGGTGACGTCACCGACGCAGCCTTTGCCACCGCGGCGATGGCCGCGGCACAGGAGGCCTTCGCCGCGCCCGTCGAGATACTTATTAATAACGCCGGCGTCATCTTGCGCCGCGATGCGGTCGACACCACCGATGACGAGTGGCGCGCCGTGATGCAAACCAATGTCGACGGCGTGTTTTACCTGAGCCGTGCGTTTGCGCAGCAGCTCGTCTATGACGGCGCCATCGTGAATGTGTCGTCAACCTGCGGTGTGGTCGGTGCAGCGGGACTCGCCGCGTACTGCACCAGCAAGGGCGCTCTGAATCAGCTGACGCGCACCATGGCGCTCGAGCTGGCCGACAAACAGATCAACGTGAACGCAGTGGCGCCCGGGGCGATCAACTCCCCCATGCTGTTTTCGGAGCACACCACTCAAGCGGCAGTTGATTCAGTAGTGGAGCGCAATCAGAGAAGCATTCCCATCGGCGACGTCGCCCAACCCGAGGAAGTGGCCCGTGCGGTCTTGTTTTTGGCGACCGAGCGCCACATCACCGGCGCCATTTTGTCGGTCGACGGTGGCTACACGGCGACCTGAGCCATGAAGATTCGCCACATCACCCTCTTCCAACACGATTTACCGGTCAAGGGCGGGGCATACCGTATGGCTAATGCCAGCGTGACCCACCTCGACAGCACCATCGTGCGCGTTGAGAGCGATTGCGGCACCGTAGGCTGGGGGGAGACCTGTCCAGTGGGCCCCACTTACGCGCCCAGCCACGCCAAAGGCGCCCGCGCGGCACTCACCGAAATGGCCCCGCATCTAATTGGCGTCGATCTCGACAAGCCGATGCTGCTGAACCGCATGATGGACAGCCTGCTCAACGGGCACCGCTATGCCAAAGCCGCGATCGATATCGCCGCCTACGATGCCATTGGCAAGAAAACAGAGCGCTCGGTAGCAGACTTACTTGGCGGAGCGGTCACAGACCGGGTGCCCTCCTACTACGCCACCGGCGTGGGCGAACCCGATGAGATCGCGCGTATTGCCCGCGATAAAGCTGACGAGGGCTACCCTCGATTGCAAATCAAGATCAGCGGCCGCCCGGTCGAGATCGACATCGAGGTGGTGCGCAAGGTATGGGAAGCCATGGGCAATCGCGTGCGGCTGGCGGTGGACGGCAACCGGGGCATGCCGACACGGGATGC
>CAJXDE010000130.1 GCA_913052635.1 uncultured Halieaceae bacterium
GGCGGCAGCGCCCTGTTCCACCTGTTCAGCGGCGCCACCATGTTCGCGGCATTTTTTATTATCACCGACCCCGTCAGCTCCGCCGTATCCAACAAAGGCAGGCTGATATTCGGCGCGCTGATTGGCGTCTTGATTTACCTCATTCGCACACTGGGTAATTACCCCGACGCCGTCGCCTTCGCGGTCTTGATCCTGAACTTCTGCGCGCCCTTTATTGATCACTACACCCAGCCCAAGGTGTATGGCACCGGGAGTCACGAGTCATGAAATGGCTAGCGTCGATTGGTCTGAGCGGTACTGTGCTTGCCTTGTTTGCCGCCATCACGTCAGTCGCCATCGGCTGGACCTACCTCGGCACCAAGGCACAAATCGATTTCCAGGTGCGGCACGCAGAGGCGCGGCAACTGCTGGAGATTTTTCCGCCCGACACCCATGACAATGAGATCGTCGATGACGTGTTTGAGGTCGCCGCAGAGACCGCGCTGCTGGGTATCAGAGAGCGCCGCCAGGGTTATCGTGTGAGACAGGGGGATACCGTCGTCGGCGTGATTCTGCCCGCCACCGCCCGAGACGGGTACAGCGGTGATATCCGTGCTCTGGTAGGCGTTCGCCGGGACGGCTCGATAGCAGGAGTCCGCGTGGTCGCACACCGGGAGACGCCGGGGCTTGGTGACAAGGTCGATCTTCGCAAATCTGACTGGGTCCTCGATTTTAACGAGCGCAGCCTGGCCAACCCTGCATTGAACGGCTGGAATGTGGAAAAGGAAGGTGGCGTGTTCGACCAGTTCACCGGCGCAACGGTGACGCCCCGCGCAGTGATCCTCGCCACGCGTCGGGCACTCGAATACGCTACCCTGAACGCGAAAACCCTTTTTGAAACGGAAGCGGACTCCGCATGAGCAGCACTTCGTATCGCCAACTGACGCTTAACGGGCTATGGAAGAACAACCCCGCCCTTGTCCAGTTGCTGGGTCTATGCCCGCTGCTTGCGGTCACCGCTTCTACTGTGAACGCCTTGGGATTGGCAGCGGCGACGCTGTTCGTACTGGTGGTCTCCAATGCCACCGTATCGCTGATTCGCTCTGTGGTGGCTGACACCATCCGGCTACCGGTATTTGTGATGATCATCGCCGCGGCAGTCACCGTCACCGAATTGCTCATGCAAGCCTACAGTTACGAGCTCTATCAGATTCTCGGTATTTTTCTGCCGCTGATCACAACCAATTGCATCATTCTGGGCCGGGCCGATGCCTTTGCGCGGAAAAACACCCTTCCTGCTGCGTTCTATGACGGCTTCATCATGGGGGTTGGCTTCGGCGCCGTGCTGGTGTTGTTAGGCGCGATACGTGAACTACTTGGGACAGGCGCACTCTTTGCAGACATGCAGCTATTGTTTGGCATCGGCGCGGAGTCCTGGCGCTGGCAGGTCTTCAACGTGGACTTCCCATTTCTGGTGGCTATCCTTCCACCCGGTGCGTTTCTGGTGACGGGGTTCCTCATTGCGCTCAAGAATCAGATAGATACCAGTCTTGAGCAGCGCGCCAAAGCGCAGGCCGAGGCGCCCGTTGCGGGGAGTAAGCGGGTACGGGTGACCGGGACCGTCTCCTAGATCAGCCTCTTGCCGCGCGAACCCAGCGAGTGTCAGCTAGTCGACCAGCAGCGCATCTCCAGGCACCAGTGTGCCAAGAATCTCTTCCACCGCCGGCATATCCATACCGGCATCCTCGACATCACAGACATAGGTGCAATACAGCAGCGCGACGCCGTGGCTGAGGTACCACTCCTGCAATACCGCCCCCTCCTCGGTGAACTGCCCTGTGACGCCCGAGAAATGACCAAATGTGGCAGCGGCCCAACTGCTGACCTCGGGCGACTCCGTTTGAGCGATCTCTGAAAGACTCGTGTCTAGCGCATCATCGGGCTCACGGACCAGTGTGGTAATCGCCAGCTCACCAATACCATCCTGATCGGTGATCAGCACACTGCCCTCTTCCTCTTCTGCTGACCACTCGGGGGGCAACATGAGGCACCAATAATCGGTCTCAACAATGTTCACAACCAATGCTCCCTGCGAAGACAATCATGCTCGAACCTGCTCATTTCAATGAGCCGACATGGGTCAGCGGCCTTCAACGTGTCGGACAATGTGCTCACGTCACGCTGTCACCGTGATTGAGTGCGAGCGTCATCAGTATGGCATCCTCGCGGCCGTCAGCAGTGGCGTAGTAATTGGGTCTTAAGCCCGTCTCACTAAAACCCAGCGACTCATAGAGTGCCCGGGCTGCCACATTGGATGAGCGCACCTCCAGTTCGACAGCACCGACATCCCCAAGCGCGGTGAATGAGGCCCAGAGCAACTTACGGCCAAGACCCTGGCGCCGCTCGGAGGCCAGCACTCTAAGGTCAATCACTTCCGCCCGCTCTGCCACGCACTGATACCAGATCGCCGCGACTGGCTGTTTGTCCTTTAGCAAGTACCAAGCCCGGCAGTGAGGCTGACTCTGCAAGCCCTGCAAAAAACCATAAGAGGGTCCGCCTGACTGCTCATAAAAGGGCTCTAAGCGCGCAAGGTCCGCGGGGTCACTCAGCGCCCGCAGTGATATTTTCGCATCAGTCACTGGCACGCAGTGGTTTCAATACGGACCACGCGGATTGCTTGAGCGAGCCCTCTCTCAGCATCTCCAGACTGGAGGGAATCTGATGCATCAACAGATCGGAAGCGGGTAGCACCTCACAGGCTCCGAGCTGCACGATATGCCGAGTGGCATGATCGCTGGTCAGTCGGTGCAGGAAGCCCGAGAGCATGCCCTCCATAACCCCGGCCGCCGCGACGGCAGACCCAGTGGCAGGCGGCCAATTAAATTGCTGATGCGCGCTGCGAACCGATGCGCCCCGAATGGCGCGCGCCATGGCGGCGATCAACTGTAGCTGCGCCTGTCGCAGAAGCTGATCTTCAAGTACCTCGACCCACAACACATCTTCGCTAGTGACCAGCAATAGGGAGAGGGACGTATCAGATGTAACATCACTCTTGGCTTCGGCAGGGTGCTCACTGCGACCAGCGGCTGCATCGCCTGTTTCTTCAGCGGGTGCTCGGGATATAGCGCCTGCCTCCTCAGTCGAGGCGGTTTCATCTGCATCTCCACACAACATTTCACTCAGCTGTGCGGCCTGCATTTCGTCGCCGCCGCTCGGTGTCGTGGGGGCATTTGCAAGCGCTACACCACTAAAGCCAGTCGGCACCTCAAGTCGTTGAGCCGGTTTGGCGGCAATGGGGTCAAACCGACTGACCAACGGTGTGATACCGAGGTGACTGAGGAGCGTTCGGCGGGCACACTCCGCCTCCCACAGTGGGTCTTGAGCAGCCATTGGATTCGGTTCTGACTCAGCCATGGGAGTAGTATCTCATGGCTTTGCCGCTTACCCGAGCCATCGCCAGCCCCAGTGGTTAAAAAACCTTACGGCTCCGCCAACGAACCACCGGATATGCCGGAAGCCCTTTCGGGACGCACCACCACCATGGTGCACAATTCGAATATCCCGGTGCTCCATCACAGCACCCTGCGCAGCCAGCTTTAGTGACAGGTCATAGTCCTCGAAATACAGGAAGAAAGACTCGTCAAACCCCCCGACGTCGTCAAACAAAGCGCGTCTCACCCACATGCAACAGCCGGAGGCGAGCGTGATGGGCCTCAACGCCGTCTCATCCGGCAAGTCTCGGATCTCGTAACGCGCCATCGCGCCACCCGATCGAGTTTTTACCCAATGTGGTGCCAAAGACCGCAGTCCCAGCACCCAAACAGAGGGATAGGCCTTGGCTAAAAAGCCTGGCTCACCCGACGGACTGAACCCCTGGGGCGCCAGTAGCGCGATGTCGTGCTGGTTTTTTAAAGTATCCAGCGCCAACTTGAGCGCGTCCGGGGCCAGCTCCACGTCGGGATTCAAAATGAGATGAAATTGGCCCTCTACCTCGCTCATCGCAAGATTGTGGCCTGCCCCATAACCCCGATTGGTGTCAGGCGTCAGTAGACTGATCTGCAGGCCATTGTCACTATCGGTTTCAGCGCCATAAGCCTCAAAAAATGTCTGGCAACTGGCGGCGTAGTCAGCATCGCAACTGTGGTCTACACAGATCACTTCGACACAACTCAACTCGGCCTCAACGGCGGCGCAACTGATCGAGTCCAACAGCGCCTTAAGCTGGTCAAGTGGGCTAAAATACAGCACCAGGCTGACCGCCAGATCAGGCAAGTATTCCTGTCTAGTGTGCCTCAGCATTGTCAGGATACCAACGTGTTAAGGCAGTGAATATCCAGTTCGGCTAGCGGTAACCAATGATCCCCGCACCCGCCCACAGCGCGATGCGCGATGCGCGATGATCATTACCTTTCATCAGAGCAACGCCATCATGGTCTCAGCAGAACTGACATCTACGCCCGGCCCGTCTTCAACATTGAGGTGAGTGATGTTGCCATCTTCTGCAATCAAAGCATAACGCTGACTGCGCAACGCCATACCGAACCCGGAGGCGTCCAATTCCAGTCCTAGTAGTTGTGTAAATTCACCGTTGCCGTCGGCCAACATAACAATTGAGTCATTTGATTTCTGCGCTTCGCCCCAAGCATGCATAACAAATGCATCATTCACAGACAGGCAAATGATACCGTCGACACCCATTTCCTTGATTTTATCCGCGTTAGCGACATACCCAGGTAAATGCGTCATCGAGCATCCGGGCGTGAAAGCTCCGGGAACAGCAAACATCAGAATTTTATTGTTGTTAAAGAGGTCCGCAGTCGATACTGGCGCGGGACCCTCGCTACCCATTACTGACAGGGTGCAGTTTGGAATGCAATCTCCTACGGCGATAGTCATAATCTGGCTCCATATCTTCGAATTAACGATTCGTCACTTTTGTCCCCGTCGGTTGCCGCCCACCAATTCAAGTCGGCAATGCCGAGGGCTGAAGTAAGTGCCCGTAAATAATACCTTATGTGGCCCGATTGTCGGTTGTATAAATAGCTTTTTCGGGCTTTTGATTTTGGGTTCTCGCCTTCAAGCGATACGTTAGGCCTCCATATCTTGATGTTTCAGCCAAGCAATCGACATGTATTTGCGGGTTCCCCACTGCGTGCTAACGACCTGCCGCGGCCTAACGCTGACCAGCATAACCGCGGACTCACCATCCGGGAGCGCACCGACAACCCTAGTGCGGCGACGGACCGCCAGCATAATTGGCTCCATAGAATTATGCGTTCTCAGCTTTATAGGTGGGTCACGGGTAAGCTAAATACGCCGGCGTTTGATCAAGCTTCAATTATACGAGTTCAGCTGCTTTGCCCAAACGCATGCGCCATGGCTTGTCGATGACCTTATTCACTTTCTCCTGAGCAGCCTCGCGACTTTCCTATGCGTGGATGGCTTTGACCCTGGCCACCACTAAGCGGGTCTGGTTGCGCGGAACGTAGCTGAACACGTTGTGGTGGAAGTGAAACGTGCCGCGCTGCCTGTCGCAAATTTAATTTGAACAGGCGGCACAGTATGGGCTTTTTCTCACGAGAAACGGCTATCGAATGGGGAGAAGGTCGGACCTAGCAGGTCTTCGTATGAAACTTGCGATCGTAATGCCCGGCGCGGGGATTCATACCGTCTGGTGATCTTTAATAACGCCGAACGCCACACACCGCACCAGCTTCAGCATCCAGCCTGGCATTCAGGATCTCGTCGACCGAACGGCGGAGCAGTTCACTTAGGCGATCCTGTATGCGCGCTTTGTCAGTGCTGGCGGCTTTACCCAGTCTATTGGTCTCGCTATCTTAGTTTATGGTGGGTGTCTCCCTCTATTACCCGATTAAGCTTCGCAACTCTATAGAACCGACTCGGGAGGCACCGCTCCTTCTAATGTGCGAGAGAAAATTTACGTTATACAGGAGTGATCACTTTAAATGAGTTGCGCTCGGTCATAGCTGGAAAATCAGGGTGGCGCATCCGAAAAAAAACAAAACCCCGGCCACACTGTGACTGGGGTTTTCTTTTATTGAAGCCTGGCGATGACCTACTCTCACATGGGGAGACCCCACACTACCATCGGCGAT
>CAJXDE010000131.1 GCA_913052635.1 uncultured Halieaceae bacterium
CGTAGGCAGGTGCCCGGCGCAGCGGTCCTTCGGTGCCGAAGCCTGAAATCGCCATGTAGATCAGCCGCGGGTTGATGGCCCTTAGTGCATCGCAACCCAGGTTCAGGGTGTCCATCGTTCCCGGGCGAAAGTTATGGATGACCGCGTCCACCTGAGACGCCATTTCGCGGATGATCGCTTGGCCCGCTTCCGTTTTGAGATCGATCTTGATCGACTCCTTGCCACGGTTACAGCCAGCAAACAAAGAGGAGATGTCGCCCTTACGCGCCCCGATATAGCGCATGGGATCTCCCGCATTTCTGGGCTCTACTTTGATCACTCGCGCGCCCTGTTCGGCGAGCATCATGCTCGCGAGTGCCGCGGTGATCATGGTGGAGAGCTCGAGAATGGTGATGCCTTCCAGTGGTTTCATATTCCTACCTCGGTGAAGCGTTGTTCTGCGCTGTGGCGTGGCACCGGCTGAACAACCCTGCGACTTCTATAAAATGTTATGAGATGTGCTGGCTCCTAACCTAGGTCCTAATCTCGCTAAAGGCAATGTCCTCTGAGCTGGCGAAGTTGCCTCGCCAATGTCATTCTGTTGGGCGAATAACCATAACAATCTCACGCGGGTACTCTCCCGTGAGGAGCAACATCATGAATCGACTCTTACTCACTGCGTTATGGGTTGTGATGACCAGCGCACATGCAGATGAGGCAGCGGTGCTCGATAAAGACTTCCAAACCATGATGGCCTGGTTTCCTGGGGTCTATGACAATCAGGAGCAGATCTATTTTGAGGCAGAGCAAGAGGTCGATGAGGCGCTGCGCCACGAGCGCATTCACCATGTTTTCGAGCCGGTAGATCTGCCCGCTTTTGGTGAACACGTGTTTTATGTGCAGCAGCATCTCAACGACGACCCTGCACAGATATATCGCCAGCGCATTTACGCGTTTCGGCCCGACTACGAAGAGGGCGCCATTCGCCTGACAATTCATATTCCCAATGATGTTGTATCTTTGGTGGACGCTCATCTTGATCCCGCCAAGCTGTCGGGTCTGTCGCCCGAAAAGACGCGTGTGCTTCCTGGGTGTGATGTGTTTTGGCGCAGGCAAGCCAATCATTTTGTGGGCTATATGACGCCGGATGCCTGCTCCTATGTGTCGAGCGAGAGCGGCAAACGCATTATTTTTAACGACGATTTGCTGCTGACCGAGGAAGCGCTCTGGATCAGCGACCGCGCTCAGGACGAGGAGGGCAATCGGGTGTTTGGTCACTCCACCGGTGTGCCACACAAGAACCGCAAAGCGCGGCGCTTCGAGTGCTGGATGACCGCCATGCAGCGCGATGGCGAGTGGACCTTTCGCCGTGGCCTAGAGATCTATGACCAGGGCGGCATGGTATGGCTGGAAACTAAGGAAGAAGCCCCCCAGCAGGTGGGGATCAAGATGCGCAACGTGCGCTGGCCTTATGGCAATAACCGGCCATCACTGGTCTTGTATGTTTATCGCCCTAACGAAGATCGCACTGTCTCTTATGCCTGGGCAGATCCGTCCGCGCAGCGCATCGGCATCAATCTGAGGTGGATGCAGGCCAGCTGCACGCTGGCGGCAAAATGAAAGCAATGTATGCTCTCAAACCGGGCGTGTTGATACTGTCTCGATGGCTATCCAACATCTGCCTGCTGTTGACAATCCCGACCTTGGCTGAGGAGTTGCTCGATCCCGTTGCGGCGGGTTGGCAAGGCGAGACGGTATGCGAAGTCCTGCGTGAGGATACTGAGCTCCGGATATTCCGGTGCACGTTCCCGCCCGGGGTAGGTCATGAGCGCCACTTTCACCCGCGCCATTTTGGCTATGCGCTATCTGGCGGAAAGATGCGAATCACCAGTGATAGCGGTACCCGTGAGGTGACCTTGAAGACGGGAAGTTACTTTTTCAACGAGGGGATCGCTTGGCATGAGGGCCTAAACGTCGGCGATACCACGGTTTCGTATCTGATGATCGAGCCAAAGTAACACTTACAGGGTTGCTGCATGGAATTCCGCGAACGAAGGCTTGCAGGGGCTGCTGGCGTCTCGGTAAAGCGCTCCAACAGCACCTCACGATGAGACACCACTTCAGGTTTTTCGGCGGATTGAAAAAACTCTCCAAAAAGGCATCCAAACACCGCGATTATGCATAGAAAGCCCATAAATCAGCACAAATTGGGTGGCCGCTTTCATGAAAGCACTGGTGAAAAAACACGCCAAGGAAGGTCTGTGGCTCGAAGACGTTCCTATTCCGCTGATAAGCGGTAATGACGTACTGATCAAGGTCCACAAAACCGCCATCTGTGGCACCGATGTGCACATCTACAACTGGGACAACTGGGCCCAAAAAACGATTAAGACCCCGATGACGGCAGGCCACGAGTACGCCGGCGAAATCGTTGAGCTCGGCGCCAACGTCACGGGTCTGCAGGTCGGCGATATTGTCTCGGGCGAGGGTCACATTGTGTGTGGTCGCTGCCGCAACTGCCTCGCGGGGCGTCTGCATTTGTGTCCTAACACCGAGGGGGTTGGCGTCAATCGCGATGGCGCCTTTGCAGAGTACGTGGTGATTCCCGCGACCAACGTTTTCCGCCCCAGCGTCTATCTGCCGACGGATCTCCTGAGTATTTTTGACCCCTATGGCAACGCCGTTCACACTGCCCTGTCGTTCAATATGGTGGGTGAGGACGTCATCATTACCGGTGCTGGCCCAATCGGCATTATGGCGGCGATGGTCGCAGGCCACTGTGGCGCGCGCAATGTGATCCTGACCGACGTGAATGAATACCGGCTCGATCTCGCCAAGCGTATTGTGCCCAAGGTTCAGCCGATTAACGTGGCCAAACAGGAAATTACTCGGAACTTCATGGAGAGCCTTGGGATTTTAGAGGGCTTTGATGTATGCCTCGAAATGTCGGGCTCACCAGCGGCCTTCAGAGATGTACTCAGCAAGATGATCAACGGCGGCAACATCGCCATGCTGGGCATCATGCCCGACGACACGGGCATCGACTGGACCGACGTGGTTTTCAAAGGTTTGAACATCAAGGGCATCTATGGCCGCGAGATGTATGAGACTTGGTACAAGATGGTAATGATGATTCAAAGTGGCTTGCCCATCGAGCGCATCATTACCCACCGCTTCCACTACACCGAATTTCAGGAAGGCTTCGACATCATGCGTTCGGGGCAGTCGGGCAAAGTGATTCTGGACTGGAAGGACTGACATGAGTTATCAGGCAGTCAAAGAGAGCTACGCCGCAGAGATCGCTGAAATCAAAGCTGCCGGGCTTTGGAAGACTGAGCGCGTTATCGCCTCAGAGCAAAAGAATGACATCACCCTTGAGGGCGGTGCCAATGTGGTCAATATGTGCGCCAACAACTACCTCGGTCTTGCTAACAACACCGAGGTGATGAAGGCAGCGAGCGACAGCCTCAGCGAATGGGGCTTTGGGGCTGCATCAGTCCGTTTCATTTGCGGCACTCAGGGTATTCACAAAACGCTGGAGCAGCGGGTCAGTCAGTTTCTGGGAATGGAAGACACCATCCTTTATGCGGCCTGCTTTGACGCCAATACGGGATTGTTTGAGACGATTCTCGGCCCAGAGGATGCGGTGATCTCGGACGAGCTCAATCACGCGTCCATTATTGACGGTGTCAGGCTCTGCAAAGCGTCACGCTATCGCTACCGCAACAATGATATGACCGATCTTGAAGCCAAGCTTCAGGAAGCACGCGACGCGGGCGCCCGACGAATTCTGATTACGACTGATGGCGTGTTCTCCATGGATGGTACGATCGCCCAACTGGATGCGATCTGTGATCTGGCCGATACATACGGCGCAATGGTCCATCACGACGACTGTCACGCCACCGGCTTCATGGGTGATCAGGGCCGTGGGGTTCATGAATACTGCGGCGTAATGGAGCGGGTAGACATCATTACCGGCAC
Organism: uncultured Halieaceae bacterium; assembly: GCA_913052635.1. GTDB lineage: Bacteria > Pseudomonadota > Gammaproteobacteria > Pseudomonadales > Halieaceae > Luminiphilus. The sequence continues at coordinate 3,964 of CAJXDE010000131.1, forward strand.
CTTTGGCAAGGCGCTGGGCGGTGGATCCGGTGGCTTTACTGCAGGGCGTCAGGAGATCATCGATATTCTTCGGCAGCGCTCACGGCCCTACCTTTTCTCTAATACGCTTGCCCCTGCCATTTGCGCGGCTTCATTGAAAGTGCTCGATATGCTCGAGGCGTCAACGGTGCTGCGCGATACGCTCCACGAGAACACGCGGTACTTTCGAGAGCAAATGCAGGCTAACGGATTTGCCATACCGGAAGGCGATCATCCCATTGTGCCAGTGATGCTGGGCGATGCAGTCGTGGCACAAAAAATGTCAGAGCGTCTGCTAGCGCTCGGCATCTTTGCTATCGGGTTTTTCTATCCAGTTGTGCCGCAGGGCAAGGCGCGCATCCGCGTCCAGATTTCCGCAGGCCACACTATAGAGGATTTGGACAAGGCGGTGGCCGCTTTTGCCACCGCTCACGGTGAGATTGCTGCTTAGTAGCCTGAATCCTCAGTTTAGAGCGAGTCCTTTACGAGCGACTCGGCCTTCCCTTGCCGACAGCCGACGCACATCCCATTATGTATGCTGAGAAAGTGAGCAAATTGGTCATGAGCAACGCCCCGCAAAACCCTGATGACGAACGCCCCAAGTGGCGCGGTCGGACCGAAGTCTTATTACTGGTCGCAGGCGGTCTGATTCTGCTCATACCGACACTCGCGATCTTTCTCGCGGGCGCCGATTGACATCATGGCCCAACGCTACGCGCCCGCCACCGAGCGAAACCGCGAAGCGATTTTGGCGGTCCTTCAAAAACATCTCCCCAATCAGGGCACAGTGTTGGAGATCGCTTCTGGCACCGGGCAACATGCCGTGTTTTTTGCGCCTCACCTCACCCAACGCTACTGGCTACCCACCGACATGGATCCGGCTAATCTGGCATCCATCGCGGCCTGGCGTGAGGAAGCTGACGCGGCGAATCTATTGCCACCTCGCCAACTTGATGTGCGCGACCCCGTATGGGCAATTGACTGTGATCTCCCCGCGCCGGTTTCGGCGATCGTGAATATCAATATGCTGCACATCTCACCGTGGTCTTGCTGCGAGGCACTGTTTGCGGGCGCCGCTAAGACCCTGAATCAGCGCGCCGTTGTGACGCTCTACGGACCCTTTAAGCGAGACGGGGTGCATACGGCGCCCTCCAACGCGGCGTTTGACGAGCAGTTGCGATCACAGGACTCGGCGTGGGGCGTGAGAGACTTGGAGGCAGTATTGGGCGTTGCGGTGGAGCAGGGATTTGCTTGTCAAAACGTGATTGAGATGCCGGCCAATAATTTGTCAGTGGTATTTGATAAGACCTGACGTTGGCAGAGGTAAAACCGCAAACGGTTCTGTAGAGCAGTCTGCGAATACGGGAGTCTGCCAAACATTGGGCGAGGAAACAGAAAAAGCCAAGGTGATGGGGGGCCGAATATGAGGAGCCGCTGGCGGCGCGGGCTGGCATGGGCCAACTTCGGGTTGCTGGCGGCGGCGGCCCTCAAATTCATTCCGATTGGTATCTCCCTCACCCACGGCGTGGTACTGAATGCCGATCAGATTGCGATTGGTCTAGCCGATGAGCGAGCCTGGGCGCTCGATCTCATTTCTGACACGCCTTACCTCTTACTGGTCTGGATGCTGGTCGCATTGTTACTCCGACGCCAAACCGGCGACGCGATGATTAGACCTTGGCGAGCCGGGAGATAAGGTGCGTACCGCGCGCCTCAGAAGGCGCTACGTGTTATCTCAGCATGGGATTTTCACCGAAGAATAGAGGGCTTCACATTTGATTGGGCGGTTCACAACATCCTCGACGGCGGCGGGATCAGCGCTGACCCGGAACCCCGGCGCACTGGCTTTCAGGTACATTGACGATCACGAACCATTACTGGGGTGCCCGTTATGGAAGCTTCCTTCTTAACTGCCGCTGCGTTGATTGCCCTGGCTGGCGCCGTGTTTCATGGGGTGGTCGGCGGGAAAATCTACATGGGCCATATCAAAGCCAGTGAGCTGATGCCGTTGACCCAGTCCCTGAGCTTGGTGTCTTGGCAGATGTTCACCGTTTTTCTGGTGGTGAGTGGGGCTACCTTGCTTTGCGTGGCGATGAAGCCCG
>CAJXDE010000132.1 GCA_913052635.1 uncultured Halieaceae bacterium
GAAACAAGGCCATCTTTAACGCCCGCTTGGGCGAGCAGGGCATTATCCGCGAGGGTGAGCAGGTGATGATCGACGGAGAAGCTGCTCGATATGAGGCACTTTGCGCGCGCTGTTATTTGGAGGCCGAGGACGTTTAAGTTTGACTCTGGAACAACCACTCAGTCTGCAAAAGGGTGAGGGTGGGATAAAAAAAAGCGGCCGTGGCCGCTGTTTTTTTTGGGGCGACCGAATGGCCGCAGCGCTTGCTTTAGTGGTCGTGATGATGATCGTGGGAGTGAGGACTGTGGTCATCGTGGTGGTGATGGCCGTGCCAGTGATCGTGCCGATGGCCGTCACTCTTGTGCTCCGTATCGTGACCGTCCTCATTACCCCGTCTGGGCATAAACATCTCGAAGTCCTTGGGACTGTGGGGATGGTTATGGTCCTTGCTGAAGGCCCAGTGATACAGCAGCGGGTCTCTGGCGAGAAGCCGTGCCTCTGAGCGCTCCGCGTTCTCCACCGGTGTGGTCCAAGGGTTGTAGTGGAAGTGATTGAATAGCTTGGAGTCGACGCGGCCCAGTGCAATACAGCCATACTCTGACGCGAACGCGCCGTGGTTGATGTACGCCGGTCGCCAGAAGTAACCACCTGTTGGCACATCGCCAAACTGCATCATCCACGAGGTGCCCCAGAGGTGATACGACTCCTCGGCACAGTCGTGGTAGGAGATGTTGTCCTGATAAAAGTTCGGCGTCATGCAGTACAGGAAGGTCATGGCGAAGGAGTTGGGGTTGTAATTGAGCAGCTTTATCATGCAGCCCGACGCCACGCTGGGCTTGGCTACGTTGCCCGCGGCCCAGGGGATGTCCATGTAACTGTCGACATCGTGATACAGCTGGGTCTGGGCTGAAGGGTGATGCTCTGTCGCCTCTTCATGACTCGGCTCGCCTGTGTTGTACATGTATAGCACCAGGCAGCCCTGATCCGAGCTGATCTCCGGCAGGGCGTAGCCCGCAGGCACATAAAAGTAGTGGCCTTTACGGCAGGTGCGGTCGCCTACCTTGAGCTCGCCTTCAATCACGATGAACTCATACTCTGACCAAGAGAATCCAGGCGAGCGCTTGTAGCCGCCATCGAATTGCGCGGTCATGGAGCAGGCGCCGGTGTCGGTGTCCATGCTGAGCATCTTGTAGTGCATGCCAGTGCCGAAGCCGAGCAGGCGCATGGGTTTGAAGTGCTCATCTCTATCGCAAAACGGTTCGATATGGGGTCGTGCCATGATTCAGCCCTCCTTTCCGTTGCGTGGGGTGTCGTCGCTGTCGACACCGTACTTCCAGACCACCTGATCCTTCCGGTCAGCGGGCTTCACGGGGAGGTCGCTCTCCGGAATCGGCATCTTGTCGTCACCATCCATATTGAAGCCGTTGGTGCGCAGTCGGTCGAAGAATTCCTGGTACCACTTCTCCCGGGTGGGGGCTAGGTCTTCCATGGCGGCCTCGATCTTGGCAAAGCGTTCTTCCTGCTCAGCAAGTTCCTCCTTGACCCACTCTTCTGCTTCCGAGCTCCGCTCGTGGTCTATGTAAAGGTTCTTGAATGTCATCGATGGTTCTCCTCTGCAATCTGGATGGCGCCCTCGGATTTAAGGGTCGCCAGTTGATCCGGGCTGTAGCCCACCTCACTGAGCAGCTCGTAGGTATGTTCCCCGAGGCCGGGTGGGAGCCGGCGGATACTCGCCGGCGTTTTTTCAAAATTCATGGGCGGGCTCGAGAAGCGCAAGCGCCCTTCGGTGGGATGGTCATGCTCTTGCCAGAAGCCACCGCCCACCAGCTGGGGGTCTTCAATCAGTTCGTCGAGCGTATTGACCACCATCATTGGCACATTGGTATCCCCGAGAAGGTCGACCCACTCCTGCCGCGTCTTGGTGGCGATAATCTCCCCGGTCTCACGGTAGGACTCGTTGATATTGGCGAGTCGCAGCGCCATGGTCTGAAAGCGCGGGTCCTCGGCCAGGTCGGGCTTGCCGGCAACTGAGCAAAAGGTGCCCCAGTGATTGTCCCAGTAAGGCAATACCGCGAGGTAGAGTCCGTCCGCGGTTTTGTAGGGCCTGCGGTGGGAGGCCATCAGTCGCACATAACCCGCCTTATCCAGCGGCGGCTCAAAACTCTGGCCCCACAGATGCTCGGTCATGACAAAGGACACCATGCTCTCGAACATGGGCACTTCAATGGACTGTCCTTCGCCGGTTCGCTCGCGGTGAAAGAGCGCGGCCAGTACGCTTTGAACCACCATCAGCCCGGTCGTCTTGTCGGCAATAATGGTGGGCAGATAGCGCGGCTCGCCCTCGACCATACTCTGCAGGATGGCAATGCCGCTGGCCGCCTGAATGGAATCGTCCAACGCACCCTTATCGCCATAGGGGCCTTTTTTGCTGTAGCCATAGGTCGCGCAGTACACCACGCTGGGGTTGACCGCCTTCACCTGCTCGTAATCCAGGCCCAGCCGCTCCATGGCCTGCGGCCGAAAGTTATGCACCACAACATCGGCGGTCTCGATGAGCTTGAGGGCAGCTTCCCGGCCGGCGTCACTTTTGAGATCCAGCGCCACCGAGCGCTTGTTGCGATTGCACGTGAGGAAGAGCGCGGACATCTTCGGGTCGTTGGCATGGGGTCCAAGGTTGCGATTGGTATCTCCCGCCAGCGGCTCGATCTTGACGATGTCAGCGCCGAGGTCGCCAAGCATCTGGCAGGCATAAGGCCCCAGGACGACTGAGGTCATCTCGACGACGCGAATCCCCTCCAGCGGCGCAGTTATGGCAAGTCCTCCAGGCCGTAAACACGAATGGCGTTATCGCGCATGAATTTCCGGCGCACCTCGGGCTTCAGACCAAATTCGTCGACCTCGTCCACCGTGCGCTTGAAACGCAGCACCGGAAAGTCGGTACCGAAAATGACTTTGTTCTGGCCGTAGGAGTTGATGTAGTGCTTGACCGAGTCCGGCCAGTACTTCGGGCTGTGCGCATCGGTCACGATAAAGACGTTCTCGTGCTTCCAAGCCATGGCGATCATTTCGTCGTGCCAGGGTATCCCCACATGTGTGCCTAGGAGTTTGAGTTCCGGGAGATCGCAGGCGATGTCGTCCAAATAAATGGGCCGACCCACCGAACGGCAGGGGTGTTCCTTGGCGTAGATCAGCGACTGGCCGACCTGCATCTGCACCGGAATATCCAGCTCGATACATTTTGCATAAAAGGGGTAGTACTTGGCGTTGTTGGGCGGCAGCTCAAACCAGTGCGGGTAGAGGTGCGCGCCGATAAACCCGAAATCTTTGACTGCGGTCTCCAGTTGCCGGACGCCATCCATACCCATGTAGGGGTCGAGGCCCAGCATGCCGCGGAACCGGTCGGGGTATTGCTCGACCGCGCGGGACACCACTTCAAGCGGCATGTGGTAGCAACCGGGTAAGCCCACTCTGCCGGCCTTGGCGGCGACCAGAAAGGCGACATCAATGCCCGCCTCATCCATGCCCTCGATCATGGTCTCAAGCGTAATACCCGCGGAGTCGTGCTTGCCTTTTACCTTGCCCACGAAAAACTCATCGGTCCAGCCCGGGCGGTGCGACAGCGCCTCGGGTGTCCAGATATTGCAGACGGCATCAATGACGCTGTAGTCCGCCATAGTCAGAGCCCCATCCAGCCAATTGCGACACCACACCCTAGCATGGCGGCGCCAGCGGTAGTGTGGCCAAAGCGCGCCAGTGCGGGGATTTTCAAGCGCTCCAGTCCGATCTGGCCCAGCGTGACAGCCGCGAGCATGGTGGCCACAGTGACCACAGCGAAAACACCGGTGACCCAGAAGATGCCGGCGACGCTTTGGGTGGCGGCCGGGAACATCAATAGTGGAATTAGCGGCTCGCAGGGGCCGAGTACGAACACCACGAAGATGGCCCAGGGTGTCAGCGAACCACTCGGCGGTGCCTCGGTGGGCTCACTGTGGGTGTCACCCCCGTGCAGATGTTCATGGTAGTGGCTACCCCCGCCATGACTGTGCCAGCCTGCAGCTGTCTGGGGCCGTTGGCGGTAGGCGTGCCTCAGGCCCCACACGCAGTAGAGCGCGCCGACAATGGACAGCGCCCAGGCAGCCAGCTCTCCGCGTTGCGATTCGACCCACTCTAGCCGCGTCAGCTCAATGCCGGCGAAGATCCCAAGGATCCCCAGCGCGACCGAGCCCACGAGATGCCCTGATCCGCATAGCAGGACCACGCGCAAGGTTTTGGGCAGGGACCAGCCCCGTGCTTTGGCCATGGCAATAAAGGGCACGTAATGGTCAGGGCCAAGCAACGTATGCACGAAGGCAATAGACGCGGCCGAGATAATCAGAATAACGAGTTCAGGAGCCATACCACCCTACAGCGACAGCATCAGCCTGTGGCTGAATTTGACTTATTGTTCTGTGTTTATACCAAACCCGGGAGTAGGCCGCCACGCTTTGTCGTGTGGCCAGCTTAAGCATAAAGCGCCCGTTTGATTCCCACCGGTGGTGTCAGAAGCATTATTCGATATTCGCTTGGTAGGTGGTTCTGTCTCATTCCTGCGATGGCTGAGCCCTCTATTTTGAAGTCTTTTGAGGCATAGTGGAGGGCACCGATTGCGAATCAGACGAGTCAAAAAGATCACGTTACCTTTTTCTGACCAGATCACCACCCCCGAGCATCTGAGTCTCGGCCTACGCTTGACCTATGGCTTTGGCGCCGTTGCCTATGGCATCAAAGATAACGGCTTCGCCTATTTTTTGTTGTTGTTTTACGGGACGGTCGTGGGTCTGGAGCCTGCTCTGGTCGGTACCGCGCTGCTCATTGCGTTGGTTTTTGATGCGTTGAGTGACCCGGTGGTGGGTTACTGGTCGGACAATACGCGCTCTCGGTGGGGGCGCCGTCATCCGTTCATGTACGCAGCGGCAGTCCCGGTTGCACTCTGTTACTCGCTGCTGTGGCAACCACCCGATTGGAGTGATGAGGCGCTTTTCCTCTACCTCGTCGTTCTGGCAGTGTTGATCCGCGCCCTGATTACCGTATACGAGACGCCCAGCTCTGCGCTGATGCCGGAGCTGACCGCTGACTATGACGAGCGAACCACCATACAGGCCTGGCGCTCTTTTTTTGGCTGGACGGGCGGCGCCGGGATGGCGGTCTTTATGTACGCTTTTCTGCTGGTGCCATCCGACCGCTACCCGATCGGCACCCTCAACCGCGATGGATATGAAACCTACGGGATGATCAGTGGCGGCGTCATTCTGGTTTCGATCCTGGTGTCGGCACTGGGCACGCATCACCGCATCGGTTCTCTCACCGCGCCGCCCCCCCGAGACCACTTTGGGGTGAAAGCTGTGTTCAGAGAGGTGTTTGAAACACTCAGAGACAAAAGTTTTTTCGCTTTGTTCATTTCTTCAATCGCCAGTGCAGCGGCCACCGGGCTGACCGCTGCGCTGACGTTTATCATGCTCACCTACTTCTGGGCGTTCTCGTCGCTAGAGATTTTTTACTGGACGCTACTGGTATTAGTTTCGGCTTCGATGGGGTTTTTCATTGCGCCCTGGGCCTCAAAGCGGTGGGGGAAGAAAGGCGCGGCGCTTCGCCTCGGTCTACTGGCGTTTACCGTGCAGCCCCTGCCAGTGGTTTTCAGGCTGATGGGCTGGATGCCAGACAATGGCGACCCAATCCTGTTTCCGATACTTGCGACGGTTAACACGATTGATTTGGGTCTCATTATTGCCATGCAGGCGATTTTTTTCTCCATGCTGGCGGATCTGGTTGAGCACTCCGAGGTCAGAACCGGGCGGCGCAGTGAGGGGGTGCTTTTTTCAGCCCTCACCTTTATTCGTAAAACCAATCAGGGGATTGGTGCTTTTGCGGCGGGGCTGATGCTGCAGGCCGCAGCATTTCCGGATGGTGCCTCGCCAGAGGAGGTCCCAACCGAATCGGTGATACAACTGGGTACCTTTTTGGTGCCCTCGCAGTGGCTACTGTGGGCCATTATGCTTGCTTCGTTGGCGTTTTATCGACTGGACCGTCAGCAACATGACGCTAATCTGGAAACGATTGGGGTCC
>CAJXDE010000133.1 GCA_913052635.1 uncultured Halieaceae bacterium
GTTTCGATACACCGGTGAAATCGATTGCAAGCCGCATCAATACTCAGTTTTTGGGATGAGTTCACTGGCGCGAGACGGCCGCGCGGTTTACCCTAAGCCTTTGGTTTTTTGGTGATTGGGGGATGGACCGTCATGTCGCAGGATAATGGTGACGCCAAGGCATTTATCGCGGATCTGGTTGCGCGATCGCGCGCCGCGCAAAAACAGATCGAGTACTACTCCCAGGAGCAGGTCGATGAGCTGATACGAGCCATGGTGTGGTCCGTGGCCCGGCCCGGCATGGCGGAAGAGATTGCCCAATTCACCGTTGATGAGACACAGCTCGGCAACTACGACGGGAAATTCCTGAAGATCCAGCGTAAGACCCGCGCGACACTCCTCGACATCATTCATGACAAGTCCGTCGGCATCATTGAGGAATATCCGGAACGCAATATCCGCGTACTTGCCAAGCCGCTGGGCGTGATCGGCGCACTGGCGCCGTCGACCAACCCGGAAGCCACCCCAGTTATCAAGGGCATTCACGCCGTCAAAGGCCGCAACTCGATCATCGTTGCGCCCCATCCTCGCGCCAAGCTGACTAACAAGAAAATCTGTGACCTGATGCGCGCCGCGCTGAAGAAAATGGGGGCACCCGAGGATCTGGTGATCGGCATCGAAACGCCCAGCCTCGAGACCACTAACGAATTAATGCGCCAGTGCGACCTGGTACTCGCCACCGGTGGCGGTGCCATGGTGCACGCGGCTTACTCCAGTGGCTCACCCGCTCTTGGCGTTGGCGTGGGTAATGCCGTCATCACGGTGGATGACACGGCTGATCTCGACGCGGCGGCGGAGAAAATCCGCCTGTCGAAAACCTTGGATCTGGCGGCGTCCTGCTCATCGGATAACTCGGTGGTGCTGCTCGATGGCATCTATGAGGCTATGCTAGAGAAGCTGAAGGCGCAGGGTGGGTATCTCTGTAACGAGGAAGAGAAAACCGCGCTTCGCAACACGCTCTGGGACGAGGAGCTCCATCTGAATACCGCCATCGTGGCGCAACCCCCGGGAAAGATCGCCCAAATGGCGGGGCTCTCGATTCCCGGGGAAACGAAGTTCTTCATCGTGCCGGAAGACGGCTGGGGTCCTGAGCATCCCTTCTCTGGTGAGAAGCTGTCGGTGATCATGGCACTCTACCGCGCGCGGGATATCGATCACGCTATTGAGCTCACGCAGAACATTCAGGCCTACCAGGGTCAGGGCCACAGCTGCGGCATCTACTCCAACAGCGACGAGAACATCATGAAGCTGGCCGAGAACACCTACACCTCCCGCGTCATGGTGAACCAACCCCAGGCAGCTTCCAACAGCGGTAACGTCTGGAACGGTATGCGGCAGACGTTTTCCCTGGGCTGCGGTTCCTGGGGCGGCAATGGCACCAACAACAACATCTCCTGGCGCGATCTCATCAACGAAACGTGGGTCTCGATGCCGCTGGCCGAAAATAAGGTGATCCCCTCGGACGAAGAGCTGTTTGGCGACGTGATCAACCAGCTGGGCTAACGCTAGATCATGTCAGATCAGGGTGGGCGAGTAGCAGATTCGGAGCTCCCCGACCTGATGGATCCTGAGGTCCAGCAGTGCCCCTACGGGCTCTATCAAACCCTCCGGCATCACGCCCCGTTGTATCGAATGCCCTCGACCGGGTTTCACTTGGTCACCAGCTATGAATTGGCGCGCGAGGTTATCAGGGCACCGGATCAGTATGTGAGCGGCGTGAGCCCAATGGCCCTGTCCGACGACGGTATCCCTCAGGAAATCATCAATATCTACGAGAGAGAAGGCTGGCTGCCGCTGGCCTCCTGCTCGACATCAGACCCGCCGCAGCACACGCGGGTCAGAGGTTTTCTGGAGAAGCTCTTTACTGCGGAGCGGGTCCGCGCTGCGACACCCGCCATTGACGCTATCGCTGAGTCCTTGCTCGACGAGCTTGAGGGGCGTTCGGAGGTGGAGTTTATTCACGACTTCGCACACCCCCTCCCGATGATGGTCATTGCTGATCTACTGGGCGTGCCGCGCACAGACATTGGGCAGTTCAAGATCTGGTCTGACGCCATCGTTGAGCCTTTTAGCATGATGGCCACCCGGGAGCGAAGGATCGAATGCGCCCGGCTGGTAGTTGAGATGCAGGCCTACTTTGCTGACATGGTGGCAGAGCGGCGCAAAAACCCCGGGGACGATCTGATCAGCGAGGCCATTGCTTACCGTGATCAGGACGGCGAAGCCTTCACTATGCAGGAGCTCATGACCGTCATCACCATTGATCTCCTGGCGTCCGGTAACGAGACCACAACAGCGGCTATTGGTTCGGGCCTGAAGCTGCTAATTGATGATCCCGACGCACTCCGTAACGTACTGGCCGAACCAACGCTGATCCCGACATTGGCAGAAGAGATTCTGCGGCTGGAATCGCCGGCGCAAGGCATGTTCAGGCGCTGCGCTCACAGTGGCAACCTCGCGGGGGTCACACTCGAAGAGGGCGATCTGCTCAATATTCGCTTTGGCGCAGCCAATCGAGATGAGGCGCAATTTTCAGAACCAGATCGAATCGATCTCCGGCGAAAAAAAGCGGGCAGTCATCTCGCATTTGGCATGGGCCGGCATGTCTGCGTGGGTGCCGCGCTGGCCCGTCAGGAAATTATCAGCGCGTTTCACGCCCTCACCCGCCGCTATGATCGCTTCTGGTTGCTGCCGGATCATCCTGAACCAGTTTACCAACCCAGTCTCTTTGGTCGTAATTTGCTGTCTCTACATGTCAGGTGGTCGCCCCGCCGGTAACATCGTCAGATGGAACAAGTGGTCACGCCGTGAGCGCCCCTCTAAAATGCCACTTCAAGCTCGCGCATGACATAAGAAGAGGAACACATGAGTCGCATCAGCTTTGTACCGACCTCCGAGTGGAGTGAACAGCTCCAAAAATTCGTCGCTGCCGACAGTGCGACCGAGCTGGAGCTGGGCATTACAAGGATGCTCGCCCATGCACCGGAACTCGCAATGGGTTTGCTTGGCTTTGGCGGGGCCATGGCCACTAAGAGAACGCTTCCTGAGCGCCTGATCGAGCTGCTGAGACTGCGCGTGGCCTTTCACAACCAGTGCCGGAGCTGCATGGCGATCCGTTACCGCGCGGCTAATGCCGATATTTCCGAGGCCGAGGTCTGCAGTTTGGAGCAGCCGCAGGAAGCCGAGTCACTGGACGAACGGGAGCGCCTTGCAGTTGAGCTGGGCGATCGATTCGCCTGTGATCATTTGTCCATCGACGGGGCATTTTTTGAGCAGCTTAAAACGCTCTTTTCAGAAGCTGAAATCGTGGAGCTACTGATGCATTGCGCGCTCTACGTCGGGGTAGGCCGACTGGCCGCGGTGCTGGATATGACCGAAGACCTCCCCGAGGGTTTCAATTTACCCTTCGGCCACGGTCATCACGTCACGCCGACATCCGGTGAGCCCGTGGTGGTGAGGTAAGCAGGGTGGCGATGACTTTCTCTGGGTATCGCGTCATCGCGCTCGATCGCCCTGCGAATCTCCCAGCTAGGGCGCATAACAGTCCGCGGGGCATCGTGCCCCTCTTCGCGCTGCTGGCCTCGCTGCTGGTTTCACCACCGGTTTTAGCTGGTCCCTATCAAGGATGGTCTCTGCCCGGTGCGGATGAGGGCGGTGGGCATTTCAGTCACGCGACGCAAATTACGCCAGACAATGTCACTGATCTCGAGATTGCGTGGACGCACCGCTCAGGTGACTTCAGAGAGGGAGAGAACTTCATCGGGGGATTAAGCGGTGAGTCGCCGTTGCAGTCCTCCTGGCAGACTACGCCCGTTCTTATCGAGGACCATTTGTATCTCTGCACACCTTTCAACCGGATTCTCGCCATCCACGCTGAAACCGGCGCCGAGCGCTGGTCCTACTCCCCCGACATCGATCTGGAAAGCTTTCCTATGCCACGCTGTCGCGGCGTGACCCAATGGACTGACAAACGCGTTCCGCCTGCGGAACCTTGCCATCGCGTGGTCATTACACCGCTCATGGATGCGCGGGTCGTAGGCCTCGATGCGGCGACCGGTCAGACCTGCCCTTTCGGGGATGTGGCGGAACTCGACCTCAGTAAAGGCCTTGGCCCCTATGAGGCCGGGTTCTACATGCTGAATACTCCGCCAGCGATTACCGATAATACGTTGATCACGGGCGGCTCGGTTGCAGATAACATCACCACCGCAGTCCCCAGTGGCGTGGTGCGCGCCTACGATTTGACCTCAGGCAGCCTGCTGTGGGCCTGGGAGCCCGTTGTCGCCGTTGAACCCTCGGACGCCGTCATGGCTGACGAGAACAGCGATAGTTCCTCCGCTACAGATAACGCTATTGATCAGCGCTATCAACAGGGCACGACCAACTCCTGGTCCTACCTGTCGGTCGACCCCGAACTGGGTCTGGTCTATGTCCCCACCGGCAATACCTCTCCGGACTACTACGGGGGCCACCGCGGCAACCTCGATTACTACTCGAGCTCGGTTGTTGCCCTGTCGATCGCCACGGGAGAGGTGGTATGGCACTTCCAAACCGTGCATCACGACATCTGGGATTTTGATGTGCCCTCCCAGCCAACCTTGTTTGAAGCTGACATCGAAGGCCGCACAGTAAAGGGCTTGGCCCAGACCACCAAGCAGGGCTATATCTTTCTACTGAATCGGGTGACTGGCGAGCCACTGTTCCCGGTCGAGGAAGTGCCGATGCCACAGGGAACCGTGCCCGGTGACTACACGTCCCCCACCCAGCCAGTCCCCACCAAACCTCGCTCGTTATTCGATTTGCCAGGCGAGAGAGACCCTGTGTGGGGCTTGGTCCCCTGGGAAAAATGGGCCTGCGAGAATACGCTCGCCGATTTGCGTTACGAGGGGCCCTTTACCCCCGCCGCGCTGGAGGGAGCGCTGCACATGCCCAGCGCCTTTGGTGGACAAAACTGGGGGGGGCCGTCGATAGATCCCGTTCGCCAGAAATTAGTAGTCAACACGCTCCATATGGGAACGGTGTTGCAATTGATTCCCCGGGACCAGTGTGACGGCGAAGGGCCGGAACCGGTGGCGGATGGTCCGTTTTTGCTCGAACCCTCGGAGGGCACGCCCTACTGCAATCGACGCTGGCTCGGTTTTGTCTCTCCGCTCGGCGTGCCGTGTACGCCGCCACCCTGGGGGACCCTTGCGAGCATAGATCTGCAAACCGGCAATGTGGACTGGCAGGTGCCGCTGGGCACCACGCGGGATATGGCGCCCTGGCCGTTTTGGTACATCCAAGGATCTCCTAATCTCGGTGGCCCGGTAAGCACGGCGAGTGGCCTCACCTTTATTGGTGCGACCACCGATCATTTCCTGCGCGCCTTTGATACCGACACCGGAGAGGAACTCTGGAAAGGCCGATTGCCGACTTCCGGACATGGGCTACCCATTACCTACCAACTCAGCGAGAACGGCAAACAGTTCGTGGTGATCGCCGCAGGTGGTCATGCCGCGATGGGCACCCCCCCGGGCGATTACCTGATTGCCTTCACGCTACCCGATGAATCTTGAGGCGAATCTCATGAATGCACCCATTACCACAACACCTGCCGGCGACCTGCTTGCCAACATTCGCGAGCTCGAATGGCTCGATGTGGGTGGCGGTACCCAGTTCAAGGTGCTCCGGATCTGCGAAAAAACCGGGCAGTGGGCGCTCTATGTGCATATGGAACCCGGGGCACGATTTCAAGCGCATCGCCACGAGGGCACCGGGCAGTTTTTTATCCTGAGTGGCGAGCTGATTTATGACGTGGGTACCGCCCCCGAGGGGACGTATGGCTTTGAACCGGTGTTCGCCGAACACAGCGACGCACATTGCGTGGTGGAAACCGAGATGCTGTTTCTGGGTGAAGGTGCTGTCACCTATTTCACCCCGGAAGGCGAAGTTGACTACGTGTTCAATGCGATGACTTTGAAGGCCGCTCAGGAAGGGGCAGCACAGATAGATCTCTGCCCTGACTGAAGGCAATTAAAAAA
>CAJXDE010000134.1 GCA_913052635.1 uncultured Halieaceae bacterium
GCTTGTATGCGGCTGCGGCTTTGATACGCGTCATGCTTACCTCGGGTGACATCTCTTTGCGCTCCCCTAAATATCGGCAGAATGCCGTCGAACTTTACCGTGTGCGCGCTATCCCCCTGAGTTTCACAAGATTCTGTTTTTTCCTGTCTGCTGCCTTAAAACACTCACCCCAGGGTGGTTTTTTGTGATTTCCGAGCGATGATGGGAGCTTTCCAGCCCAAAACATGAGGATCCCCCATGAGACGCAAGGTGCATCACTGCTGCGGGGCTGTCACGGTATGGTTATTGGCGACAGGATGGTCACTGGGATCCATCGCCGCCAGCACCACCCTGGCGCCAGTTACCAATACGGGGCTTAATAATATCCACTTTAAATTTGTGCGTTGCAGCGAGACCGGCTTCTGGATGTTCGATGTGATCAATAATAACTTTTCGCCCTCGATCGTCGAGTACTTCTTTTGGTTGGAGGACGATCAGGGCGACGCGATCGATGGCGATACACGCCAGCTGACTTTGGCGCCCAAGAGCCGTGAATCGGTGACTTTGAAATTTGGGTGTGACGTAGCTTTTACAGAACTGAAGCCTCACTTTCGCTGGGCGCCGGTCGGATTCACGCGCCCATAGGCATGCTGAGTTGACGGAGTGTTCGGTTGTCTGGTGAAGAACCGGTACACTGTGGACTCTCGGTAACCTAATACGGTAAAGATGGACCGGCTCATTATTGGCATCAGCGGGGCGTCTGGCGTTCAGTATGGAGTGCGCGCACTGGAGCTATTGCGCCCGCTGCCCATTGAGACGCATCTCGTTATGAGCAAGTCCGCTGAGTTGACCGTGCACCACGAACTGGATCGCACGGTTGATTCGATTCGCGCCCTCGCTGACGAGTGGCACCCTGTGCGCAACGTGGGGGCCTCGGTGGCCAGTGGCTCTTTTCGCACGCTGGGCATGTTGCTCGCCCCTTGCTCCATTCGCACCCTGGGGGAGATTACCTCCGGCGTCACCTCGTCCCTGTTAACGCGCGCCGCCGATGTGGTGCTGAAGGAGCGTCGCCGGCTAGTCCTGATGGTGCGCGAGACGCCCCTGCATTTAGGCCACCTGCGTAACATGGTGGCGGTGACCGAGATGGGCGCGGTGGTCGCGCCGCCTGTGCCCGCGTTTTACGCCAAACCGGAGTCACTCGATGAAGTGGTGACGCAAAGTGTTGCCCGCGCCCTCGATCTATTTGATATTACTCTGCCCGAGACCCATCGCTGGACCGAGTCGTGACCCGCCTACTTGACCGCGCCCGTCAGCAGTCGCTGGCGTGGTTGGTATTCTTCGTCATCGTGGTTGATCTGATCGGATTCGGCATTGTGATACCGATCTTACCCTTTTTATCTCCACAGTTAGGTGGGGGTACTGATGACATCGCTTTCATTCTTGCCACTTACAGCGTCGCAGCGGCGATTGTCGCGCCGATCTGGGGCAGATTGTCTGACCGAGTAGGCAGGCGCCGGATTCTCGGTATCTGCCTGCTTGGCGGTGCGGTATCTCACTTCCTGCTAGCCATTGCTGACACACTCTGGCTGGTTTATATGTCTCGCGCGGTGGCCGGGATGATGGCGGGCGGTGTTCCGGTTGCCACTGCCCTCATCGCGGATGCCAGCACGCCTGAGCAGAGATCTAGAGCAATGGGCCTGATCGGCAGAGCGTTCGGTATCGGTTTGATTCTGGGGCCAGTGATCGGCGGGGTGCTCGCCCGAAGTGAGACAGACTTTATGCTGCCCTGCCTAGTCGCCGGCGTGTTGTCGGTCTTTGCCGCCGCGTTGGCTTTTATCCTCTTACCAGCCGATAAGGCCCGGGATGGTCATGCTGAGGCGGCAGTGGATGAGGACCCCTCTGCGCCACTCCGCGGTATTGTAAAGCAGCCCGGCTTACCCCTCTTTATCTGTCAGTTTTGTTTTCACACTTCTGCGGTGAGCGCCTCGGTCTATCTGTTTCCGCTTTGGGTAGCGAATGGTCTTGGCTGGCAGGCCCGCGAAGTGGGATTGTTTTTCGGGCTGATCGGCGTCGTTATGGTGGTTACACAGGGCAATATTCTGGGGTGGATGACGGACCGCTTCGGTAATCTCTGGGTATTGCGCAGCGCGGGGCTTTGCTTTTGTGCCTCGCTGGCGCTATCTGCTATTGCCACCCAGGCGTGGGCAATGGGCGCGCTAGGCCTGTTGTTGTTTTCCACGGCCACGCTATGTCTACCGGTGCTCAATACCATTGCGAGCCATTTGGTCACCCCTGCGTCGCGAGGGCAGTTCTTTGGCGTGACGGCCTCTTCCGCTGCTTTTGGTCGGATTCTGGGCCCGTTGGTGGCTGCGGCTTTATTGGCACAGGGCGGCTACGGGCTGGCCTGGTTGGGGACTAGTGCTGTCGTCCTGCTGGTTGTGATTTGGTCGGTAGTCTTCGGTAATGGACTCATTAGCCAGCCGACCGATGCCGCACCAGATCTGTCAAGGAGCGCCTTGTGACTTCCAAGTGCGTGATCAGCCTCGACTTGCCTGAGGACGTCGTCGCGCCATTAAGAGATCAGTTTGACCTACTGACGTGGTCAGGCAAAGAGGCGATGCCCGAGGTTACACTGCAAGACTGGCTTGCTGATGCTGAGGGCTTGTTGTGTTCACTGTCAACGCCGATCACGGCATCCGTCATAGCGGACGCTAGGCAATTAAAGGTGATTTCAACCATGTCTGTGGGTGTTGATCACATTGATCTGGCGGCGGCGACAGCTGCCTGCATTCCCGTAGGGCACACACCGGGCGTTTTGGTGGATAGCACTGCTGATTTGGCGGTGGGGCTCATGATCGCAGCAAACCGCCGTATCGCAGAAGCCGATCGATGGATGAGAACTGGCCAATGGTCCCAGGGGTGGCAGTCAGACTTGCTGCTTGGAAGCGACCTCAGCCGGGCCACTGTCGGCATCGTCGGTCTGGGCCCTATTGGCGAGGCAACCATAAGGCGTCTACGCGGGTTTGGTGCCACCCTTGTGGGTTGGAACAGGACGCCTAAAGCTCTCAAGGGTGTCGAGATGGTGGACCTCGAGGACCTATTCTGTCGCTGTGACATCGTGTCCCTGCACACCGCCCTTACGCCAGAGACGTTCCAGATCGCCAGCCGCCAGCGTTTGGCGAGTATGCGTTCCGGTGCCTCGCTCATCAATACTGGCCGCGGTGACCTGGTCGATGAAGAGGCTTTAATTGAAGAGTTGTCCAGCGGTCGTCTCAGAGCGGGACTAGATGTGTTTAAAACCGAGCCACTACCCGCTGACCACCCCCTGTTGAGTCTGGATAATGCGGTGTTACTGCCGCATGTGGGGAGTGCCACGTTCTCGACGCGGATGGCTATGGTGACCCGAGCGCTTGAGAATTTGCGGGCCGGTATGTCGGGTGAGCCCCTATCCTTTTGCGCGAATCCAGAGGTCTACGGGCTCAGCGTGTAGTGGCGTCGGGTAGCACGCGCAAGGCTCTCGCGATGCCTGGTTCGAAGTTGCGGCGAACTTTGTCCAGATGTGGCTGGTTCTGATTTTCTACTACCTGGCTGATGTTGGCCGACCACACTGCGGCCAGATTGTCGCCATCCTCGAAGCTAAGCATCAAGCTCGCGACCTCTCGCGGGCCACTGAGTGCATAGGCATTGTTTATTATGGCCGGGTCCGGGCTGCGGTTAATGACCGAGCTGGTCGGAACAGGGTTGAGCATTTCAGGGTTGATGCCGCCTTCCAGCCGCGCGCCGAAAGCATAGCTCACCAAAAAGTCGCCGCCTGATGTTTGATACCGGTAGCCTTTCTTTTTCAGCGATGCTGACAACACCTCTCTTACCGTGGTTGAAAGTTGGTAAAGCGTTTCCATGGACTGGGGCACGCCCGTAGGCACCTCAGCACGCCAACTGAAGGATTGAAAGCCCTTGTTAGCGAACCGATCTACTGGCGCAGTGTCCACCTGTATGGTGGTGCACCCCAAAGTGCCAATGCATAGTAGGGTGACGGCTTTGCACAGCAAGTACCTCGTCCAATCGGTTATGTTAATGCCGCTCATTGAGCCTTTTATTACGGGAACCATATCAGTTTCACCATCATGCCGGCGATCGAAAACACAACCATCCAGCGAATGACGGGCTCACCACCTTTCAGCGTCAGTCTGGCGCCGAGCCAGCCGCCGACGGCATTGCCCACCGCCATCACGGCACCTATCCACCAGAGTAGCTCCAGTTGGCTGCCAAACACCCACAGCGCACAGAGCGTGTAGAGCAGAATAATAAAGATTTTGTGAATGTTGGCTGCGACTAGGTTGAGCCCCAGCACCCGGTTGAGGATGGGCAGCAGAATGAAGCCCATGCCGATTTGAATGAACCCGCCCCAGAAGCCGGCTGCGACCATCAGAACATGTCCCCAGAAGCGACGCCGGGGTGTCAGGGGTGTGGCGACTGCTGCCTCGGTCCGACCCGCATCGGTCAGCATCAAAACCAGCACCAGCCCCATCACGGCTGCGAGTACCAAATTGAAGGTTTCGACCGGCAGGCGCACACCGACCAGCGCACCCGCCACCGCCCCCGGCACCGCGCACAGTGAGAGTGACAGGATCATGCCTGACCGGGGCAGCCCATGGTGGATGTAGGTCAAGGCCGCGCTGATGTTGTGTGCAAGGATGGGTAGCCGATTGGTGCCGTTGGCGACGGGTCCGGGTACACCCAGAAAGATCATCACGGGCACCGTAATGACAGAGCCGCCCCCCGCCATGACATTGATAAAGCCGCCCGCGAGTCCCGCGAGGATCAGCATCCCAATTTCCCACAGTGCGAGTTCCACAATCAGTCGCGGGGTGTCCGCATGGTCACGAATTCCTCCGCCGCTGTGGGGTGAATACCCACGGTGCGATCAAAATCGGCTTTGGTGGCACCCATTTTGAGTGCAATACCCAGTCCCTGGCAGATCTCGCCGGCGTCAGCGCCCACCATGTGGGCTCCCAGCACGCGATCAGATTCGGCATCGACGACCAGCTTCATCATGGTGCGCTCTTCACTGCCGCTCACCGTATGTTTGAGCGGTCGGAAGGTGGATTCGAAAATGGTCACCTGATGTCCTGCAGCCACTGCCTCCTCTTCGGTGAGCCCCACCGTGCCGATGGGCGGCTGGCTGAACACCGCGGTTGGGATGGCGTGATAATCCATGGTCTGGGCCTTACCACCAAACTGGGTTTGCGCAAAGGCCATCGCTTCGCCAATGGCGACTGGCGTGAGCTCCCAGCCACCTGTCATGTCGCCTAGGGCATAGATACTGGGCTCGTCGGTCTGGAAGTTGTCGTCAACTGACAAATAGCCCTGTTCAGTCAGCGCGACTGCAGTGTGCTCAAGTCCGAGATTGGCAATATTGGGTCTGCGACCAGTCGCGTACAGCACGGCATCGAAGGGCTCGTTACCGTCCGAGAGGTGGGCGAGTATGCCACCGGATTGGGGCTCCAGCGCCATGACATGGTGATTGAAGCGCAAGTCCACGCCGGCTTTACGCATTTCTTCGGCCAGAAATCGGCGAATGTCGTGATCGAAACCACGAAGAAACAGCTCGCCCCGATAGCTTTGGACGACACTGGCGCCCAGGCCCGAGAAGATGCTGGCGAATTCGGTGGCGATGTAGCCACCACCCACAATAAGTAGCCGCTCGGGAAAGCGCTCCATATCAAAAATCTCGTTAGAGGAGAGTGCCAGCTCGATGCCGGGGATCTCCGGCATGGCGGGCCAGGTTCCCGTGGCGAGCAGAATCTTCTCGGCGCGGTAGTGGGTCTCTCCCACCACAATCTCGTGTGGCCCGGCGAGCGCACCTTGCCCCTCGATAATATCGACCCCGGGCGCCTCAAGCAGGCGCGCATAAATGGCGTTCAGTCGCGCGATTTCGTTGGTCTTGTTGTCTCTCAGCGTGTTCCAGTGAAAAGAAATTCCCTCCGTCTGCCAACCAAATCCCGCGGATTCTCGCCAGGCAGCTGCGTATTCGCTGGCATAAACGTAGAGTTTTTTCGGGA
>CAJXDE010000135.1 GCA_913052635.1 uncultured Halieaceae bacterium
TGACTACCCCGGTGTCCCAATTGGCGAGGCTGGACGCAATCGCACGAAGGGAATCAGTCACAATCATTTACTAGGCAAGCTAGGTGACACACAGCTTGGTCCAATCTACCTAGGCACACTCGGTGTTTTCTCCCTGATTACCGGGTTGCTGGCCTTTGTGATCATCGGCATGAACATGCTGGCCTCAGTAAACTGGGATCCAGTCCAGTTTGTACGGCAGCTCTTTTGGTTGTCTCTGGATCCCCCAGGCCCAGAGTATGGTCTGTCGATCCCACCTCTGAATGATGGTGGCTGGTGGTTGATCGTTGGCGCCCTTTTAACGTTATCCATCATGCTGTGGTGGGCGCGAACCTTCCAGCTCTCGCGCAACCTTGGCATGAGCAACTACCTCGCCTGGGCGTTTGGCGCAGCCATCTCGCTCTATCTGGTACTGGGCTTTATTCGCCCCGTGCTGATGGGCTCCTGGAACGAGGCAGTGCCCTTTGGCATCTTCCCGCACCTGGATTGGACGGCAGCTTTTTCATTGCGCTACGGCAACCTGTTCTACAACCCGTTCCATATGCTGTCGATCGCCTTCCTGTATGGCTCAGCAGTGCTGTTCGCCATGCACGGCGCAACGATTCTGGCGACCAGCCGCTACGGCGCGGACCGGGAGATCGATCAGATCACCGACCGCGGCACCGCTGCAGAGCGCGGCGCGCTGTTCTGGAGATGGTGCATGGGCTTCAACGCATCCATGGAATCCATCCACCGATGGGCGTGGTGGTTTGCCGTACTGACCGTCATCACGGGCGCTATCGGCATTCTGCTCACCGGCACCGTTGTAGAGAACTGGTACCTCTGGGGTATGAAGCACGGCATCGTGCCGCCCTACCCACCGCTTGAGGCCACGCCAGTGCTTGATCCAATGATGGAGGGCGCACAATGAAAATCTTCAATATGAAATGGTTCGCCAGTGCGGCAGCGCTAGGCGCAGCGCTCCTCAGTGGCTGCGACATACCACCCCAGGAGACCGTGCAGCGAGGCTATCGCGGCACCGGCATGGAGGCTGTTTACAGCCCCGAGGTACTGGAAGATATCGTTGCGGCCAACCAGGTACCAGCGGCGATCCCTGCAGTCAGCTCAGAGGGCCCCAAGGCCGGCGACGTGTATGAGAACGTCCAGGCCTTGGGTCATCTATCAGTAGGTGAATTCACTCGCCTGATGGCTGCTATTACCCAGTGGGTGTCGCCTGAACAGGGCTGCAACTACTGCCACGTTGCGGGCGAAGGTTTCGCAGCAGACACGCTATACACCAAGAAAGTATCTCGCGTCATGATTCTGATGACCCAAAACGCCAATGAGAATTGGGGCGCTCACATCGGTGGTGCCGGAGTGAATTGCTACACGTGTCACCGCGGCAATAACGTACCTGAGTACGTATGGAATATTGGCGTCCCCCCGCGTCACGCCTCGGGGATTGTTCACCAAATGCAGAACGTGGCGCACCAAGAGTCCAACGCCTACGCATCACTCCCCTTTGACCCCTTTACGCGCTACTTGCTAGAGGACAACGCGGCTCGGGTCGCCGGTGATACCGCGCTGCCCACCGGGCATGAGTCAACGATCGAGAGTACCGAGTACGTGTACAGCTTGATGATGCACTACTCCGATGCGCTGGGCGTGAACTGTACGCACTGTCATAACAGTCGCGCATTCGCTGCCTGGGATCAGAGCAACTCCGAGCGGGTTAAGGCATGGCACGGCCAACAAATGGTCAAGGAGATGAACAACGCTTACATCAACCCGACCAACCAGTGGCTGCCGGCCTATCGCCAAGGTGCACTTGGTGACGCACAAAAGGTCAACTGCGCCACCTGCCACCAAGGTGCTTATCAACCCCTGTTGGGCGCGAACATGATTGCCGACTATCCCAGCCTGAGTCGACTGGCTCCGGCTGAGGAGCCTGCCGAAGCAATGGACGAGGCCGAGGAAATGGAAAGCGCCAGCCTCAACATCGACTCGACGTCAGGAGAAGCGCACTAGGTTAAAACAGGGCGGCATTGCCGCCCTGCTCTGCCGGATCAATGGGCAGAACAGTTCTGAGTCAGGTTGCTTTGTGGCCTGACAAAGAAGGATGAATACGACACTCGCGAGTGAAGTTTTGATCCAAAAGGCGTCGCCTGAAAACACCTCGGTGTGATCAAGCGGCAAATGTAGAAAACAAACGTACATGGGAGGTATTAACCATGAGTAGTTTGTCTGATAGCGAAGCCAAGGAATTCCATTCAGCATATCTGACGGGTTTCAGCGGCTTTTTGGCAATCGCGCTAGTCGCGCATTGGTTGCTCTATACGTGGAAGCCCTGGTTCTGAGAACCAAGGAACCACTTCACTAACGTAACGGAGACGACTTATGCACAGACTCTGGATGTTGTTTGATCCACGCCAAGTCATGACGGGCATTGCAGTGGCCTTGCTTACGCTGGCACTGACTATCCATTTTATTCTGTTGAGTACTGACAGATATAACTGGTTAGGTGACCCTGATGGCGGCGGCCTTGCCGTTAGCACCCATCAAGAGGCTATGCCTCCTGCTCGGAGCTAACACGTATGACAGGCCCCTTCTGGGGGCCTGATGTTTTGCGACCCGCGGTGAAGCCGTCAGGCGGAACCAGTGGTGACAGAAGTGGAAAAGTTTGCGATCACCCTGCCCCCAGAGCTGTCGATCGCCTTGAAGACTGAACCACTTTACTGACATCACTTCCCTTCGAGGAGCGGGTCATTTTATTTTTTGGGGAGCGACCCATGGACCCTTCGCAAACGATAACGTCAGTGCCGGACGCCGGTGACATCGTCTCGTTCGATAACGAGGCACTCATTATCGTCGATGCGCAAGACCGAATCCTTGGTCACGGGACCAAAGCGGAATTACACCGAGGCGCCGGCACCCTGCACCGGGCATTCTCCATCTTCTTGTTTAACGCCGCTGGCGACGTATTACTGCAACAACGCAGCGCGGACAAGCCGCTCTGGCCTGGATTTTGGTCAAACACCTGCTGTAGTCATCCGCGTCGCGGCGAGTCCTATGGTACAGCGACCCAACGACGCCTCAAGGAAGAATTGGGTGTTGAGGCAACACTGTGCTTTACCCACCGGTTTAGGTATCAGGCACAATTTGGCGATGATGGCGCCGAGCACGAGCTGTGTTCCGTCTATGTCGGACGCCTCGATGGGGACCCCGCGCCGAACCCACAAGAGGTTAGCGACTGGCAGTGGATCAGCCCGGCCGCTCTCGATGAGTGGCTCGAGACCAATCCGGAGAGTCTCACACCCTGGTTCAAGCTCGAATGGGCAGCGCTACGCTCTGCTGAGCATACCGCCACGCTAGAAACGATTGGATTGAACTGGCACCCGAGCAAGGCTCAAGCCAGCTGACTAAAACGCTCTGAACGCCGGAGATGAATCGGTCCAAACGTGGGGCAGCATCGTGAGACCAAGCTCAGTCAAGCGATAGACACCCGACGTCTCCTCGGCATATCCCTGTCGCGCGAGCGGACGAATCCAATTTTCGCGCTGCCTTTCCGTGAGACTATCGACCGAAATACTTTGCCTACACATTAAGCTACGCATGACGTTACGCTGCAGGATTTCGCTGTCATCAGACCGCACAGCAGAGGCCACTGACAGCGACCCCAACTCGACCTGTTGATGCCAGTCGGCAAGGCTAGTTTGATTCTGGGTCACAAGCCCTGGAAGCTCTCCGAGCGCACCCAATCCAACTCCCAGAACAGAGAGGTTGGCATCAGTGCCGTAGCCCAAAACATTCAGCGCCAGCGTGCCTTCTCGTTGTGCCACGGCCAGCTCGTGATCCGGTTTGGCAAACATATTGAGGCCAACCCACTCATAACCCGCCTCGGTCAGGTCAGTCTGGACTTGGTTAAACATCACCATTCGGTCAGTCAACGAGGGTAAATGCTGAGAGTCGACTGCGATCTGATGCGGGAACAATGCTTCACGCCTCTGAAACGGAAGACAAACCAACCAATCTGGACCGAGAGAGAGGATCGCCTCGATACTCTGCTCACAGCTATCAGCACTTTGACCGGGCAGGCCGATCAGATAATCCATGCCTATCGATTTGAATTTCACGCCGTGAGCGATGGAGATCACGTCTTCCAGTAATTCAAGGGATTGAATGCGACCAATCTCTTTCTGCACGTTGGCGTCGACATCACGCACCTCGAGCTTGATGTGCTCTACACCCAAACCCTTGAGGAAATTCAACTGCGAACGCGACGTCCTTCGAGGGTTGAGCTCCATGGAAAACTGGGTGCTGGCGTCGACATCGAAATGCTCGCCGATGTGCGAGAACACAGTCGCCAATGCTAGCTCAGACAGATGATTGGGAGAGCCACCGCCAAAATGCACCCGCGAAAGTGCGCGACGATGTCCCATTAATTCAGAGGTCCGAGCCACCTCGTTTGCCAAGTTGGTCACATAGTGATCAATTTCGCCGGGCTGATGCTGCACCACAGCGATCCGGTCGCAACTGAGGCAGCGGGAAGGGCAGAATGGCAGATGCACGTTGAGTGCAAGCGGCGCATCCAAGTGCTCCGACAGCTCAGTAAGACGGGGTTTAAGAGCCGATTCAGTGAGTAGCTCGGCGCGCTCACCCAAAGAATGGGTGTCCTCTGGCCTATCCGGCGGTGACGCCGATATCGAGGGAGGCCTCCCCCCTCTGGTTGAACTCATCTCTGCCCCCTACTGCCTAGCTGGCTGGGTCACCACATGGCGAAACCGAGGACCACAAACGGTAGCGTCAATGAAGCTCCAGTCAGTCTGTTTTTTTATTTCAGACCGCTCTAACGACACAGTATGCCTGCGGTGAGTCGCCGTCAAGGAAAACATGAACAAGGAACGGACAAAGGTTAGACATGTCAGCCAGTTTTGCGGGTATTGACCTCTGCCCAGCGCCACAGCGCAGTTTCACCCATTGGCACCATGAGAAAACAGTGCTCCAGGACCGCCAGCACGGCCAACCAGGCAATCAGAAACAGAGATAAGGCGGTTGCCGGTTCTGCAGCGATCTGTCCATAAGAGAACAGTAGAAAAGTACAATATGCCGCCAACGTCGTCGAAAAAAGCATAAACCAGCTATTTTTGCCAGAGCGGAGGTAGCTAGTGATATAGCGCATATTATCGGGTAACCAATGGCTGTTGAAATGCCTAACGCCAAAAAACAGGTTGAGCTTGGTACTCCAGCGCATCAGCCACAGCACTGCAAGGGTGTTCTGGATGGTCGGGTTTGGTAGCCCAGCGCCTAAAACGCAGACGATACCCACCACACTGACAACGATAATCTCATGATAAATAGTGGTGCCCAGCGCATTGTAAAACCGCGCCGGCAGCGTCATCGAAGCCGTCGCAGAGCGCTTTACCGGCCCCGTGATGTAACCCATGAGGTAGCTGAGTTCGAGCCACGCCCAAATAATGAGCCCCATGGCAAAACCCATGACGGTCGCCAGCGTGGTATGGCTCGCCGCGTTAGCCTCGACGCCCCAGATAGCCACCGTAGCGAAGATCGTCGCCAGCAAGAAGATCGGCTGCTTGAGTGCTCGCGGCTGATGCACGCTCATGAGCGCCAGACCCGTCATCAGCCACCAGAGCAACACCGCGACAGCCAGTGCTAACCAGATCATAGCGCCGCACCCGCGGCGGCTACCTCTTCAGAGACCGCCTGCTCGAGAATTTCAGCGAATAGGCGCCGGTTATCGACCCCAAAAGCCTCCAGCGCCATCCAGTAGCCGGTGTCAGGATCCGAGATCACCAGACTGCCGTTTTTGAGGAGGGCAAGATTGAACGCGCCACCAGGATCGAGATCTCTGACACGTCGCTCGCGGACGAGGCTCCTCGCGATACCGCGAAGGAAACTACCCTCGCCGGATTCGTAGACCGCCAACGTCGCTTGCGTTTGCGCGTCTATCACATCGATGCGCCCGTGGGGCCCATCGATAATTAATAAATCTGCGGAAGAAA
>CAJXDE010000136.1 GCA_913052635.1 uncultured Halieaceae bacterium
ATTGTCATCGCAGAGCTCTTCCGGCTGTGCCGTAGCCGTGAGCACGCAGCCTTCGCTGAGATTGGAGGACGATTTCTATCGAGCCTTGGCAGGGAAGGTGTGGCCAGTTGAGGTGAGGCCATGAGCGATGCTGATCAGCAATCTGATCTGTCACTCACGATAAAGGATAAAAGCGTCCTTTTAAGGTGCTTGTATGTCTTTTCTTCAAAACGGCGGTCTGTTTGTGCCGACGACCAGACCGTATCGACTGCGAGATGAGGTTTTCCTATTGTTCACTCTGATGGATGAGCCGGAAACACTCCCGGTAGCCGGTCGCGGTGTATTGATCACCCCAGAGGGCGTTCCGGGAAACAGGCAAGCCGGCATCGGTATTGAGTTCTTAGGCGAGGGTGTCACCACCATCAAAATTGAAATTATTTGGCGGGCTCCTTGACCTCCGAGCGGATCACTCACACGCTCTGAACTGGCAAATACCGCGCAAAAAAGCGGGCCCCGAGGGGCCCGTAGTCATAGACTTTTAGGAGTGGTGCGCTCGCGGGCACATCTGCGAACACACTATCCGGGCACTTGGGATACCCGGTGTCGTCAGGCTTCTTGAGGGGCACTGCGACAAATTCATTATGACTGAAGTGCCAAATTAATCCAGCGACGCCTCGGCATTTCTTAGATCAATGCGGCATATTACCTGCTTTGCTCCGCTAAAATTAACACTCCTATTAATAAAAACCCCATAAAGTATTGTTTTATATAGGATATATTTAAGATTAATATCTCTAGTCCTTTCTCACAATGACATCGGTGCAATGACGGCCCATGGGGGGGCGCTTCGAACCGGACACCTGTGCCCGAAATCGTTGTAAACACTGGCCTTTTATGACAGTATCGCGCGCCTCGTTGGTAGCCCTATCGCGGTCTTCCCTGCGTTTTGTGCGGAAGTGGCGGAATTGGTAGACGCGCTGGATTTAGGTTCCAGTGTCTTATGACGTGAGAGTTCAAGTCTCTCCTTCCGCACCAAGTTCCCCCACTTTGCCGCCTGAGGCCCTGCGTTGAACCGGGTAGAGCCCCACTGCGAACAAACGGTATTGCATCCTTACATCATGCATTTTTCAGGAGCACAAACATGCGGGTCTCCGTAGAAACAACGTCCGGATTGGAGCGTCGACTGACCGTCGGGGTGCCGGCTGATCGGGTGGACACCGCCGTCGACAAGCGGCTTCAGGAAGCGGCCCGTAATGTGCGGTTGCCCGGATTCCGTCCGGGAAAGGTCCCCATGCGGGTCATGCAGCAGCGATTTGGTGCGGGCGTTAGGCAAGAGGTGCTGGGCGAAGTGATTAGCCAGTCCTTTCAAGAGGCGGTCATCTCCGAAAATCTGCGACCCGCTGGGCAGCCTAATATCGAGGCGCGCAAAATGAACGCGGGTCAAGACGTCGAGTACACCGCGACCTTTGAAGTGTTCCCCACGGTTGAGATTAGTGCGATTGATGACTTGTCTATCGAGAAGCCTGTCGCTGAAGTCACAGACGCGGATATCGACGACATCATCGAAGTCTTCCGCAAGCAGCAGGGTAAATTGGTAACCGCTGAGCGCGCCGCGGCAGAGGGCGATACGGTGTTGATTGATTTTGAAGGTTTGCGTGATGGTGAGGCTTTTGATGGTGGTTCCGGTGAGGGCACCTCGCTGGAGTTGGGCTCTGGCAGGATGATCCCCGGATTTGAAGACGGCTTAATCGGTCGCAGTGCAGGCGAAGAAAAAGTGCTGCAGCTGACCTTCCCGGAGGATTATCAGTCAGAAGATCTCGCCGGTGCGGACGTGGAATTCAAGGTGCAGGTAAAGGAAGTGCAGGAACTGGAGTTGGCGCCCGTAGATGATGCGCTGTTTTCTCAGTATGGCCTGGAAGAAGGCACAGAGGAGACTTTTCGTGCCGAGGTAAAGCAAAACATGGAGCGAGAGCTCCGGAACGCTATCGAGGCGTCAGTGAAGACGCAGGTGATGGATGCCATTGTTGCTGCCCACGGTGAGCTCGAACTGCCGGCATCCCTTATCGCGCAGGAAGTGAATGCCATGCGGCAGCAAATGTTTCAACAGTTTGGAGGCGCCGCGCCACAAGACATGGACTTAGCGTCAATACTGCCTGATGAGATGTTTGCTGATCAGGCCGAGCGTCGCGTGAAACTGGGACTGGTTGTGGCGGAAATGATCAGTCAGTTTGAGTTAACAGCGGAGCCCGCTAAGGTGCGTGAGACGATCGAGGACATCGCTTCGACCTATCAGGACCCTCAGGAAGTGATCAATTGGTACTACTCTGAGAATGAGCAGCTGGCGGGTATCGAGTCACGTGTGCTGGAGGACGCGGTGGTAGAGAAACTGCTGTCCACCGCCGCTATCGCAGAGGTAGATTGCAGTTATCAGGACGCACTGGCCAAGGCGCGACCAGCGACTCCGACCGAATAGACAGCAAAGAGGAATGAGCATGGAACAGTCAGGTTTCAGTCAGGACCCGCAGGCTCTTGGCTTGGTGCCGATGGTGGTCGAGCAGACTTCTCGAGGAGAACGCTCCTTCGATATTTATTCGCGGCTCCTGAAGGAGAGGGTAATCTTTATCGTCGGTGCGATTGAGGATCACATGGCGAACCTGATCGTTGCGCAGCTCCTGTTTCTGGAATCTGAGAATCCCGATAAGGACGTGCACCTCTACATCAACAGTCCCGGTGGTTCGGTGACGGCGGGACTGTCGATTTACGACACGATGCGTTTCATCAAGCCAGATGTCAGCACTATGTGCATTGGTCAGGCCGCGTCCATGGGTGCTTTTTTGCTGAGTGGCGGCACCAAAGGTAAGCGCCACATCCTGCCCAATGCGCGCACCATGATCCACCAGCCCAGTGGCGGCGCTCAGGGGCAGGCCACGGATATCGAAATTCAGGCCAAGGAGATTTTGTTTCTCCGAGAGCGCCTAAATGGTCTCCTAGCTGATCATACGGGCCAAACCATGGAAGTGATTGAGCGCGACACGGAGCGAGATCGCTTCATGAGCGCCGAGCAGAGCGTGGAATATGGGCTGGTCGATGAGGTCATCACCAGTCGCTAGAAGACCCAGACCGCGGTACCACCCTGACTTGCAAAGTCCCCTGAAACGTATCAAGGTTAGTGGCAGGTAGCGGGAGCATCAGGACACGTAATGACGGACGAAAGCACCTCCGGAGATAACGGCAAATTGCTGTACTGCTCATTCTGTGGCAAGAGCCAGAATGAGGTGCGCAAGCTGATTGCGGGGCCATCCGTGTTTATTTGCGATGAGTGTGTCGACCTCTGCAACGACATCATCCGTGAGGAAATTCAGGAGACAGGCACTGAGGACGACACAGCCAAGTTGCCCATCCCCGCGGAAATTAACGAGATCCTCAACCAGTACGTGATTGGTCAGCAGAAGGCCAAACGCGTGCTCGCAGTGGCGGTGTATAACCACTACAAGAGGCTGCGCAACGCTTCACCCGCATCGCACGGCTCCGAAGATGTCGAGCTCAGTAAGTCCAATATTCTGCTGGTGGGACCAACGGGCTCGGGCAAGACGCTGCTGGCCGAGACGCTGGCTAGACTGTTGGACGTCCCCTTTACTATCGCCGATGCCACCACGCTGACTGAAGCGGGATATGTCGGCGAAGATGTTGAAAATATCATCCAGAAACTTCTTCAGAAGTGCGATTACGACGTGGATCGCGCCCAGATGGGCATCGTTTACATCGATGAAATCGACAAGATATCGAGAAAGTCAGATAATCCGTCGATTACGCGGGATGTTTCGGGCGAGGGCGTGCAACAGGCACTGCTCAAGCTGATTGAGGGAACGGTAGCGTCAGTGCCGCCTCAGGGTGGACGTAAGCACCCGCAGCAGGAGTTTCTGCAGGTCGATACCAGCAATATCCTTTTCATTTGTGGCGGCGCTTTCGCGGGCCTCGATAAGGTCATCCGCAATCGCTCTGAAAAGGGCGGAATTGGTTTTGGCGCTGAGGTGAAAAGCAAAGACGAGACTCGCAACTTCGGTGAGACACTTTCCGACCTGCAGCCAGAGGATTTGGTGCTGTACGGCTTGATTCCCGAGTTTGTGGGCAGACTGCCCATTATCGCCACGCTCGAAGAGCTCGATGCCGAGGCGCTGATCAGGATCCTCACGGAGCCGCGCAACGCGCTGACCAAGCAATACGCCAAGATGTTCGAGATGGAAGGCGTGGAGATCGATTTCCGGGAGGACGGTCTGCAGGCTGTCGCCGAGCGAGCCATGGAGCGCAAGACCGGCGCCAGAGGTCTTCGCTCAATCCTCGAGGGCATTCTGCTGGAGTCCATGTACACCATTCCCTCGACTCAGGATGTGGCGAAGATTGTTGTCGACGAATCGGTCGTCAAAGGCGATTCAGAGCCGCTTCTGGTCTACGAGTCTCCCAGTGCCGCCGCGGCGGGTGCGGAAGAGTAGCGATCTGTGCCGCTCCTCGGGCGGCTTCATCAATCCATTTTGACCCGTTATGGGTACTTATTTATGTCCGTGGGCCTTTAAAAGGCCGCACTGAGCCCTCACATTGGCAATAGGAATGGAGTAGACGATGACTGATCACGACCACCAATTGCCCTTGCTGCCGCTACGCGACGTGGTGGTATACCCCCACATGGTGCTGCCATTATTTGTCGGGCGCGAGCGATCGATCGAAGCCTTGGAGCACGCCATGCTCGATAACAAGCAGGTACTGCTGGTGGCTCAGCGTAACGCGTCTGATGATCAGCCGGGCGTTGACGACCTGTACCAGGTCGGCACCGTGTCCAACATCCTTCAGCTACTTAAGCTGCCCGACGGCACGATTAAGGTGTTAGTTGAGGGTAGTTATCGTGCGGCGGTCTTGGCCATTGACGACGATGAGCAATTTGCCGTGGCGTCGGTCAGACAGATTGAAGCCGACTCCATTTCTGAGCGCGACGCCGCCTCTTTGGTCAAGACGACGGTAGAGCAATTCGAGAAATACGTTGGCTTGAGTAAAAAAGTGCCTGCCGAGGTGCTGACTTCCCTTTCTGGCATCGATGAACCGGGTCGCCTCGCGGACACTATTTCGGCCCATATGGGCGTTGACCTAGAAGAGAAGCAGCACATTCTCGAAATCGCTAACGTGCAAGGGCGCCTCGAGCATCTCCAGTCCCTGATGGACGCGGAGATTGACCTGTTTCAGGTTGAAAAGCGCATCCGCGGTCGGGTTAAAAAGCAGATGGAAAAAAGCCAGCGCGAGTACTATCTCAACGAGCAAATGAAGGCTATTCAGAAAGAGCTCGGCGAGATGGATGACGCGCCGAATGAAGTCGATGAATTGCAAAACAAAATCAGGGAAGCACGCATGCCAGAGGAGGCGCTAGAGAAGGCCAATGCTGAGCTGAGCAAGCTCAAGATGATGTCACCGATGTCGGCCGAGGCGTCTGTCGTGCGGGGTTACCTCGACTGGATGGTGAGTATCCCATGGTTCAAGCGCAGCAAAGTCCGCCACGACCTAAAGCGGGCGCAGACCGTGTTGGACGAGGATCATTTCGGGCTCGATGAAGTAAAGGAGCGCATTCTCGAGTACCTGGCCGTTCAAAAGCGTGTGCGAAAATTGAAAGGTCCCGTGCTCTGCCTCGTTGGGCCGCCTGGTGTGGGTAAAACCTCTCTGGGCGAATCAATTGCCCGCTCAACGAACCGAAAATTCATCAGAATGGCGCTGGGCGGTGTTCGCGATGAAGCAGAAGTCAGAGGTCATCGACGAACCTATATCGGCTCCATGCCCGGTAAGTTGTTGCAGAAGATGTCTAAAGCCGGCGTGAGAAACCCGCTTTTCCTGCTGGACGAGATCGACAAGATGGGGATGGATCACCGAGGAGACCCGGCTTCTGCCATGCTGGAAGTGCTCGACCCCGAACAGAATCACGCATTTAACGACCACTATCTCGAGGTCGACTACGATCTTTCCGACGTGATGTTTGTCTGCACCTCCAACACGATGAA
>CAJXDE010000137.1 GCA_913052635.1 uncultured Halieaceae bacterium
TTCGACATGGAAATGCCGCAGCCGCTGCTCCTGCTCGCCCCAGAGTTGTCCCTTGAACGCCTTGCTGCGCATGCCTTCCTGCACCGAGGGCAGAAACGCGGCGTCCTGGCTCAGCACCAGACCGAGACCCGGGTCTTCGTCGATGAGAAAGCTCTCCGTCTGGGGTCGCACGCTACCGGTGACATCTGTACCCTCGGGCAACCCCATCCACCCGGGCGGGCAGTAGTTCGGATCATCCACCGGGAACATCAGCGTCATAGTGTCGTACCAAAAGCGCTCGGGATCGGTGTCGTGGGGGATGAAGCGCATCAAGAAAATGGCCTCGGGGTGGCAGCCGATTTGTACGTTGGGGAAGATCCCGGTCGCCCAGCTATCTGAAAGCTGGCCATCGGTGAAGCGCTCATAACCTAGGCCAATACGGTCAGACCGCTCCCGCTTAGCCTGCTGGATCGCGGCGCGCACATCGGCCGCGGTGCCAGTGAAACCGGCGGGATCTACACCCGCCTCCTGCAGCATGAACTGCAGCCCTTCATTGACTGTGGTCTGGTCTGCCTGCCTTGGGCTGGGTTGCCCCAGCGGCACAATCATGCGGCTGGCGCCGTTGGGGTAGCAGTCGTACTGCACGTTCAAATCGCCCATAACGCCGCGGGTTTCGGGGTGCACCGCGTGCAGGTGATAGCTCTCGTAAAATGCCTCGACGCCCACTTTCCAGTTGGAGCCCCACTCGCTACGCACGTGGCGCACTACCCGCATCTGGTCTATCTGGTAGTTCTCAAGGTAGCCCTCGGGGAGGCCAATGGCCTCCTTGAGCGGGAGTGGGGTGTCAGACATGCTGATGAAGATCAGCCCCGCGTGCTCTTCACAGGCCACCGGCGTGAGTCCGGGTCGGTGGCAAATCACGGGCTCCTGAAAGGTTTCCTCATCGGTGATGGTGCGCAGCTCCCCATTATTGCGAAAGCTCCAGCTGTGGAAGGGGCAGACAAAGACTTTCTTGTTGCCTCGCTCCTCGGTTAACAGTCGGGCGCCTCGGTGGGGGCAGACGTTATAGAACGCTGTGATCCCGTCCTCGGTATGGGTGACGATGATCGATTCACTGCGCACGCGGAATAGAAAGTAGTCGCCGACTTCAGGCAGATCGGTGCTAACCCCGGCAATGAGCCAGCTCTCGGTCCAGATCTTGTCCCACTCGCGCCGCATCTGCTCCGCGCTGAAGTAGCCGTCTTTGCCATAAATTTCGGCACCATTGTTGATGTCCGGCTGTTTGGCCTCCAGACTCTCAGCGGGTGCATCGGGGTTAATGACGGCAACGGGAATCATCTTGCTGTTCATCGTCTTCTCTCTTGGGCAACGCCTGTGTTCAGGCGTCCCCGACATCTAACGCGGGGTGTAATCGAAATACGGGCAGTGTGATGTCTTCTGACCACGCTGCAAAGTCCACCTTGACCGAGAGCCCCACCGCAAGCGCGTCGGGGTCTGCGTCGATGATCTGACTCATCATGCGCGGGCCCTCGGCGAGGTCGATCAGGGCAATTACATAAGGCGCCTCAAAGTCGGCAGAGACGCCCCGGCGTACCACCGTGTAACTGGCAATGATGCCAGCACCGCTGGCGTCTTCCCACACCAGCTGATCACTTTGGCAGGCATCGCAGTGGGTGCGTGGATAAAACAGCGTGTGACCACAGGTCTGGCAGCGCTGCAGTACCAGCTTGCCCGCTGCACAGGCATCGTAAAAAGGCTGCTCGGTCGGCGTGGGGCGGGGTACAGGCTTGGCCACGGTCAGTCTTCTACACCGAGAATGATGGTCGCGTGGCTCGACATAATGCCGCCCTGCGCATGGCACAGTGTCGTGCGCATATTGGGCAGTTGCCGTTCACCCGCGTCGCCCCGCATCTGGGTGATTGCTTCGGTGAGGCCGAACATCGCTCCGGGGTTGCCCGGATGACAATAGGACAGCATGCCTCCGTGGGTATTCATGGGTTTGCTGCCGCCGGGCCGGCTGATGCCGCTGGCCAGCCAGGCGCCGCCCTCACCCTTGCCGCAAAAGCCGAGATCCTCGATTTGCATGAGCAGGGCGGGGGTGAAGCAGTCATAGAGCTGCAAAAGATCAATATCGTCGGGCGTGAGTCCTGCCTCGGCGTAGGCGGCACGACCCGATTGCACTGCGGCAGACGTCGTCAGGTCTTTGGCCTGGCTGATGTGTTCGTAGGAGTGCCCCTCGCCGTAACCCAGCAGGGTGACGGGCTTATGGGGTCCATCTTTTGCACGGTCTTTGCGGGTGATCACCACCGCCGCACCGCCATCGGATACCAGCGAGCAATCCAGGACTTTGAGCGGGTCGGCGATCGCGCGGGAGTTCATCACGTCTTCGACCGAGATGAGGTCGCGCATCTGAGCTCTGGGGTGCTGGCTGGCCCAGGCCCGGCAAGACACCGCGGCCTCGGCAAACTGGGCTTCGGTGGTGCCGAACTGATTCATGTGAGCGCGGGCGATCAGTGCGTAATAAGCAGGGACAGTGGGTCCATAGGGTTGTTCGTAGTGGGGGTGTCCCGAGCTCGATTGCACCACCATGGCCTGATCGCGGGTCATGAAGCTGCGTAGGCTATCTGCCATCGCAACGACGATCGTTTCGGCCATGCCTGCCTGGATGGCAGCCGCCGCCATGTTGAGCGCCATGAAAGTGGTACCGCCACCGGTATTGACGGTGACACAGTGTCGAGGCTGCCAGCCAATATACTCCGCGACCGCCTCGGCGTGATACATGATGGGTTCGGCGAAGGCGTTGCAGGTGATGAGTCCGTCGACTTCAGCGAGGGTCAGGCCCGCATCTTTGAGGGCATCGAGGGTGACCTGCACGCAGAGCTCGCGGGGGCTTTTGTCCGGCACGATACCCACGGCGCTCTCTGCCATGCCAATCAGCGCAAACTCTCCACCCAGTCCCGGCGCGCTCATCGTTCTCAGCTCGCCAACATTAATCGCGCGGTGATCACGCCAGGGGTGAGCACCTCGTCGCACGCGTTCTTCACGAACACTTCCAGCGTCACTTGGCCGGTGCCCTCGTCATAGGCCGTGACGGTGCCGCCTGCGGTCACCGTTTCGCCAACGTAGGCCGCAATGCGATTGGAGTATTCAATGCCGGTAATCATGCCTGCGTCGCCCAACCATTCGTCGACCACTTGATGCAGCCAGTCGCCCATCAGTGGACCGGCCACGACAAGGCCGGGGTAGCCCTCGACCTCGGTGGAGTAGGGCATGTCAAAGTGGATGCGGTGCCCGTTCCAGAGCGAGGCGTTGTAGAGCATCAGCTGCACTTCGTCGCAGCAGTGCTGCCGCTCCGGTATGGCCATACCAACGACGGGTGCAGGGCTCATCGCAGAATCCTTGTGGTCTTCTCGGTCACCACCAGTTCGTCGTAATCGTCCCGCACTTCCATCAACACTTCATAGAAGATTAAGGGTCCGCTGCGACCGGCTTTTTCATAGATATCGGTTAAGGTCCGGGTTGCAGTGAGCCAATCGCCAGGTTTAATTGGCTTGTGATAGGTGATGTCTAGGCCGCCCGCCATCGCTTTTTCCAGCGGGAACTTGGGCAGCAGTGAGTCAATCGAAACGCCGTCCGGCGAGAGCTTATCGAGCGGGACGACGTCCCAAAATAAATGCAGATGAAAGAGGGGTGGCGCCACATCGCCATCAAGATACTTCGCCTGCCGGTTGTCGGTGGCGATCGCGTATTTGCGTATATCCCTCCGCGTTGCGATCTCTCGCCGGGGCGCGCTCTGTGTACCAATGTGCGACAGCACATCTTCTGAGAGCAGTCCGCTCATACCTGACGGGTCTCACCCTGCCAGTAGGGGTCGCGCAGATCCCGTTTGAGGATCTTGCCGGTGGGCGCCTTGGGCAATGCATCGACGAAGTCGACGGACTTCGGTTTTTGATAGGAGGCAAGATGCTTGCTCGCCTCGGCAATAATCTCTTCCTCGGTTGCAGTCTGCCCGGGTTTCAGGACGACCACGGCCTTTACTGCCTCGCCCCAGGAGTCGTCTGGAATGCCGAACACCGCGGATTCAAGCACGGCAGGGTGCTGGTGAATCGCCGCCTCGACCTGAGTGCTGTAGATGTTTTCGCCGCCGGAGATGATCATATCCTTAGCACGGTCGACAATGAACACGTAGCCCTCTGCATCCCAGGTGGCAATATCACCGGTCCACATCCAGCCACTGCGGAGCGTCTGCTCGGTGAGATCTGGTCGGCGCCAGTATCCCAGCATGTTGGCCTCGGAGCGCACCACAATTTCGCCCGCGGTTTGGCCATCTCTGGGAACGGGTTCGCCTTCTGGGTCGACGACACGGATCTCGGAGACAAAGCCCTCCCGGCCACATGACCCCAGCCGCTCGGGATGGTCGCCGGCGACGGCGCGCTGGTGATCCTCCTGCGACAAAAAGGTCATGGTCATGCCCTCTGTCTGGCCGTAACCCTGAATCATGGTGCAGGGGAAAGCCTTGAGCGCTGCTTCTACCACTGAGCGCGGCATGGGGCCGCCGCCATATTGGAAGTTCCGTAGGCTGCTGAGGTCGTAATCTTCAAAGCCCTCCACCGCCATCATCCAGTTGATCATGGTGGTGATGCCCAGAAACGCCGACACCCGCTCTTGTTGAATCACATCCAGCGCGAGTTTGGCGTCAAAGTTGATTAATACCACGGGGCAGCCGTGGGCCATGTAGTTCATGGCGAGCGCCACAGGAATGTGAAACATTTGCCCTGTGAGCATGTAAACATCGGTGGGCACGATGCGCTCGGCGATAGATTGATTCAGCATGCCCATATACAGCGAGTGGTGGGAGTGCAGAGCGCCCTTGGATTCGCCGGTGGTGCCGCCAGTGTAGAGGATGAGCACCGGATCATCCCCGGTGACCCCGGCAGATGCTGCGGGTTCCGAATCGCTCGCTGCAGCGATCAATTGCTCGTAGTCGCAGTCAGCGGCAGCGGTGAAAACCAGTGTTGCGGGGGTATTCGCAGCTTTGGCGAGACTGCCCGTTAGCTTGGCATACTCCACTGAGCCAATCAGCACGGCGGGTTCGCCGTCCTCAAGAATCCGCGCCATCTCGGGCTCACTCAGCCGCCAATTGAGCGGCTGGGCAATCAGGCCGCAGCGCGCACAGGCATAAAACACCTCCATGTACTCGATGCAGTTCTTTGAGAGAATGGCAATGCGATCACCCTTGTTGAGTTTGAGCTCATCGCAGAACGCATTCGCGAGCCGGCGAACGCGTTCGTCGAGGGCGCCAAAGGTCATGCGCCGGTTATTGGGGATATCGATCAGCGCCTCGCGCTTAGGGTCGAGGAGCGCGGTTTTGGCAGGGATGCGGCCGAGGTTCATGGCAGGGATTCAGTAGGCGCTGTCAAGATCGATGTGGCGTCGGGCGATTTTCCATTCACCATCGATTTGTCCGACCTGATCGCGGTAAACCCCGGAGGTCAGTAGCTTGGTCTCGGCGTTCTCGGTCGCGAACAGGGTCAGGTATGAGGTGACCGCCAGAGCATCTTCGGAAGCATCAAACATGATGTTAGTGATGTTATGACGCCGCACATCGGTCTGGCTCGATTTGGCGCCCCGGTATAGCTCCATGATGCTGTCACGCCCCTCAAATGGCCCGACCATGTCGCCCCCGGCAATCTGCATGCTCATCACGGCATCGGTCGCAAAACAGGCGGCGAGATCATCGAGATGATTCTCATCGTAGTAGTAGGCCATTCGGTTCAACAATTCAGAGATGGTGAGGCGGTCTTCGGCTGACGGCATGGTTGGAGTCCTCTCGCGACAAAATCGTTATGGTTCTGAGTGCGCGGCGCGCATTCACTTGTTCCGAACAAGTCATCGCACTTTAGGCTATCAGGGTGGTGAGGATCAACAGACGGAGCCGG
>CAJXDE010000138.1 GCA_913052635.1 uncultured Halieaceae bacterium
ATCGCGGATCAAACTTGACCCATTCTGAGTCGGGGGTCAGTAGGTTGAGCGCCGGCACCCTTGCTCGGAAGACGCAAGCCTGCTCGGCGTTATGATAGATCACGGTGGTCAGGACGACAGGCAGTTCCGCCCGATGGAAGGCGTTCATCAGCTCAACATTGGCTGCCACCACGGCGTCGGCTTCCGAACCCAATGGACATTCTGGGTCGGTAAACCCCACCACCATGTCGACAATAATCAATGCCGGATGTTTCCCCATCCCGCCGTCGATTCTGTCCAATGCTTTTCGGTCTGACATGGCTGGCCTCCTCAGGGGTGTCCTCGTTACTATCTCATGATGAGTGATCTCATTCGATATCGACCGGCAAGGACTGACCACCTCGTGAGGAAGGCTGTGCTCTATGGATGAAGCCTCGCCTCAGGTGCCTATCGACGTGAGTGCCGTCATTGACGCGGATTGGCCCGAGTGGCAATCAGCGCTCGAGGACATCCGGCGCGAATATGGTGACGAGGGCGTAAGGGCACTACTAAGGCGCCTTCAGGAATACAGCATCGATCAGGGCGTTACGCTCTCCGATGCTTTACTGAACACCCCGTATATCAACACGATTTCTCCTGACGAGCAGCCGCCATACCCCGGAGATCTCGAGCTCGAGAAACGCATCGAAAATGTTATTCGGTGGAACGCGGCCGCCATGATCCTGCGGGCGCAGGACGAAGGTGCCGGTTTGGGTGGGCACATTGCGACCTACGCCTCTGCTGCCACGGCCATGGAGACGGCCTTTCATCATATTTTCAGCGCCGAAGGTCGGGGAGATCTCGTGCTCCCTCAGCCGCACGCCGCGCCTGGTATCTATGCTAGAGCCTATCTAGAAGGTCGGCTGACCGAGCAGCAGCTGCGTAATTTCCGACGTGAGCTGGGAGAGGGCGGGGGTTTGCCTTCCTACCCGCATCCTCGATCCATGCCCGAGTTCTGGCAGGTGCCCAACGCGTCCATGGGCCTGTCCGTGCCCATGTCGATCTATATCGCGCGGTTTGCCAAGTACCTGCAGCATCGTGAACTGCTGGCGGCCGATGACGCGCGGATCTGGTGCTTTATTGGCGACGGTGAGGCCGATGAGCCTGAGGTGCTGGGCACCATAAATATCGCCGCCCGTGAGCGGCTCGACAATTTGGTGATTGTCGTCAACTGCAATCTGCAGCGCCTCGACGGACCGGTCCGCGGTAACGGCAAGATCATTCAGGAGCTGGAGCGGGCGTTTCGCGGCGCCGACTGGCAGGTCCTGAAGGTGATCTGGGGCAGTGGTTGGGATGCGCTGCTTGCCTCGGATCACGAGGGAGTGCTGCGCCATCGCATGGAGGAGTGCCTCGACGGCGACTATCAGCGCTATTCGATACTTCCCGGCGACGAGCAGCGCGAGCACTGGGTGCACGGTGACCCCCGTCTAGAACAACTCATGAATACCCTCACCGATGCAGAGGTCGCGCAGATCAAGCGAGGAGGGCAGGACCCTAAAAAGCTCTATGCCGCTTATCGCCGGGCCTGCGAGAGTGAGGATCGTCCGACCGTCATCCTCGTCAAAACCGTCAAGGGCGATGGCATGGGGTCTGCCTTGCAGGGCCGGAATACCGCGCATCAAAAGAAAGACTTGAGTCATGAGGAGCGGATCGCTTGCGCGCGTAGCTGGGGGATACCCCTCGACGATGAGGCGATTGCTAGAGCCGATTTTTACCGTCCTGAGGAGGACAGCGAGGAACTCCAATACCTGCGAACGCGCAGGGAGGCACTGGGTGGTTACTTACCGCGCCGCGAGGTGCCCGCTGCCAGCCTTAAGGCGCCGGATGCGGCGATCTTCACGACCTTTGATGCGGGTAGCGAGTCGCGCAGCCTCTCTACTACCACTGCCATGGTGCGTTTGCTGACCAAACTCCTGAAAGACCCTGAGGTGGGCGAATTTATTGTGCCGATTGTGCCGGATGAGGCGCGGACCTTTGGCATGGATGCACTGTTCAAAGTGGCGGGGATCTACTCGCCTGACGGTCAGCGGTATACCCCGGTCGACGCAGAGGCACTCAATAGCTATCGGGAGGCCATTGACGGACAGATTCTGCAGGAGGGTATCTGCGAGGCGGGCGCGATTGCCTCGTTTATCGCCGCGGGCACCGCTTACGCCACTTTCGCGGTGCCTACGATTCCCTTCTATATCTTCTACTCGATGTTTGGCTTCCAGCGCGTAGGCGACATGATATGGGCGTCTGCCGACATGATGGCCCGGGGCTTTCTGTTGGGGGGTACGGCGGGCCGGACCACCTTGAACGGCGAGGGTCTCCAGCATCAGGACGGGCACTCGCCGATTCTAGCCAGCACCGTACCCTCGGTACGCACCTACGATCCTGCCTTCGCCTGGGAATTGGCAATTCTCGTTCGCTTTGGCATACAGCGGATGTTTGTCGAGGATCACGATGAGCTGTTTTATCTGATGATGTACAACGAGGTGCTGCCCATGCCCGCGCGACCGGATCATGTCGATCTCGCCGAGGGCGTTGTGCGGGGCGGATATTTGCTGGAGCCCGCCGCGGGCGACGGACCGCGTGTCAATCTTCTTGGCTCCGGCACGATTCTGTTTGAAGTGATGCAGGCCGCGGCGACCCTCAGGGAAGAGGGCTACTCGGTCGCCGTATACAGCATCACCAGCTATGCGGAACTGGCGCGTGATGCTGAGCGAGCGGAGCTGTCAGGTGCTGCTGAACCGGCGTGGTTGGACACGATTTTCCCCGAGACCGATGTGCCTACCGTAGCCACAACGGATTACGTCCGTGCCTTGCCGCGCATGATCGCCAGTTGGATAAAGGGATCGTTTACCGCTTTGGGCACCGATGGCTTTGGCATGAGTGAGCGGCGCTCGGATCTCCGCGCCCACTTTAAGGTTGACGCCGCTTCCATTGTTGACGCCGCCCGCAAATTGGCGTCGAGCTAGGTCCGCACATAAGTCCTGAGTGGTGGCGCTGATCCAGTGGCGTTACACTTGGCGCCGCCGGGTGCAGTTGGCGGAGCTTCCTGCCCCCCGCAGAAGGAGATAACTATGGCTGAGAGGGTGATTATCAAAGAGGTTGCCGCCCGCGACGGGCTTCAGGCGCAGCCCAAGCACCTCACTGTTGAGCAGCGGATCGCACTCTTGGGCGCCCTCGCCGAGACCGGCGTGCCCGAGCTAGAGATCGGGTCCTTCGTATCACCAAAAGCAGTGCCGCAGATGTCGGGCACAGACGAAATCGCCGCCAATTTGCCTCTGGCTCATCTCACCTACAGTGCGCTAGTGCCCAACATGAAGGGCTATGAGCTCGCGGTCATGGCGGGGATTCGCAGCCATGCCATCGCGCTCGCTGCCACCGAAGAGATGAACCAGAACAATATCCGCAAAAGCCTCGAGGATACCTTCGTCATGGGGGAGGAGATTTTGGATCGTGCGGCAGCAGAGGGCATCGACATCCACGCCTATCTCGCCGTGGCGTTTGAGTGCCCCTACGAAGGAGCTGTTGAGGAATCGCTGGTGCTGGAGCAGGTGGACCGCCTGATGCAACACCGGCCGGCGCGATTAATGATTGCCGATACCATTGGCGCCGCCAATCCTGCCGTCGTTCACTCCATGATGAACAAGCTTGTTGATCGATACGGACCTGAACGGTTGGGCTGCCACTTTCACGATACCCGTGCCATGGGCCTGGCCAACGTTTATGCGGCACTGCAGGCGGGTGTCCGTCAGTTCGATGCCTCGGCAGGGGGGTTAGGGGGTTGCCCTTTTGCGCCCGGCGCCAAAGGCAATGTGGCCACTGAAGATGTGGTCATGCTGTGCGAGTCGATTGGCTACGATACCGGACTCAATATGCCCAAGCTGCTGGAGGCCGTTGCGCTTTTGAGCGAGATGATCGGCGCTCCTCAGGGTGGAAGAGCCCACACCTGGTTATCCAAGCAGAGCGCTTGAGGTAAACTGTGCGCGTTAGTGAGGCCATCGTTGGCCGGCAGAGCATCCGGTCCTTCCTCCCCGATAAACCCGTTAGCGATGAGCAAATTCAATCACTGTTGAGTGTCGCGGGGCGCGCTCCGTCTGGATCCAATATCCAACCGTGGCATGTTTACGTGGTGCGTGGAGAGACCAAGGCTCGCATCACTGACGCCTGCGAGGCGCGGTACCTGTCAGGTGACGAGGGCGAATACGAGTACCACTACTACCCCCGCGCATGGCGCGAACCCTACATCGGTAGGCGTCGCCAAACGGGGTTCGGCCTTTATGGCTTATTGGGTATAGAAAGGAAAGACATCGAAGCGGTGCAGCGATATCGCGTTCAGAACTATCAGTTTTTTGGCGCGCCGGTGGGACTTTTCTTTACCATTGATCGAGATATGGAGCAGGGCAGTTGGCTCGACTATGGCATGTTCCTGCAGTCGTTCATGTTGGCGGCCCGGGAAGTGGACCTGGAGAGTTGCGCCCAGGCCGCGTTTTGCTCTTACTACGACAGTGTCATGCCCATTCTGGGGGCCCCCGATGAGCAGATGCTGGTCTGCGGCATGTCGCTTGGCTATGCAGACCCAGATGCACTGGTGAACCGCTACCGCACCGAGCGGCTGGATGCCGCGGAGTTTATGACGGTACTGGATTGATCAGCTGGCCCGCGCCACCATTTGTTTGGCAATGATCATCCGCTGGATCTCGTTGGTGCCCTCACCGATGCATAGGAGCGGGGCGTCTCGGTAGAAACGCTCGATCTCATATTCGGGTGAGTAACTGTAACCACCAAAGACCCGCATTGCATCGAGGCTGTTCTGCACTGCCGCTTCTGAGGCGAAGAATTTGGCTTGACCCGCTTCCAGATCGCATCGCTCGTGGCGATCGAACTTGTCGGCGGCCTGATGCACCAATAATTCAGCGGCAGCCGCCCGGGTCGACATTTCGGCCAGCTTCAACTGAATGGCCTGGTGCTCGGCAATGGCCTTGCCAAAGGTTTTTCGATCCATCGCGTAATGCAGCGCCATATTGGTTGCGCCTTTCGCCATGCCCGCACCGCGCGCCGCAATATTGATGCGCCCCAGCTCCAGGCCACCCGCAACTTGCTGGAAGCCCTTACCTTCTTCTCCACCTACTAAGTTGTCAGCGGAGACACGGAAGTCCTCAAAAATGAGTTCGGCGCTGTCGATCGACCGGTAACCCAGTTTCTTGAGCTTTTTGCCGACGCTAAAACCCTCACCCTTCTCGCAGACGAAGAGGCTCATACCGCGGTGCGGCGGTGAGGCACTGGGATCGGTCTTGGTCAGTACGGCGAGACAATTGCCGTTAATACCGTTAGAGATCCAGGTTTTGGTGCCGTTCAGCACATAGTGATCGCCGTCTCTCTTGGCAACGAGGCGAATGCCTTGCAGGTCCGATCCTGCATCGGGCTCGGTGAGTCCGATACCACCGCGCAGTTCACCCGCCGCGAATCTGGGCAGAAACTGCTCCTTCTGGGCTTGGGTGCCGGCGCGTTCGACGCAGTTCGCCATGATCAGATGCGAATTGAAGATGCCCGAGGGCGCCATCCAGACTTCACATATCCGC